>JANNFC010000480.1:0-3232 GCA_031379405.1 Betaproteobacteria bacterium | reverse complement strand
ATTGACCCCGCCCTTGACCAAAGGGGGCTCCGTACGGATCCCCTTTCGCCGCCTTTGGAATCCCCCGAAGTTTGCCCCCGCGCCAAGAGCGCGGGGAATACGAGTTAATCGCTAAAGGCTACACGCCATGAGGATCGTTGGGGTCAATAAAGACCATTCCGAATTCGCGCTCGACCCCGTCGAGGCCTTTCGGCGCGGCTGCGTGTTGGACGCCACACTGCGCAGCGCCGCTGCGCCCCACCCACGCGGATTGTTCAGAGGAACATTTGCATATTTCGCGAGAATCGATGAGGAACGTATGATCATGACTGCGCGCAGAATCAACGGGCCATGAAATTCGAGAACGCCATTCTGAGGTTGCTTGCGCGATTCGCCGAAGAGAATGTCGAGTACGTATTGATAGGCGGGCAAGCCGTGCGCATTAACGGCTTCGTGCGCGCCACCGAAGACATCGACGTCTTGCTGAAAGCCACCAGGACCAACGGAGACAAGGTCAAGCGTGCCTTGGATTTTCTCGAATCAGCAAAGGAACTGGACCCAGTGTGGTTCGAACCCCAAGGTAACGATCCTGAGAACATCCGAGTTGCCGACGAAATCATGGTAGACCTGCTATTTGCCGCGAACGGCGAAACCTACGAATCAGTGGAACCCTACATTCGAATCGTGGAGATCGAAGGAGTGAGTGTTCGAGTGCTTAATATCGACGGCTTACTTCGAACCAAAACGGACTATCGCGAAAAGGATGTTCTGGACAAGCGCATGCTGGAAAAGATCAAAAAAAGGCTCGAAGGTTAGGAAATTCCACGCAAAGCACTAAACCGCACTCAAGACTTCGTAGCATGCGCCCATGGTGTGATAATCGGTCTTCCCGGCGGGGCTTTTCTCATCGCTGAGTTTCCGGTTGTCATGACTCAATATGCGATACCACGCACCATATTTGTGATCGACAAAGTGGTGCCAACTGTAGTCCCAGATGCGGTCGTACCATTCCCAAAAGCGTGCCTCACCCGTGCGCTGCGCAAGCAAAGCGGCGGCGGCGAAGGATTCGGCTTGCACCCAGAAGTACTTGTCGCCGTCGCAAATACTGTCATCCGGTGCGAAGCCATAGTAGATCCCGCCGTGTTCTGAATCCCAGGCTTTGCTCAGTGCTGCGTCGAACAATTGCACGGCGCGCGCAACAAGCCAATCCGAGGCATGGCGTAATCGGCCCTTGTGGCGTTCCAGAATGAGCAGCAGCTTCGCCCATTCCGTGAGGTGCCCCGGCTGATATCCCCATGGGCGGAAGATGTTGGTTCGGTCGAGTTTGTTGTATTCCCAATCCACCGACCAATCTTCGTGGTAGTGCTCCCAGATAAGGCCGTTGGCGAGCGCCGCCTGGCGTTGCGTGATGTTGCGGGCGAGCGTCTCGGCACGATCCAGGTAGCGCTGTTCTCCGGTGGCGTCAAAGGCGCAGAGCATGGCCTCGCATGCGTGCATGTTGGCGTTCTGTCCGCGGTAAGGAAGCACGCGCCATTCGGCTGTGGTTTCGTCGGCGTAGAGGCCGTGTTGAGGTGACCAGAAATTGCGCTCCAAGACATCCCAGGTTTCATCCATATGAGATCGGACGTCCAAACCCGCCAGTTGGGCGTGGCTATAGGCCAACATGACGAAAGCCAGGCCGTAGCAGTGATTGGTGGCGTCTTGCACACCGTTATGGTCAAGCACCCAGGCGTAGCCTTGCGTTTGGGGATTGCGGTGCGTGCGTCGCAGGAACGCGATGCCATGCTCCACCGCTTGCAAGTACGCCGGCTCCTTGAAGTGGCGGTAGGCCATGGCGTAGTCGAAGACGAAACGGGTGCTGGATACCAGGTGGCGCGTCGAGCGGTCGTAGATCGAGCCGTCGTCCTTGAAGTAGTGAAAGAAACCCCCGGCAGGATCGATGCAGCGCGGGTGGTAGAACGCCAGGGTGTGGCGCACGTGGTCGAGCAGGAAAGCGCGGGATCGAAAGTCGGGCATGACGCAGGTCAAGGGCAGAAAACCACTTTCAGGCTAACATCCCGCCACAGGCTAAAATCCCCCCCTTTTGACCCGTACATAGGAGCTTTCACCGATGACTATTCGCGTTGCCATCAACGGCTATGGCCGCATCGGACGCAACATTCTCCGCGCCCACTACGAAGGCGGCAAGAAGCACGACCTCCAGATCGTGGCCATTAACGACCTTGGCAGCCCGCAGACCAATGCCCACCTTACCCGCTACGACACCGCACATGGTCCCTTCCCGGGGACGATTGCGGTCGATGGCGATTACCTGGTGGTCAACGGTGACAAGATCAGAGTCAGCGCCAAACGCAATCCTGCGGAACTGCCCTGGAAGGAACTGAACGTCGACGTGGTGCTGGAATGCACCGGACTGTTCACCACCAAGGAAAAGGCAGGCGCCCACCTGGCCGCCGGCGCCAAGAAGGTCATTATTTCCGCCCCCGGCGGCAAGGATGTGGATGCCACCGTGGTTTATGGGGTGAACCACAACACGCTCAAAGCCAGCCATACGGTCATATCGAACGCCTCCTGCACCACCAACTGTTTAGCGCCCATGGTCAAAGCGCTCAACGATCGCATCGGCGTGGTGAGCGGCCTCATGACCACCATTCACGCTTATACCAACGATCAGGTGCTGACCGATGTCTATCACGAGGATCTGCGCCGCGCTCGCTCCGCTACCCAATCCATGATCCCCACCAAGACAGGTGCCGCCGCGGCGGTAGGGTTAGTACTGCCGGAACTCAACGGCAAGCTCGACGGATTCGCGGTACGCGTGCCGACGCTCAATGTGTCATTGGTCGATCTGACTTTCGTCGCCAAGCGCGCAACCACCGTCGACGAAGTGAATAACGCTGTGAAGCAAGCCGCCGACGGCGAATTGAAAGGTGTGCTGATCTACAACGTTGAGCCTTTGGTCTCGGTGGATTTCAACCACAACCCGGCGTCGTCGATTTTCGATTCCACTTTGACCAAGGTGTCCGATGGCACGTTGGTCAAAGTCAGCAGTTGGTATGACAACGAATGGGGATCAGTAACCGTATGCTGGATACTACCGTCGCACTAATGGGGGCAAAATGACCGAGTTCACCGCGGCCCCGTTCGTTTCGGTGCGGGCTAACTTGGCCCATGGCCAAGTTAAGTCGCGAAGCGACGGCCGGAGCCACAACGAATGGGGCTTCAGCAACCGTATGCTGGATACCACCGTTGC
>JANNFC010000460.1:0-3125 GCA_031379405.1 Betaproteobacteria bacterium | reverse complement strand
CGAAGAAGGTGAGCCTGCACGCATGGCAGGCTCACTACTCGAACTACCGCGGCGGGAGCAGCTTGGACTTCTAAGGACGCTCGCGGTGTTGTTGGAAGCAGGATCGCGTTACCACGACGCGATCTATCACCTCCAGGAAGTCCTTCAACTCGCGCCAGGGGATCGCGATGCGCGTGCCGCACTCATTCGGATCACAGAGCGCATCGGTGCGTCGCATCTGGCCATGCGCCTGGCACTACGCCACTCCGATGCCGTGAATGCACAACAGCTTCGGCGCCAGCATCGGGATGTACTACGCCCTCTCCGAAAGCGAACAACATCACGATGCCTATTAATGGATCGACAATCTGGCGCGATCCAAAGCACAGCAGGCAAGCTGTCACGGCCAAGGAATCGGAATCCACTTCCGTGTTGGATGGCCTCATTGTTCTGTGTTACCACTCATGGCGATGCTTGGCTTGCGCGAACCTGAGCGAAAACGCTTGCGACACCACGATGTCGATTCGATGCCCTCGGTTTCGGGGTGGCCTAACGGCGCACATGACCGGGAGCCCAACGGCACCGCTGTTGGGTTTCCCGTCGATGCGTAGGTTGGACGTCATCTCCTGATCCAATCCGACGCCCAAGCTGCGAGTGCTGCCATTTCCTGAACTAAACACTATGGGCCAGAAAAACCGCCTGACTGGCTCAACTCGTATTCCCCGCGCTCTTGGCGCGAGGGCAAACTTCGGGGGTTTCCAAAGGGGGCGAAGTGATTTTCACGTAGCCCCCTTTGGTCAAGGGCGCGGTCAATACCCCGCCCGCGAGGTCCCCTTTACTAGAATCGCCGCCATGCAGGGAACTTCTTGTCCGTGATTGCTCTTTGCAACAAGGTGCCAGCTCGCGCGCCGCCGGCTCTGCCCGACTCATCCTTGCCACTTTAGCGAAGCCGGCTGTGGCCGATCCGGCGCATTGCAATGTTAGCCGACGAGTTTTTCGTACTCATCGTGCGCGCCAATCCAGAACCAAAGCAACCCATTCGGAGCCTCCACGGCTACGGCCCGATGGCGCAGCCCCACGCGTGCCGACCAGTACCGGCCAACCTTCTTGAAATGGAGTGACGGATGCTGAGCGTTTGACTTGAGGAAGGAGAACGAATTGTCCGCGAGCTCCCACACCTCAGCAGGCAGGGCCCGTTAGCAGGACCAAAAATCTGGCGAGGCGTGATAACTCAAAGCTCGGTAGATTCGCCGGCCGCATGCTCACGCAGAGCTTTTTCAGCCAGCGCGTCTAGCTTTCCCGTTTTTACGTCGGCCTCAAACCGCCGATCCCAGACTTGGGCGTCGAACTCGGCATACCAGCGACGGAACTGAGTAAGCTCCTCGGGAGACAACTGTTCGATCTCTTTCTCCAACTGTTGAACTTTGCTCATGGCGCACCTCCGGAGATTCCGGAGGAGCATACGCCTGCGCACCCTCCATCGTCGTTAGGCTGATTCATGTTGTGCTATTTTCACCCGCCCACTAAACCGGAGTTCAATCTCAGGCCACGAGTGGCATCATTGGGAGCACTACTACTGTGCTTCAATTTTGGCCGCTTTTATATAATCTTTCCATCTAGCACTCTCGCGACTCAAGAAGACTTTGAACTCCTCAGATGTCATTGGACGTGGAGTAAGTCCGTTGTTCAGAAGTTGCTCCCGAAACAACGGGTCAGACAGTGCAGCCCGCATGGCCTGATTTAGTTTTGTTACCACATCTTTTGGCGTCCCCCGAGGAGCAACAAGCGCTACAAAACCATGAACTTCGAAGCCTGGGTACGTTTCTGAGACCGTAGGAACCTTTGGATACAAATTGCTGCGGTCAGATTCAGTAACCGCGATGGGGATAAGCTTGCCACCTCGCACTTGCCCAGATGATGCGGGGTAGCTTGCGAACATAAAGTGTATCTGACCTCCAATCAAGTCAGTCATGGCGTTTGCCAATGTCTTGTACGGGACCCCGTCAATTTCAACACCTGATCGAGTTTTCAGTAGCTCTGAAGGCACCTGTGAACTTGTATCGGCGTACCCGAATAGCACCTTTCCAGGATTCGCCTTCGCATAAGCAACAAGTTCTGAAATGGATTTGAACGGACTCGAAGGTGTCACAAGCGCTACAGATCCTGCGACCCCAAACAAACCAATGTGCTCGAAGTCCTCCAGCGGTTTATAGGGCAACTGCTTAAACAAGTACGGAGCCGCCGCATGTGTGGAATTAGTCGCAAACCCGACCGTATATCCGTCAGGGGGAGACGTCCGTATCGCGTCTGTTCCGATGATGCCGTTTGCTCCTGCTCTATTGTCAATAACCGCTGGTTGCTTCCAATGGTCTTGAAGGTACTTTCCGAACACTCGCGCCGTCAGATCACTTGCGCTACCTGGTCCGAATGGAACAATGATTCGGATCGGTTTTGTCGGGTAGGAATCGGCTGCGTAGGCGTAAAGCGCGCATGAACAGACAACGAACGTGTACAGTATTCTGAAAAGCAGTTTCATCAACATACCTCGAATAGTAGACGACGCGCCCTCCACGAAAAGCCTAACGCTTTGCATCAGCGGCCGGCGACGGTGGGCGAAGCCCGCCGTTGACGGTCCGGTGCATCTAACCGTTAGGCTGACGAATGGTGCAACGAACCTTGCAAGCCTTCGCCGATCCGGATGGCGACGGCGTGGCGGACGCCCTTCAGTGCGCCAGCGCGCAGCACTATCGTTGAGATCTATCAGGATCTCGCCAAATACATCCCATTCGATGGCCTACTGTTTCACGACGACGCCACGTTAGACGATTACGAAGATGCCAGTCCGCAGGCGCGCGAGTATTACCGCAGCCAATGGGCCACCACACAAGATATCTCCGAGTTGCGCGCCGATCGGGCGCTGTTCGCGCGGTGGAGCCAGCGCAAGACAGATCTGGTACCCCTTGCTGTACTGGTTGCTCAACGTCGCCACCACCGTGGTGGCGGTACCCCGGATCTTGTTTCGTGGAAAAGGAAAGCGCGCTCGATGAACCAGTCCAGACCGCGGCCTGCGCCCACAGAACTGATCATCGAGGATCCGGATATTCCAAGTCCCGCTCGGCCGCCCAAAGGGCTATGCGGAAGTGCAA
>JANNFC010000506.1:0-11642 GCA_031379405.1 Betaproteobacteria bacterium | reverse complement strand
TGGATGCGCTGCGTGGAGGTTTGAGGGGCGGGCATGTTATGAATCCTCGGGCGAATCAAAGAAGCATCCGAGAATTTATACCACGCCGGCTTGACGGTGTTGCCCAGCCGACGAAGACGGGAGGCATGACGCCCAGGTATCTCCCGTGGCAGCTCATAGTGAAACTTGCAGGGCGGGCCGCTCATCGGCATTCGACCGTACGTTCACTCGCTGCTGGGTGATGTCGCTGCCGGGGCGGCAGCAGCGGCATCGTTTCGCTCGATGGACGCCAAAGCCACACCGCTATCGATTCACGACCTGGCGAAGGGGCCGGATCGTCTGCGTGGTGCTGTTTCAATGTTCAGCACATCTCTGAGTGTCGCCAGAGAATCATCGTGGATTAGCGAATCCCGGGCCGATCCGAAGGCGCGCCGCGCACTTGAATCTCGTTTTGCACTTCGATCACCATCAGGTCATAGCCCAATTCCAACGTCCCCGGATACATGGGGCGGACCCGCCGCATGACATCGGCTTCGGTGGTTTGTATCAATTCCACCGGAGACAAAATGGCCAGGCCTGGACGCGTGGCACGCAGTACCTTGGCCACATCCTCGGGAGTCGTGTGAGTCGCCTGCTCTTTACGCAGCAAGGCCGAATCCTCCAGAAAGTCCTTATCCACCGCCATGACCTCGTGGATAAGCACGGCGGCGCGGCGTGCGTTCTGAATCAGGTTTTCGGAGTACGTGGTACCACCCGAAATCACGACGACGCGCGTACCCGCCTCGATGCGGTAGCCGTAGGCTGGCGCCATGTCGCCGTGATCGACGACAAAGGCCGTCACTCGCACGGTATCGGATTCGTACACCAGATTCTCGGCAATGTCCGCAGCGGCGATCTTTGCGCCTACTTTATTCTCGCGAAAGCGCGATTGAATATCGGGCGCGTAGGCGCGCTGCAAGTGATCCATCATCTCCACCGTGCCGTGGGGGCCGGAAACAGGCAGGGGTTCGTCACGGCCGCGCAACCATCCACTCAGCCACAAATCCGCGCATCCGCTGGTATTGTCCGAATGCAGATGGGTCAGAAATACGTGTTGCACTTTGGCGACTGATATTCCGGCCTTGACTAAGCGCTGGCTTACGCCCCGACCACAGTCGAATAAAAGTATCTCGCTACCGGCTTCGATTAATGTGGCGGGACCCGCGCGCTCCACGCTGGACGCGGCACCGCCGCCGGTGCCGAGCAGCGTGACGCGAATTCCGTCAAAAGAAAGTGCCGGCGGCGAAGGAACCAGGAGTAACCATAACAGTCCGAGCACTAGCGAGCGGGGCATTGGTTCCCATTTAAGTGGAGTGAATGACCTGAATGCTAACAGCACTCGATTCGTAAGGTAGTGATTGCCGCCGAGCTAACCGATGACGGGGAAAATCCCCGTGCTACTATTTCCCGCTCTCAAATTACGACTTGCTGAGTTTACGACTGACTCAGCTTACGGCTTAATTTTATCCACGAAAGGATTGTTCGAATGAAGTTCATCAAGCAGCGCGCGCTATTCGCCGCCGGATTGCTCGCCCTTAGCGCGAGCGCGTCGGTATTCGCGCAAGAATCGGGAATGCGCACGGTAATTCCCGCCGATCCTAAGGCATGGCAGAAAGAACCGGGCATTCCCCACGGCGCCAAAATGCTCGTCGTGTATGGCGACCCTTCGAAGGTCGGGCCGTACATGCTGCGTTTTCGCCTACCCAGCGGTTACAAAATGCATCCTCACAAGTTCCCGAACGATCAGTTCGTTACCGTGGTCAAGGGCACCTATTGGTTAGGCGCCGGTGAGCGCTACAACCCGCTAAAGATGCGGGAGATGTCCGGAGGAAGCGCATTCGTCGTTCCGGCCGGCACGGCCTTGTACAACTGGGCCCGCACCGAAGTGATCTTGCAGGTACTGGGAGAAGGTCCGGTGACCAATCCCATCGAGTACATCAATCCCGAAGACGATCCTCGCCAACAATAAAAAATCAAGGACAATCCATGCGTATACCAAATCGCGTCGTTTTAGCCAGTTTGCTCGCGACCTCCGCCATCGCGGTCAGCGCGGCCGATCAGCCTTCCATCGCTCCTATCGAGCACATCATGAGCGGCCCGGAGGCTATCGCCGCGACCGGCAAGGAATGGAAGGAGAGCAACACTGTCCCCGCAGGAATGAAGATGATCATGCTGCTGGGAGACCCCAGCCAAGCGGGGCCCTACGTGTTTCGCGCGCAAATTCCGGCGGGCTACAAGCTTCCGCCGCACCGGCATCCCGACGAGCGTAGCGTGGTGGTCCTGAAAGGAACTTACTGGTCAGGCGTGGGCGAGGATTTCGATCAAGCCAAGATGAAGAAATTCACCCCCGGCCATTTCTACATTACCGACGCCCGCGCGCCGCATTTCGCGTGGGCGGAAACAGATGTCGTAGTGCAAGAAATGGGCATCGGACCCATCTCCAATCCCATCGAGTTCGTGCACGCTGGGGACGACCCGCGCAAGTAAACCACGTTGCGCGTTAACTCACCTTCCCCCGCGCTCGTGGCGCGGGGCCATACCCTCCCTACTTTGCCAACGCATCCTGAGTTTTGGAGAGCTCCACCTCATTGATGATCAGGGTGGATTTCTGCAGCATATTCTCCAGATAGGCCTTTTCGTTCTCTTGTAACTTGCGTAGCCGCAAGCCCGCCACCAGAGCCGGCCTGACTTCCTCAAGCGTTCTGAGCCTGCTCACTTTCTTGTCCAGCAGCTTGACGATATGCCATCCGCTCTTGCCCCTCAGTGGCTCGGTCACTTCGCCCTTCTCCAACTGAGCTATCGCGGCGCGCGCTTCCGCCACCACTTGTCTCTCCGTAACCCAGCCCAGTTCACCTCCCTTGGCGGCGCTGGTTTTCTCTTCCGAGTGCTCCTTGGCCAGTTGCGAGAACAGGCTTGGATCCTTCTGCAATCTAGCCGAAATCTCCGAGATCTTCTTGGCGGCGGCGTCGCTCTTGCTCTTGTCCGCTTGTTGCGGTGAGCCGATATAAATCATCGAGACCAGATACTGAATGGGCGTGATGAGGGCACTCTTGTTGGCCTCATAAGCGGCTTTCACCATATCCTCGGGAGGATAGTTCGCCGGAGGCTGGGCAAACGATTGCAGATAGGCAGACATCAGCGCTTGCTCCTTGGCTCGCTCCATCAAGAATTGGACCTCGGACTTCTTCTCCCAACCCTTCTCCCGTGCCTCGTTTACGAGCGACTTACGCACCAACTCCGTGCGCACGGCTCGATCAAGATCGGTCAGCGAGCTGGCGAGTTGCTTCTTCACGTCGGGGCCTTGCAGCGTCACGATCCGGCGAATCTCCGATGCCACAACTTGCGCGCTGCCCAACTTGCCCAGCACCCCCTCACTGTCTTCCGCTGCCGACACCGGCGCACTGAACACAGCCGATAGCGAAGATGCAACAAGCAATGCCGGCACGGCGCGAACGATAGCGATTCGATTCATGTGCGGATCTCCCAAAACCGGCGTAGCCGGAACAGTCGAAAATGATTGGAAAAACTCAGCCATGCACCGTTACGGCATTTCCGCCACACACTGATGCAAAAGCTCATCCCACGGCACAGGTTGGATGGCGAAGGTTCGCTGAAGTTTCCCATTGTCCAGCAGCGAGTTCAGCGGCCGCGCCGCCGGCACCGGATACTCTGCGGTACGAATAGCGATCACCTTCGGTGTCTGCGGCAAGCGCCCGCCGTTGCGCGCCCGCAGAATCTCCTCGGCGAAACCGTGCCATGAGGTTACGCCATGCGCACTCAGGTGGTAAGTGCCCGACCATTCGCCGCGCAGCCGCTCTTGCGCCGCGGATGTGGTGAAGCAGCGACGCAGGATCTCGCAACTCGCCCGCGCCACGTAGCGACACCAAGTGGGCGACCCCATCTGATCGCTCACGATGCGCAACTCCGGCTGTTCGCGGGCGAGCCGCAGAATCGTCAGAAGAAAATTGCGGCCGCGGTTGCCATAGATCCAACTCGTGCGAAAGTTCAGATGCGCGACACCGGAGGCCTTCAACGCCTGCTCGCCCGCGAGCTTGGAAACGCCATACTGATTCAGCGGCCCCACCGCATCGCCCTCCGTGTACGGTCTTCCGGCACGTCCATCGAAAACGTAATCGGTGGAGTAGTGCAGCATGACGCCGCCCAGCTCGGACATCGTCTGCGCCATGACGCGAACCGCATCGCCATTGATCTTCATCGCCAAATCCGTCTCGACCTGCGCTTGATCCACGGCGGTATAGGCAGCGGCATTCACCAACAGCTGAGGCCGCACTTGCAATATCGCCGCACGAAGCTTCGCTGCGTCGGCAAGATCGACCTGCGCCCGCCCCAAGGCCGTCACCGTTCCCAAGGCCGGCAGCAGCCGCGCCAGCTCCCATCCCACTTGTCCTTGCGCACCCGTGAGCAGGATGTTCAATCGAACACCTCGGCAGCGTGCAATGGCGTGCCGGCGACGTCTTTGTGTGAAAGTATTGGCGCGCCGGAAGTAGGCCAAACAACGCCGATATCCACATCGTTCCACGCGATGCAGCGCTCGTATTCGGGCGCCCAATAGTCGGTGGCCTTGTAAAGAACTTCGGCGAACTCCGTTAAAACCAGAAAACCATGAGCGAATCCCGTGGGGATCCACATCATGCGCTTGTTGTCGGCGGACAGTTCGTAACCCACCCAACGGCCAAAGCTCGGCGAGGAGCGCCGGATGTCAACGCACACATCGAACACCGCACCCGCCGTGCAGCGCACCAGCTTGCCTTGCGGTTGCTGAATCTGATAGTGCAATCCCCGCAGCACATTCCTGGCTGAAAGTGAATGGTTGTCTTGCACGAATGCTTCACTGAGGTGTGTCAGATCCTGCCAACTGCGCTGATTGAAACTCTCGAAGAAAAATCCCCGGTGATCTCCGAAAACCTTGGGCTCCAACAGCAAGACGCCCGCCAAGTTTGCGTCAACGACTTGCATGCACTCAATCCAGAAGCTTTGTTTCCAAGATAGACTTCAAGTACAGGCCATAACCGTTCTTCATTAACGGCTTGGCTAATCTATCCAAATCCTCGGCGTCGATGTAACCCATGCGATAGGCAATCTCCTCGGGGCACGCCATCTTAAGGCCCTGGCGTTTCTCCAGGGTTTGCACGAACAGCGCAGCTTCGAGTAGGGAATCGCAGGTGCCGGTGTCGAGCCACGCGTGACCTCGCCCCAAGACTTCGACAGTCAATTTGCCCTGCGCCAGATAGCGCTGATTGATGTCGGTAATCTCCAACTCGCCGCGCGCCGATGGACGCAGGCTCTTGGCAAAATCCACCACGCAATGGTCGTAAAAATACAAACCGGTCACGGCATAGCGTGAGCGCGGCGCAATCGGCTTTTCCTCGATTCGCAGGGCGCGTCCCCTATCATCGAACTCCACCACCCCATAGCGCTGGGGATCGGTGACCGGATAGGCGAAAACGGTTGCGCCCACATCGCGCTGATTCGCCTGCTTCAATCTGGGAGAAAGGTCCGTACCGTAGAAAATATTGTCTCCCAATATCAGCGCACTCGACTCGCCCGCGATAAACGATTCGCCGATCAGAAAAGCCTGAGCAAGTCCGTCCGGCGATGGCTGCACCGCATAGGTAATGGACATCCCCCAGCGCTGGCCATCGCCTAGCAACTGTTCGAAACGCGGCGTGTCCTGTGGTGTGGAAATAATCAGTATCTCGCGAATCCCCGCCAGCATTAGCGCGGACAAGGGATAGTAGATCATGGGCTTGTCGTAAACCGGCAAGAGTTGCTTGGAGAGCGCTTGGGTTATGGGGTAAAGCCGCATTCCCGAGCCGCCGGCCAGGACGATTCCTCTTCTCATGACACGCTCACCAGCGATGGGTCGTTGCGCTCGACCCATGCGCGATACTCGCCCGAGACCACGCTTCGCACCCACTGCGCATTGTCCAGATACCAGCGTAGGGTCATGCGCAATCCCGATTCAAAGCTTTCCGTCGGCGTCCACTGCAATTCGCGTTCAATCTTGCCGCAATCGATAGCATAACGGCGATCGTGCCCGGGTCGATCGGTGACGTAAGTAATCAGCGACGCGTAAGGATCGCGATTCAATCGCGGGGACATCTCATCGAGCAAGCCGCACAGCGTCTTTACCACTGCGATATTCTCCACCTCGTGGCGCCCGCCGATGTTGTAAGTCTGCCCCACTTGTCCACTTTCGAGTACGCGCTCAAGCGCCGCGCAATGATCGCTAACGTGCAGCCAATCGCGCACCTGACGTCCATCGCCATAGACCGGGAGCGGTTTACCGTTCAGCGCGTTGTGGGTCATCAATGGAATGAGCTTCTCGGGAAATTGGTAAGGGCCGTAGTTGTTGGAACAATGGGTCGTCAAGGTCGGCAATCCGTAGGTGTGGTGATAGGCCCGCACCATGTGATCGGACGCCGCCTTGGAGGCGGCGTACGGGCTGTTGGGCGCATAACTCGTGGTTTCACGAAAGGCCGGATCACCGGGACCGAGCGACCCGTACACTTCGTCAGTGGATACGTGCAGGAAGCGAAACTCTCGCTTGCGCGCCTCGGGTAAAGCGCGCCAATAACGCGTGGTTTCGTCCAACAGATGAAAGGTTCCAATCACATTGGTCTGGACAAAAGCGTCCGGTCCTAGAATGGAGCGATCGACATGGCTCTCGGCGGCAAAGTGGATGATGGCGCGCGGCGGGTGTTTGGCAAGCAATTTGCCAATCAGCGTACGATCCGCCACGTCCGCGTGCGCGAACAGGTAGCGTGGCGAGTCGCGCACCGATTCCAAATTCTTCAAATTGCCAGCGTAGGTGAGCGCATCGACATTGAGTACCGGCTCCTGGTGTTGCGCAATCCAGTTCAACACGAAATTAGAACCGATGAATCCCGCTCCGCCCGTCACCAGAATCATTGCTTGGCGGGCGCCGCGCCGTCGCGTTCCGCCGGGTTCGCCGGTTGCGCATTACCATCACTGGAACCGCTATCGGGCAAACCCGCCTGCGCGCCCGTCTTGCCATCGCCGGCGGATTGCTGATATTCGCCAACATATTCGATCTTGGCCATCCCCCGCAGCCGCTTGAGTTCGTTTTGGGTAAGCTCCAGGCGCGCGCGATTCAGCAGGTATTGCTCAATGACGGGCTTTGCCTTTTCCGGGTCCAACGCTTGGGTCTGGGAGGCCGCCAGCTGCACCACGTTGTAGCCTCCTTTGACGGGCAGTTCCATCAAGTCGCCCTCTTTCATCTCGTGAAATTTCGGCAGAATCTCCGACGGCAATTGCTCGGCGCTCTGGGTTGCGGTGCCGGCGCGATACTTGACGTTCTCCGATTGTAGCCATGCGACCAATTCCCGCATGATGATGGCTTTGTCGGGATTGCGATCCAACTCTTCGAGCTTGCCATGCAATTTGGGGCCAAAGTCTTCGGGTCCGGCGATGGATAGTTGATTGAACTTATAGACACGCCGCTCGGCGAAGAGCGCAGGATTCTTAGCGTAGAACTCGGTGATCGCCTCCGGCGTCGGTTTGGGCGTGCCGCTGGCGACTTTCTGCACATAGGCCTGGGCCAAAATCGCGCGCTTGGCCATATCGAGCGCTTGCGCTACTTTCGGATCGGAATCCAGTTTTTTTTCGATGGCCTGTTGCATGAGCAGTTGTTGGTTGATCAATTGCTCCAGGACTCGCTTGCCAGTGTCTTTGCCCTGCTGTTCGCCCGATTTGCTGGCGCTCGCCCGAGAGAGATTGATATGATCCACGGAAAGCTCATCGCCGTTGACCTTGGCCGCTATCGGCGCGGAAGTTTTCGGCGCCGGTTCGCACCCGGCAAGCAAGATAATCAAGACCCATCCGCACCACCATTGACGCTGCTGCCTCACGCGGTTTCTCCCGTCCGATGTAAGAAGTGACCCAATACTACACCCATCGATTCCGGGTCTGGTGCAGGCTCACTTGGAGCCGGTAAACGGCCGTAGAATCGAAGGCATTCCACTATGCCTCAAAAGGTCCTCAATGAAATCGCTTTCGGTTCTGTGCGCTGTCCTGTTCACTATCCCTTGCGTTGCCCGGTTCGCCACACCTTCCTTCGCGCAAGCCGACAACACCGCACTCAATGGAATGCTTGAAGAAAATGCCGCGGCGGCGGCCTTTGCCCGACTTTGCGGGGATGAGCCCGCCTCCGACTTGCTAAAAGCCAATACCATGTTACTGCTTGCATTTAGCGGTCTCGATCCCAAGGTCATTCAACTGGGAAGCGCCAAGTTCAACGACATTCTGCGCCAGCAACTGCGCACCAGGCGTACCCCCGACAGTATCAATTGCTCACAAAAATTAGCGGACGCGAGCGACAAGATTACGTCAACCAGCGCGGCCATCACGCGTGCCCGCAACCACGACTAGCTCTAAACCGTACCGTCGGCGCGCAATCGGGAGATCTGCTCTGGCGACAATCGCAGCACGTCATCGAGCACCCGCTCCGTATGCTCTCCGAGACGCGGCGGCGGTAACCGGTACACCACTTTCGATTCGGAAAAGCGCATGGGGCTGGCCACCAACGCGACTTTACCAAGCCGCTCATCGTCGAGTTCGACGCGCATGCCGCGATGGCGCACCTGCGGATCGGCAAAAGCTTGCGCGATGTTCTGTACCGGACCGCAGGGCACACCGTATTCGGATAACTTTTCCGTCAGCCATTGCGTCGCACGCGTACGCGTAATGGACTCGATAAGCTCGGTCAGCTCTGTACCGTGTTCAAAGCGCGCGGCATTGGTGCGAAAGCGCTCATCCTTGGCCCATTGCGGGGCGCCCAGTGCGTCGCAGAGTTTCTTGAATTGCGAATCGTTGCCTGCCGCCAGCATGACCAGGCCATCGGAACAAACGAAGGACTGTGAGGGCATCACCGAAGGGTGCGGATTGCCGTTTCTTTGCCCCACCACCCCCTCGGACAGGTAGGACTGCGCCACATTGATCATGGAGGCGATTTGTATGTCCAGCAAAGCAAGATCGATACATTGCCCCTGCCCGGTGAGATCGCGGTGGCGCAACGCCGCCTGGATGGCGATCACCGCATACAAGGCGGTAATCTTGTCGGTGACCGCTACGCCTACTCGCTGCGGTTCCCGATCGGGGGCGCCGGTCACGTGCATGAGCCCGCCCATGGCCTGCGCCACGGGATCGTATCCGGCGCGCGCAGCATAGGGTCCGTCCTGACCGAAGCCGGTGATGGAGCAATAGACCAGGCGCGGATTGAGTTTTCGCAAACTTTCGTAGTCCAGTCCATAGCGCTTGAGATCGCCGACCTTGTAGTTCTCCATCAGCACATCGGATGTCCGGCACAACTCTCGAATGAGTTGCTGGCCTTGCGGGCGCGACAAATCAGCGGTCATGGAGCGCTTGCCCCGATTGCAGCACTGAAAATAAACGCTGTCGGAGAGCTCGCGTCCGTGTGCGTCTTTTTGAAAAGGCGGCCCCCAGCTCCGGCTGTCATCGCCCGTGAGCGGGCGCTCGACCTTGATCACATCGGCGCCCAGATCAGCCAAGATCTGCGAAGCGAAGGGCCCGGCCAATATCCGGGTCAAATCCAGTACGCGCAAACCTTGCAATGCCGATTTCATAGGTTTTCCGAAATGTTGTAGTTGCTCTAGTCCACCCGCGCACCCGAGGTCTTGACCAGCGGCCGCCATTTGACGAGCTCCGCCTCAAAGCGCTTCCAGCATTCCTGGGGCAAACTACTCTGCGCTTCCAGCCCGAGCTCGCCGAGGCGGCCACGGGTTTCGGCCTCATTCAGTACCGCCACGACGTCCTTATTGAGACGCTCGAGCACGGCATCGGGCGTCCCTTTGGGCGCAAGTAGCGCCAGCCAAGACTCCGTGATGTAACCCGGCAGCCCGGCTTCCACCATGGTCATCACCTCGGGCAGGAGCCTGGAACGCTGTGCCGTAGTGAGTGCGATGGGGCGCAATTTTCCTGACCGGATATGCGGCAGCGATGACGTAATGCTATCGAACATGAGGTCCACTTGGCCACCGATCAGATCTTGCACCGCGGGCGCGCTCCCCCGGTAGGGCACGTGCACCAGGTTGATCTTGGCCAGGCTGGCGAGCAGTTCGCCTTCCAGATGCGACACCGTGCCGCTGCCTTGCGATGCCAGGTTTAGACCCTGCGGCCGACCCCGTGCCAACTTGATGAGTTCCACCAGATTGCGCGCCGGCAAATCTGCATGCACCACCAAAAGATGCGGCGCATTGACCAAGGTAGAGATCGGCGCGAAATCCCGCATCAGATCGTAGTTGAGTTTAGGGTACAACGTGGCCGAAATGGCGTAGATGGAAGTCGGCGCGATCAACAAGGTGTACCCATCCTTGGGCGCGCGTGCCGCCAGTTCCGCACCCACGTTGGCACCCGCACCGGGCCGGTTATCCACGATGACAGACTGGCCCAGCCGTCGTGACAGGCGTTCGCCCACCAGCCGTGCCAACTGATCGGTCGCACCGCCGGGCGGAAAGGGGACGATGAGTTTGACGGGTTTCGAGGGATAGGATTGGGCGCCGGAATGGGCGGGCAGGAGCAATCCGGCGAGTAACGCCGCGCCCAACAGCCGTAAGACGAAATATTCTCTAAGCATTACACTTGGCAATCGCACATTTTGGAGCATAGTACGCAAACCCATCCCTTATTCATTCACCCACCTAGCCATATCGCGCATGCGCTCTCTAGCCCCCATCTCCACCCTAGACCTTAACCGCCTCGCCCGCCTGGCTCGTGCCGAGCGCGAAGAAATCTTCGAGCGCCATCCGGAATGGGCGGAGCGCTACCGCACCGGCGTGCTCTTCACCGTCCTGGCCGGTGATGCCGCCAACCATTATGGCAGCGGTATATCCGGCTTCTCTGAATTTCATCTTTATACCTTCTATGCGGAGGGGCAAAGCCAGACCTTTCCCCGCATCGCCCGCAGTTGCATCGACTTCGGCCCGTCGCGACACGGGCGCGGGGAGAACGTCCCGGACGCATTCACCGGTCGCCGCGTTTGGCTGGATCACCGGCGCATCGCCGCGGAAGGCGCCCCAACCCTACTCGATTTGCTACAGAACCACCTGCGATCAAACGCAACCTACACCGCTCGCATGCTGCGCGAGGGCACGGTCGTCTTCGTTGAACCCAAAAACTTAGCGGGCCTGCTGGCCTGGCCCACGCTGGTGGTTGCCGCAAAGTCGCGTTGATCAACCTTAGCGCGTGCCCTTAACGGTATTTTGCGCCCACTCAAGAACAGGGCCGATGCGCTCCGGAATCAGCCGCCGCGCGGTGTCAATTCCACACCAACGAAATTCGTGATGCTCCGGGCGCCCCAGTTCCGGATTCGTGGGTAACCACACCTCGCCCTGCGGGCTTACCGCCACGTAGTAACGCGCGATCTTGCCGCCGCTATAGGGTGGGGTTTCCTGGTAGAGCTCACCCCAACGAAAATCCAAGCTGGTCAGCCCGGTTTCTTCTTCGACCTCCCGCACGGCGGCGGCGAGCGGAAGCTCTCCTGCCTCCACCCGCCCCTTGGGGAAATCCCAATTGCGAAATACCCGCAGCAACAAATAGCGCCAGTCCTGACCGAAATTCCGCAC
>JANNFC010000424.1:0-2018 GCA_031379405.1 Betaproteobacteria bacterium | reverse complement strand
CGAACTGACGGCAATGCCGGCTTCTTTTGCAACCACCTCCATACTGTCGACGAAAAAATTGAAATATTTGAAGACTGACAGGATAAAGAGCTGCGTTCCTATGCTTATGATTAGGCAGGTACGTCTCCTTTTCTCCTCGTCCAGCCTGATTAATGTCTCGTATGTCCCGTAAGCAACCGTGCAAAAAAGCAGGGTGCCAGCAACTGCCCAACCCGTCGCCTGAGGGTCGATAATTGGCTGGCCGGGACTCGCAGAGAAAAGGTTTTTTGGTGCAATACCCAAAAACAAAATAGCGGAAAGAACTAGGAACCCCGAGGAAATGAGGCGCTCTCGTACGCTCAACTTTCCGCGATCCATAGTCAAACCCACCCAGAAATCTACAGTAGTGGACAGCGCCATCAGAAATACAAACCGCCAGTCCCACCAACCATAGAAAAAGTAGCTGGCAACCAGCAGCATGTAATTCTGCAGCCGAAAGGGAAGGGTTCGGTAAGCTAAGTATACGATGACGAGGAAGACAAGAAAATCAGGTGAGTTGAATAACATTACTGACTCGCCCCCGCGAACATGGTCTCAACCGGATTTCAACATTTCATGGCCATAGGATCGATAGATGATCGGGCCAGAAATATGCGTATCGCAAATTGTTGGCACGATACGCCAGAGTTGGGTAGCGAAATGGATATCAGTGTCAATGTTGGTCAGTGTGGCGACAGCAGGTTGCTGCATCTGAATTCACGATTGCCATTTGGCCGAAGCTCTCGCAATCGGGGCGTCAAGTTGCAAATGCAGCGGATATGGATACACAAGAGGAATCATGGTGCCGTTCGATCAGTTTGATGCCATCAGGATCATAAATCTTGGCTACCGCACAGATCGCCGCGCCGAGGTGCGCAGAGAGTTGCGTCGTGTGGGGCTTGAAAATGATCCTCGAGTAGAGTTTTTTGAAGCTTGCACATTTCCAGAAGCCGCTCCATTTTCATCGAAAGGTGCGCGCGGGGTATACCATAGTCAGCTCGCGATTCTCGAAAAGGCGGCGGCAGACGGCCACAGCGTCCTGATACTGGAAGACGACATAGATTTTGTCGAAGGCGCAGAGAACTACAAGCTACCGGACGAGTGGTCGATATTTTATGGAGGCTATTCCGCCGTCGATCCTGGGGATCTGCTTGCGAGCGATATTGTAGGCGCGCACATGATGGGTTTCAGTGCGGCGATCGTCTCCGAACTGGCCGCGTTCCTTAGCGCAATATCCTTTGAAGACCATCATCCCCCAATCGATGGCGCCTATGTCTGGTTCAGGCGAGCTAATCCGCAAGTGAAAACTGTTTTTGCCGAGCCACCACTCGGCTACCAGAGGTCGTCACGAAGCGATGTCGCCGATTTGCGGTTTTTCGATCGACTCCCAGGCTTTCGCCAAAGTGCGTCAGTGGCGCGAAAGTTAAAGAGGTCCATTCGCAATCGCTCACACCGGGCTTGAGATTTGTATTGTGATTTACCCCCTTTTCAAAGCTCGACGGCCGATGCAGTTATTGGTTCATTATGCCGATCACAGCAGCAACAAAAAAGCACCCAAAGTGACTAGGCGATTGCGAGGCGTCGGGCCTGATGTACTGCACCATGTTGCGTATATCCGTATTCGATTTGGAGAGGTGCGCTCATGAAATGGATCGCTCTCCTGCTATATATTGCGCTGGTTCCTATACTCATTGCCCGACTGCGCAATAATCCAAGACAGGCACCTATCATTTGGACTGCACTGGGTTTTATTCCTTTCATCCTTGACCTCTGGCATCTAATAATTGCGCCAATTTCCTGGTCAATGTGGCCCGGCTATGTGAAGGGGGTAGAACTCTCGTTGCTGGATCCCGTCGCGCTGGCCATTGTTCTCAGCTATCCGAGCATCCGAATTAAGTCCCCGCTCATGTTAATTCTACCTCTGTATATCCTCGTCGTTTTGTCGACGATGATCTATTCTGGGGCGCCGGAAGCATCGTTTTTCTATGCTTGGCAACTTG
>JANNFC010000401.1:0-1939 GCA_031379405.1 Betaproteobacteria bacterium | reverse complement strand
ATCCACTTCCTTGTAAAGAGCATAATTTCCAATGCCACGCTTATCGGCGCCTTTGTCGCTAGCTATGCAGCTACTTACGGTGGACGTCAGCGTGATGCTTGATATTCGACTCAAGAAAACACACTTTTGGAGGCAATAATGCGTTCATTACTTTTACTGGTTCTTGGCATACCCATCCCCATCATTATTCTGATCGCGTTGTTTACGTGATTTGACGCGACCTCATCTGAAACGGAAAACACATCATGACAACTGCAACAAAAAAGCCGGCGAACCCCAACAACTCAGCGAAGGCGAAGGACGCCACGGCGTTACTGCGCGCAGATCACAAGGTAGTCAGCGGCCTGTTCGCCGAGTATGAAAAAACGGCATCAACAACAAAGAAAAAGCGTCTCGTAGCTGAAATCTGCACTGAACTGACCGTGCACGCACAGGTGGAGGAAGAGATCTTTTACCCCGCTGTGAAGCAGGCTTTAAAGGACAAGGAACTGGTACCCGAAGCAACGGTCGAGCACGCCACACTTAAAGATCTCATCGCTCAGGTCGAGGGCGTGGATCCCGATGGGGAGATGTTCGACGCGAAGATCAAAGTCTTGTCGGAGTACGTGAAGCATCACGTTAAGGAAGAGCACGAAGAGATGTTCCCGAAGGCAAAGGCTACCAAGCTGGACATGTTGGAACTTGGCGGCAGGATAGCTGCGCGCAAGGAAGAACTGCTCGAAGAACGTGCTTAAAGGTACTGTGTTACCTATTCATTCCCTCCCCTTTAAAGGGCGGGCCAGGGTGGGGATGGGGGTTGGCAACTGATATACCCCACCCCAATCCCAACCTTCTGCTCCGCTTCAAGTGTGCCCTTGCCCTTGAAGGCGAAGACGTTTTCGGGACGGACATATTATGAAGCGAATGCTTACAGCGGTGATGCTGTTTGTTGCAGCCATCGCGCCAGCGGTTGCCGCAGAGTCCACCGAGCGTACGCAGAGTGTTATCGACGCCAATCCCGCGTGTAGGGAGCGCACGGGTCCCGATTGCGTGCTCAGAGGTGTCTTTGCGTCGCCGCCCGTAATATTGTTCGAACCGCGAGGCGTGGACGTCGTTCCAACCCCAGCTCAAGCGCCTGTGCCGCCGATGACAAATGCGCGAAGCAAGCCAATCGTCCTTGCGCCGTTGCCACCACCCGTGCAGCGCGCAATCACCATCGCGCCCTAATTCTGTCGACTTTACTGCTGTATTACCAAGACGCGTTGGGAGCCTGAATGTTCGTCACTGGCCTGGGCACTGCGAATCCGCCATACCGTTATAGCAAGGCCGAATGCTGGGACGCCCTGAAGGCCTCTGACTGGTTCCTGAAACTGGACCGGCGCGCCCACATGATTACCGAAGCTGTTCTGACCAGGGACAATGGGATAGCATCCCGATCACTCGCGGTCGCATCATTGAGCGACGTTTTCCATATCGATCCGGATAGCCTGCATAGCCGGTTCTTAGCCACTGCCCCTACGCTCGGAACGCTCGCCGGGGCTTCGGCGCTGCAAGAAGCCGGTATTGCGGCGGAAGAGATCGACGGACTGGTCATAAGCACTTGCACCGGCTATCTTTGTCCGGGGTTAACCAGTTATGTCATAGAGCGGCTGGGTCTGCGCGCCGACGTCCTGGCGTTTGATCTGGTGGGACAGGGCTGTGCGGCTGCATTGCCGAACTGGCGTCTGGCCAATGCATTGTTGGCAGACGGTTCATGCCGTCATGTGTTGTCCGTTTGTGTCGAAGTCAGCAGCGCCGCGATGTATCTGGACAATGATCCGGGCGTGTTAATCAGCGCGTGCCTGTTTGGCGACGGAGCGGGGGCAGCGGTGTTGTCCAGGCATCCGAGTGCGCGGCGCCGCAGCATCGAATGGAAATCTTTTGCATCACTCGTCAATCCGGCGGAACGCAACGCGCTTTT
>JANNFC010000393.1:0-18046 GCA_031379405.1 Betaproteobacteria bacterium | reverse complement strand
CATCTGCCCACAAGCTCCACAGCCACTCATCCATTTTGAAATATAAAACCCTCAAAACCCAACCGCTCAGACTCAAACCTGTATAGGAATTGACTGGGCACTGAAGACAAATCAAGCACTTATAGGGTTTGACTGGCGGAGAGAGTGGGATTCGAACCCACGGTACGTTTTTGGCGTACACACGATTTCCAATCGTGCACCTTCGGCCGCTCGGTCACCTCTCCGCACGAAGGGCGCGCAGGATAACCAAGCCGGCGGCATCTGTCAAAGTCGGGCCAGAGGTTTGGGGTGTCTAGCATGTAGGGCGGAAAAGCGCGGGCCTTCCGCCGGCGTGGTTGATCACCGCCTCACTGTGTCTGCTTCAACTGATCCAATATCGCGGGATTCTCCAACGTCGAAACGTCCTGCGTGATGGCTTCACCCTTAGCCAGGGATCGCAGCAGGCGGCGCATGATCTTGCCGGAGCGAGTCTTGGGCAGGTTATCACCGAAGCGAATCTCCTTGGGCTTGGCGATGGGGCCGATTTCCTTGCCTACCCAATCGCGCAATTCCTTGGCGAGTTTGCGGGCTTCGTCGCCGGTGGGACGCGGCCCTTTGGTGACGACGAAGGCCACCACCGCCTCTCCCGTCAAATCATCGGGTCGACCGACGACGGCGGCTTCGGCCACGAGTTGCGTGTTGGACACGAGCGCCGATTCAATTTCCATGGTGCCTAAGCGGTGACCGGAGACGTTGAGCACGTCGTCGATGCGGCCCATGATGGTGAAGTAGCCGGTGTCCTTGGCGCGCACGGCACCGTCGCCGGCGAGGTAGAGCTTGCCGCCCATCTCCTCGGGAAAGTAGGTTTTTTGGAAACGCTCCGGATCGCCCCAGATGGTGCGTACCATGGCGGGCCAGGGACGCGTGACCACCAGGCGACCGCCGGTGCCGTTGGGTTCCTCATGACCGGTTTCGTCCACGATGGCCGCCATGATGCCGGGCAGGGGCAGGGTGCATGAGCCGGGTACGAGGGGTGTCGCGCCCGGAAGCGGCGTGATCATGTGACCGCCGGTTTCCGTTTGCCAGAAAGTATCCACGATGGGACAGCGCGCACCACCGACGTTGTTGTAATACCACATCCATGCTTCCGGATTGATGGGTTCGCCCACGCTGCCCAGTAGTCGCAGGGAGGTGAGGTCGTAATGGCGCGGATGCGCGTTGGGATCGCCTTCCGATGCTTTGATGAGTGATCGTATGGCGGTAGGCGCGGTGTAGAAGATGGTGCATTGGTGGCGTTGCACCATCTCCCAGAACCGTCCGGCGTTGGGATATACCGGCACGCCCTCGAACACGATCTGCGTTGCGCCCGCTGCAAGCGGGCCGTACGCGACATAGGAATGTCCTGTGACCCAACCGATGTCGGCGGTGCACCAGAAAATGTCGGTGGACTTGATGTCGAAGGTCCACTTCATAGTCAGCATGGCCCACAACAAATAGCCGCCCGTGCAATGCTGAATGCCCTTGGGCTTGCCGGTGGAACCTGATGTGTGGAGGATAAACAACGGATGTTCGGCGTTGACCCACTCGGGTTCGCACGCGTCGCTTTGCTTGGCTTCAAGGGCGTGCCACCAAAGATCGCGGCCGCTGCTCATGTTGACGGCATTGCCGGTGCGCCGATATACCACGACACTCTTGACGGCTTCGCAGCCGCCTAAGCCGAGCGCCTCGTCGACGATGGATTTAATCGGCAGCGCCTTGCCCCCGCGCATCTGTTCATCGGCGGTGATGATGGCCACCGCGCCGGCGTCGATGATGCGCTCTTGCAGCGACTTCGCGGAGAACCCGCCGAACACGACCGAGTGCGTCGCGCCGATGCGCGCGCACGCTTGCATCGCCACCACACCTTCGATGGACATCGGAATGTAGATGATGACCCGGTCGCCCTTCCCGATGCCGAGCGCCTTGAGCCCATTGGCGACGCGGCACACGCGCTGATGCAGTACCTTATAGGTAATGGTGGTGACTTTGCCGTCGTCGGCCTCGAAGATAATCGCCGTCTTGTTGGGTTGCGTTTTGAGGTGACGGTCCAGGCTGTTATAGGAGGCGTTTAACTCGCCGTCGTGGAACCACTTGTAGAAGGGCGCGTTCGATTCGTCGAGCACCCCGGTGAAGGCCTTGTGCCAGAGCAGATTCTCCCGCGCCTGCCGCGCCCAGAAGCCTTCGTAGTCACGCGCGGCTTCATCGCATAGTGCTTGATAGGCCACCATTCCGGAGACGTTGGCTTGATTGCGAAACGTCGCGGAAGGGGCGAAAACTCGGGATTCGGTTAGGACAGATTCGATAGTGCTCATGGGGGTTGCCTTCTTGGGACTCGAAAGGGACCGCGGCGCACGATGTGCGAAGTGCCCGGATTATATCGGTGAGCATTGCCGCTGGTGTGGTTTGTTTTGCGCGAATGCCGAAGGGAATGCCGAAGGTCTTGCGTCGGGTGCATGCATGGGATTGCCCAATGTTCGCATGCTAAACTCCGCGCTTCGATTCGCTTATCGCGCATGGCACATCAGTGCCCACCATCATGACTACGATCAAACAGGACGATCTCATCAGCAGCGTCGCCGATGCGCTGCAATTTATCTCCTACTACCATCCCAAGGACTTTATTCAAGCCTTGGGCGCGGCCTACGCGCGCGAACAATCGCCGGCCGCCAAGGATGCCATCGGTCAGATCCTGACTAACTCCCGCATGTGCGCGGAAGGCCACCGTCCCGTGTGCCAGGACACTGGCATCGTGGTGGTGTTCCTGAAGATTGGCATGAACGTGCGTTGGGACGCGACCTTGAGCGTCACCGACATGGTCAACGAAGGCGTGCGCCGTGGCTACATGCACGCGGACAACAAGTTGCGCCCATCCATCGTGGCCGATCCGATCGGGGCGAGGAAGAACACGCGCGACAACACGCCCGCGGTCGTGCATATGGAAGTGATACCTGGCGACACCGTCGAGGTGATAGTGGCCGCAAAAGGTGGCGGCTCGGAAAACAAGTCCAAGTTCACCATGCTCAATCCCTCGGACAGCATCGCGGATTGGGTGTTGAGTGTTGTGCCGCAAATGGGTGCGGGTTGGTGTCCGCCCGGTATGCTGGGCATCGGCGTCGGCGGCACGGCAGAGAAGGCGATGGTGTTGGCGAAGGAAGCGCTGATGGAATCCATCGACATGCACGAATTGAAGGCGCGTGGCCCGCGCAACAAGCTCGAGGAACTGCGTATCGAGTTGTACGACAAGATCAACGCACTGGGCATCGGCGCGCAAGGTCTGGGTGGCTTGACCACGGTATTGGACGTCAAGATCAAGGATTTTCCCACTCACGCCGCCTCGCTACCGGTGGCCATCATTCCCAACTGCGCGGCCACACGGCACGCGCATTTTATGTTGGACGGCACTGGCCCGGCCAAGCTGGAAGTCCCGAGTCTGAGCGATTGGCCGGACGTTCAATGGAAACCCTCCGACTCGGCGCGCCGAGTGAATCTCGCCACCGTTACCAAGGAAGAAGCGGCGGTCTGGAAGCCAGGGGAAACCCTTCTTCTGAGCGGAAAGCTTCTTACCGGTCGCGATGCTGCGCATCAACGCATCGCCGATCTGTTCGCGCGCGGCGAGCGCTTGCCCGAGGGCGTGGACTTCAGCAATCGATTCATTTATTACGTCGGGCCGGTGGATCCGGTGCGCGACGAAGTGGTGGGGCCGGCAGGTCCGACCACCGCCACCCGCATGGACAAGTTCACCGATATGATGCTGGAGAAAACCGGCTTGATCGGCATGATCGGCAAAGCCGAGCGCGGGCCCAAGGGCATCGAAGCCATCAAGAAGCATCGCGCGGTGTATCTGATGGCGGTGGGCGGCGCGGCTTACCTCGTGTCCAAAGCCATCAAGGCCGCGCGTGTACTGGCGTTCCAGGATCTAGGCATGGAAGCCATCTACGAATTTGACGTGAAGGATATGCCGGTCACCGTCGCGGTGGATTCCAAGGGAACTTCGGTGCACAACACCGGGCCGGCGGAATGGCGCGCCAAGATCGGCAAGATCCCCGTCGTAGTCGTCTGAGTTCGTGTGACGTGTCGCGGGTTACTCGTTACCTGTTTCTACGGCGGGCCTCCCCGCATTGCATGGTAGTGAACCTGGTCAGATCCGGAAGGAAGCAGCCACAGCTATTCTCTGCAAGTGCCGGGGGTAAGGCTCGCCACCCTCTAGGCGTTGTGCGTGGGTTGTGCGCAACGGGCAATGGCCGCAAGTGGAGCGTGTTGTTGTGACCTTGGCGCTGGCGCGAACCTATCGGCCTCGCAACTTTGGCGAGCTGGTGGGGCAGGAGCACGTGGTGCGTGCCCTGACCAACGCGCTTACGCAAGCGCGCTTGCATCACGCCTACTTGTTTACCGGTACCCGTGGCGTGGGCAAGACCACATTGGCGCGCATCCTGGCGAAGGCATTCAATTGCGAAACCGGGGTCACCGCCCAGCCCTGTGGACAGTGCGGCGCCTGCCAGGAAATCGACGGCGGCCGCTTCGTGGATCTACTGGAGCTGGACGCCGCTTCCAACACCCAGGTCGACAAGATGCGCGAGTTGCTGGAAAACGCGCTCTACGCGCCTACCAAGGGTCGCTTCAAGGTCTATATCATCGATGAAGTGCACATGCTGTCGCGCGGTGCTTTCAACGCCATGTTGAAGACACTGGAAGAACCCCCGGAGCATGTGAAGTTCATTCTGGCCACCACCGATCCGCAGAAAGAACCGGTGACAGTCCTGTCGCGCTGCCTGCAATTCGGACTCAAGCAGATCCCGCACGGCGAGATCCGCCAACAGATGGCGCACATCCTGAAAAGGGAAAACGTTAGCTTCGATGCGGCGGCGCTGGCGGTGCTGTCGCGCGCGGCGCAGGGTAGTCTGCGTGACGGACTGAGTTTGCTCGATCAGGCCATCGTGCATGGCGGCGGCAAAGTCGAAGATCAGAGCGTGCGCGAAATGTTGGGATCGGTGGATCGAGCCAGGCTGCTAGCGCTGCTCGACGCGCTCGCGGCCGGCGACGGCAAGCAACTCATCGCCATCGCAGATGACCTGTTAGCCCTCGGCGCTTCGTTCGATTCGGTGCTGGAAGAAATGACGTCATTGCTGCATCGTCTGGCGCTGTCGCAAGCCATCCCCGAAGCACTTGCCGACGACGAACCGGAACTGGAATCGCTCAAACGATTGGCGCAGCAATTTTCACCGGAAGCGCTGCAACTGTTCTACCAGATTGCGATCCATGGGCGAGCCGACCTGGGATTGGCGCCCGACCATCACGCCGGCTTTACGATGACGTTATTGCGCATGCTGACGTTCAAGACGGAAGCGGGCGGGGCGCCGCTTTCGCCTTCCGCAAAGGCGGCGCCCATCGCGCAAACGCCCCCCCCGAGTTTGTCGCCTAGTTTGTCACCTAGCCCTTCACCTAGTGTGTCAGGGAGTTCGACACCGGCTCGCGCTGCCGAACCAAAGGCCGTCGCTGCGAAGGTGGAAGTCGTCGATGATTGGCCCACGCTACTCTCCACACTTAAACTGGGCGGTATGGCGGCGATGCTGGCGCAACACTGCGCGCTGGAGGAGCAAAGCGAACGCGGCCTTACCCTGCGCTTGCCGGAAGCGCATAAACATCTGCTGGACAAAGCCTATCGCGGCAAGCTGCAAAGCGCGCTGGAAACGCGCCTGGGCCGCAAGCTCAGTTTGCAGATCCTGGTAGGCGAAACCCGCGGCCGCACACCCACCCAGATTCAGGATGCCGAACGCCGAGCCAAATTGGATCGCGCCACGGCCTCGATCGAGTCCGATCCCTTCGTGCGCGAACTCATCGAGAATTTCGACGCACGAATAGTCAGTGACTCCATCAAACCTTTGCAGTAGAGTCAACCCATCAATGTTGGGAGATCAAGCCGAATGATGAAAGCCCAAATCGCGGGCCTGATGAAACAGGCTCAGCAGATGCAAGACAACATGCGCAAGATGCAAGAGCAACTCGCCACCATGGAAGTGGAAGGCCAGTCCGGCGCCGGCATGGTGAAAGTGGTGATGACCTGCGCCAACGATGTCAGGCGCGTCACCATCGATCCGAGTTTGCTGGGTGATGACAAGGAAATGCTGGAGGATCTGGTGGCGGCGGCCATGAACGACGCCGTGCGGCGGGCCGAAGCCACCAAACAGGAAAAGATGGGCGGTATGACCGCAGGGCTGGGGCTGCCGGCTGGATTCAAATTGCCGTTCTAGCAGTGCTATCTCTACAATCGTCGCGATTCGGGTCGTAAAGAGGGCACCCACACACAGCGCATGAGCAAGAGCGTGGTAAGCGGCGCGGCGGGCACCAAATCATCGGCGTTGGAGGCGTTGATCGAAGCGTTGCGTTGCCTGCCTGGTGTGGGGCCGCGCTCGGCGCAACGCATGGCCTTCCACCTGCTGCAACGCGATCATCCCGGCGCGGCGCAGTTGGCGCAGTCGTTGAACCAGGCCTTGGCAGTGATTTGTCATTGCGAGCGTTGTAACAACTTTACCGAGGCGGCGCTGTGCGATTTGTGCAGCTCCCGGCGGCGCGATCAACGCGTGTTGTGCGTGGTGGAAATGCCGGCGGATCAACTTGCCATGGAGCAGGCACACTGCTTCAGCGGCCTGTATTTCGTCTTGATGGGGCGGCTCTCGCCGCTCGATGGAATTGGACCCAAGGAGATTCACCTGGATCGATTGTTGAAGCGGGCGACCGACGGCGTGGTTAGCGAAGTGATTCTAGCCACCAACTTTACCGTTGAGGGCGAAGCTACGGCGCATTACGTTGGCGAGATGCTGAAGAACCGCAGTATCAAAGTCAGCCGCATCGCGCGCGGATTGCCCGTGGGCGGCGAGCTGGAATATGCCGATGTCGGTACCTTGGCGCAAGCCGTGGCTGAAAGGCGGGACGCTTGACCCGCGCCGGCCAATCCCCTGCGCTATCGGCGCGGCGTGCCGCGCCCGTGTCGCGAACCGTCAAGCGCACACCGGCAAAGAGTCCCTCACCGCGAGGAGGAGTCGCTAAGAAATCGGCTTCGACACCGATGCGTGGGGCAGGGCGCATGGCGTCCGATCAGAAGCGCGTGCGCCGCCGGCAATCACAAGTCGAACTCCCGCCCGAGAAAATCCACAAGGTTCTGGCGCAAGCGGGCTTCGGTTCGCGGCGCGAGATGGAAGAACTCATCCGCCTGGGCAAAGTGAGAGTCAACGGACAAATCGCGCAAGTGGGTATGCGTGTGGGTTCGGGGGATCTGATCAAGCTGGGTGGTCGCCAAGTCACCGTGCGCGCGGCCGGTAAATTGCCGCGAGTCATCATCTATCACAAGCCCGAAGGCGAAATCGTCAGCCGCGACGATCCCCAGGGCCGCCCCAGTGTGTTCGAAAAACTGCCCGAGTTACGGCGCGGCAAGTGGCTCGCCATCGGGCGTCTGGATTACAACACTTGTGGGTTGCTCATCTTTACCACCTCCGGTGAGATGGCCAACCGCTTGATGCATCCGCGCTACGAAGTGGAACGCGAGTACGCCGTGCGCATCCTCGGCGAACTCACGCCCCAGCAGATTCGTTTGCTGACCAACGGCGTGCGCTTGGAAGACGGCGTGGCCAAGTTCGATTCCATCAGCGAGCAAGGCGGCAAGGGTGCCAACAAATGGTATCGCGTCATCCTGCGCGAAGGCCGCAATCGTATGGTACGCCGCATGATCGAAGCCATCGGCATGACGGTTAGCCGCTTGATGCGCGTGCGCTTCGGTGAAGTGGTGCTGCCTCCGCGCCTCAAGCGCGGCGGTCACTTTGAGTTGGATGAAGATCAGACCGCTCAGATGATGGAGTGGGCCACCGCGCTTGAGCCCTCGCCTCGGGCTGAGCCGGTGGAGTGAAAGGCGTTGTCCGGACATCCGGTCAAAACGCCTTTAGGCAAATCCACGCGCGACCCAAGGCGCAGCCTTGAGCAACGCGTTTCGAGTCAAAGATCCCCCGCCGTCAGCACAAAAACTTCCTCCTCCCCGGTATCGGCCGTCAGCCATACAAAAGGCAACTTCGGAAAAGCCGCTTCGGTGGCGCTTTTCCCGCCACCGACTTCCACCACCAGCACGCCCTTAGGTGAGAGATGCTTTTTGGCGTCCCGCAGTATCCGCCGCACGATGTCCAAACCGTCCTCCCCCGCAACCAAACCGAGGGCAGGTTCGTGGCGATACTCGGGCGGCAGTTCGGCCATGGCTTGGGTGGTGACATACGGTGGGTTGCTGATGATCACGTCGTAGATTTCCCCTGGCACCCGAGCGAACAGGTCAGACTCGATGGGAAGAATACGTTCCTGCAAGTGATACTGGCTCACGTTCTCACGCGCCACGGCCAACGCTTTGGAAGAGCAATCGATAGCGTCGATGCGAGCTTGCGGAAATGCCTGCGCCATCAATATCGCGAGACAGCCCGAACCGGTGCAAAGATCCAATGCACGCCGCACTTCGTGAGGAGCGGGAATCCAGTGGCCGAGGGCTTCATCCAACATCCCCGCGATGGGCGAGCGCGGAACCAAAACATCTTCTGTCACCCTGAAGCGATAACCGTTCAACCAAGCTTCGCCCGTGAGATAAGGCGCGGGTTTGCGTTCCACCACGCGACGCTCGATCACGCTCAACACTTGGCTCACTTCGCGCGGCAGTACACGCGCGTCGAGAAAAGGCTCCAAGCGGTCGATGGGTAAATGCAGAGAATGCAACACCAGATAGGCCGCCTCGTCGTAGACACTGGTGGTGCCGTGCCCGAATACGAGGCCGGCTTCCACGAATCGGCTCACACTGAAGCGCAGCAGATCGCGCACCGTGCGCAGTTCTTGCGCCGCTTCAGCGAACACCGAATAACCTCTTCATGGTCTCGAAGTAGATGGTGCTCAGCCGGTCGATATCGGCGGCCACGATGTGCTCATCGAGTTTGTGGATGGAGGCATTGATCGGTCCGAGTTCCACCACTTCCGGGCAAATGTTGGCGATAAAGCGGCCGTCGGATGTGCCGCCCGTAGTGGAGAGTTCGGGCGCGCTGCCGGTGACGTGTTCGATGGCGCCGGAGAGCGCCTTCACCAACTGGCCACGCGGGGTGAGAAATGGCATCCCGGAGATAGACCAATCGATGGCGTAGTCGAGTCCGTAACGGTCCACAATGGCGTGCACTCGTTGCTTCAATCCCTCCACCGTGCTTGCCGTGGAAAAGCGGAAATTGAATAGCACCGTGAGCTCGCCCGGGATCACATTGGTGGCGCCGGTGCCGGCATGGATATTGGAGATCTGCCAGGTGGTCGGCGGAAAGTATTCGTTGCCTTGATCCCAGATTTCCGCCGTTAATGCCACGATCGCGGGGGCCGCCAAATGCACGGGATTTTTCGCCATGTGCGGGTAAGCGACATGGCCTTGCACACCCTTGATGACGAGCGTGCCGGACATGGAGCCGCGTCTGCCGTTCTTGATAGTGTCGCCCAAACTATCCGTAGAGGTGGGTTCTCCCACGATGCAGTAATCGAGCTTCTCCGCGCGCGCTTTGAGCCATTCCACCACTCGTACGGTGCCGTCGACTGCGACGCCTTCCTCATCCGAGGTGATGAGCAACGCGATCGAACCCGGATGATCCGGGTATTGCGCAACGAAGCGCTCGGTCGCGACCACAAAAGCCGCGATGGAACTCTTCATGTCCGCGGCGCCGCGCCCATAGAGTTTGCCCTCGCGCAGTGCCGGGACGAAGGGATCGGAAGTCCATTGGTCCAGCGGACCGGTGGGAACGACGTCCGTGTGACCGGCAAAGCACAGCAAAGGGCCGCCGCTTCCGCGCCGTGCCCACAGGTTGTCCACCTCGCCATAGCGCTGCGGGTGGATGGAAAAACCCAACGGCCGCAGGCGTTCGGCCAGCAGGTTCTGGCAGGCGTCGTCGTGCGGAGTGACGGAACGGCGTCGTATGAGCGCTTGGGTGAGCGCAAGCGCCGGGAGTACAGCTTGTGATGCGGGAGAACTCACCGAACAATTCCTGAAATCTCAGACGCGCTAGGCAGGGGCTAGCACCCGCAATTCCATCCCGCGCACATAGTCCTTAACCCGCCCGCGATAGGCCTGCATATGGGGCGCGACCGAGTGGGCTTTGAGGTGGGGAATGCTCTCCCACTTTTCGATGATGACAACTTTGTCCTGACCGACCTTGGCTTGCGCGCCGATGTCGGTTTCCGCGTCGATGGCGGGGCCATACTCTATACAGCCGGCCTCGGCACGCACGTCCGCAATGAGCTTGCGGAATTCAGCGAGGAAAGCCTCCCGGGTGCCGGGGGCGAGATCGATGGTGGCGATGACGTGAATCATGGTGGCTCCTTGGTGGCGGTACCGGCAGGATAACCCAGACTAAGCGGCTTTCTCGTGGCGGCCCATTATGGTACGGTGCGGGTTGCATCGTTTACCGTAGTTTTGACCCAATTTATGAACGCTCCGCTTCCCATCCTCCCTTCGGTTTGTCCCCACGACTGTACCAGTACCTGCGCCTTGGACGTGGAGGTCGTGGACGCACGCACCATCGGGCGCGTGCGAGGCTCCCGGCGCAACAGCTATACCGCGGGCGTGATCTGCGAAAAGGTCGCGCGCTACGCCGAACGCCAGCACCACCCGGACCGGCTCACGCACCCGCTGCTGCGAGACGGACCCAAAGGCAGTAAGCAATTCAAGCGCATCTCGTGGGAAGAGGCGCTCGACCGAAGCGCCGAGGCCTTCATGCAAAAGGCCGCACAACACGGCAGCGAAAGCGTTTGGCCGTATTTTTACGCCGGCACCATGGGTCTGGTGCAGCGCGACGGTATTCAGCGCTTGCGGCATGCCATGAAATACTCGCGCTGGTTTTCCACCATCTGCGTGGCGCTGTCCGATAGCGGTTGGCTGGCGGGTGTGGGCAGCAAGCGCGGCGTGGATCTGCGCGAGGCGGCCGAGCACGCGGATCTAATCATCATCTGGGGGGGAAACCCGGTGAACACCCAGGTGAACGTGATGCAGCACGCGATGGCAGGGAAGAAGCGTGGCGCGAAATTGGTGGTGGTCGATCCCTACCGCACCGGGACGGCGGAAAAGGCCGATCTGCACCTGGCCCTGCGCCCCGGTACCGACGGGGCGCTGGCGTGCGGCGTGATGCACGTGTTGTTCGCCGAAGGTTTCGCGGATTGGGATTACCTGCGCCGCTACACCGATTGCCCGGACGAACTCGCCGCCCACGTCATAACGCGCACGCCGGAGTGGGCATCGGCCATCACGGGGTTGCCAGCCGAAACCATCGTCGAGTTCGCGCGGCTTTACGGTCGCAGTCAGAGCAGTTTCATCCGCTGCCACCACGGTTTCTCGCGTTCCCGCAACGGCGCCGCCAACATGCACGCCGTGACCTGCCTGCCGGCAATCACCGGCGCATGGCAGCGCAAGGGCGGCGGCGCGCTCTACGGACACACGGGAATCTATCCGCTCGACCGCTCGTTGATCGAAGGTCTGGATGCGATGGATACCTCGGTGCGGGAGTTGGATCAATCCCGCCTCGGCCCCATCCTCACGGGCGATGCGCAAGCCTTGAAGGGCGGGGCACCGGTCACCGCTCTGCTGATTCAGAACACCAATCCCGCCATGGTCTGCCCGGAACTGCATAAAGTGCACGCCGGCCTGGCGCGCGAGGATCTGTTCACCTGCATCCACGAACAATTCATGACCGAGACGGCGGCCTTCGCCGATATCGTGCTGCCCGCCACCACCTTCCTGGAGCACGACGATTTCTACACCGCCAGCGGACACACCGTCTTCCAAGTGACACGCAAAGTGGTCGAAGCGCCCGGCGAGGCCCGTGAGAACCACTACGTCATTTGCGAACTGGCCAAGCGCTTGGGCGCGCAACACCCCGGTTTCAACATGAGCACCTGGGAAATCATGGACGCCACCTTGCGCACCTCGGGCATGTGGGACGCGCAAACCAACCACGAGCGCGGCGGACAGGACTTTGCCTATGCCTTCGAGAAGATGCACTTCCTGGATGGCTTCGACACCGCCGATCGCAAGTTCCATTTCAAAGGCGATTGGAAGCGTTTCGGGGGCCGCTGGCAGGAAATGCCGGTGCTGCCCGATCATCAGGACGTGATCGATAACGCGACCGCCGAAAAACCCTACCGCCTAATTGCGGCGCCCGCTCGCACCTTTTTGAATTCAACCTTTACCGAGACTCCCAGTTCGCGCAAGCGCGAGCGTCGCCCCACCGTGCTGATGCACCCCGAAGACTGTTCCGCCCTCGGCGTGACGGAGGATGTGCGCGTACGGCTGGGCAATGAAAACGGCGCGGTCATCGTGCACGTCAAACCCAAAGGCGGGCAGCAACGCGGCGTGGTAGTGGTGGAGGGCATCTGGCCCAATCGGTATTTCGAGAATGGCATCGGCATCAACGCCGTGACCAGCGCGGACCCCGGCTGGCCCAACGGCGGCGCCGTGTTCCACGACACGGCGGTGTGGGTGCGACGGCTGGAGAATGATCACGCCTGAGCGAGGTTAGCGGCCGCGCACCAGCGCGCCGTGACCCTAGTGACCGTAGGGCGGATATGCGCAGCGCCATCCGCCGAATGGAACAAAGCGCAATCTCGCGCCATAATGCACAAATCGATCAAGAGGAGAAAGCTTTAGAAATGGACTATCGAACCCCAGGTACCGCAAGCGAGGCCGCCGCGCTGTTAGCTGCAAACGACGGTGCTTTCGTCCTTGCGGGCGGCACTGATCTATTGGTAAAGCTGCGCGCCGGCTTTGTCGCGCCACGTATAGTGGTCGACCTCAAACAGATCCCGCGTCTACGCGGCATCGAGCACGATGCGCGCGGATGGCGCATCGGCGCCGCGACAGCTTGCGCCGAAATCGGCGAACACGCCGCATTCCTGGCCGCTTGGCCCGGTGTGGTCGAAGGCTTACAACTCATCGGTTCGACCCAAATTCAGGGTCGCGCAACGCTTGGCGGGAACTTATGCAACGCTTCCCCGGCCGCCGATAGTGTGCCGGCGCTGATCGCGGCCGGTGCCGTGTGCGAAGTGGCGGGCGAGGGCAGCGAACGCGAAGTCCCCGTGGAATGCATCATTACCGGCCCGGGACGGACTTCCTTGGCGCGCGGCGAGTTCATCATGGGCTTTCGTCTGCCTGATCCGCAACCGCGTTCTGGCGATGCCTATCTGCGCTTTATTCCTCGCACCGAGATGGACATCGCGGTGGTGGGCGTGGGCGTGGCTCTCGTACTCGACGCGCAAGGCCTATGCACACATGCGCGAGTGGGGTTGGGCGCGGTAGCGCCGACGCCGCTGTTGGTGGCCGAAGCCGCCAAAGCCCTGATTGGCACACGCGTGGACGATGCGGCGCTCAAGGCCTTGGCCGCTGCCGCCAGCGCGGCCTGCAAGCCGATTGACGACAAGCGCGGCACCATCGCCTATCGCATCAAAGTCGCTGGCGTGCTGGCTCGCCGCTCCGCCAAGAACGCGCTTGATCGCGCGACCAAGAAATAGCTCAACCGAGGACAGCATGGCAAAGCAACATGTAACGACCACCGTGAACGGGGATCAAGTCGAATTCCTTTGCACCACCGAACAGACCCTGCTCGACGTCTTGCGCGACGAGCTCTACCTCACCGGCAGCAAGGAAGGCTGCGCCTCCGGCGATTGCGGCGCATGCAGTGTGATGCTGGATGGGCGCCTGGTGTGCGCGTGCCTGGTGCTAGGTGCGGAAGCCGAAGGCCGCAAGGTGGAAACCATCGAGGGCATGGCCAAGGGTGACGTATTGCATCCTTTGCAGCAGAAATTTCTGGAGCACGCTGCCCTGCAGTGCGGTATTTGCACGCCGGGTGTTCTGATCGCCGCCAAGGCGTTGCTGGAGAAAAAACCAGATCCGACGGAAACCGAGGTGAGATACTGGCTGGCCGGCAATCTGTGCCGTTGCACCGGCTACGACAAAATTGTGCGCGCGGTGATGGACGCCGCCGCCGTGATGAGAACCGCATAACAAGGGAGTAGTGCTATGAACGACATGACGACCCCAGGTTTGGCGAATAAGGAAATGAAGATCGTCGGCACGCGCCCGCTGCGCCCCGACGGTGTGGACAAGGTGACGGGCCGTGCCAAGTTCGGCGCCGATATTCACGTGCCCAACATGCTCATCGGCAGGGTGCTGCGCAGCCCCCACGCGCACGCGCGCATCCAGTCCATCGACACCTCGAAGGCGCAGGCACTGCGCGGCGTCAAGGCCGTGATCACCTGCGCTGACTTCGGCGATCTGCCCTCGGAATTCATTCCCGCCGGCGAGATGATGGTCAACTTCCGCGACATGACCCGCAACGTTATGGCGCGCGAAAAGGTGCTCTACGAAGGTCACCCCGTGGCTGCGGTGGCCGCAGTCAGCGAAGCCATTGCGGCGCAAGCGTTACAGCTCATTGAGGTGCAATACGAAGTGCTGCCGCACGTCATGGATGTGGCCAAAGCGATGGAGCCCGACGCGCCGCTCCTGCACGAGGACATGTACACCATCGGCGTGGAACCGAAACCGGCCAAGCCCTCCAATATCGCCAAGCGCGTGGAGTTCGGCTTCGGTAATCTTGAAGACGGATTCGCCAAGGCCGATGTTATTGTCGAGCGTGAGTTCGCCACCCAACCCGTGCATCAAGGCTATATCGAGCCGCACGCGTGTCTGGCCAGCGTATCCGAGGACGGCCAATCGGAATTGTGGTGCACCACGCAGGGCCAGTTCATCGTGCGCGCATTCTGCGCCAAGTTGCTGGGAATGGAAGTGTCAAAACTACGCGTGACCGCCTCCGAGATCGGTGGCGGCTTCGGCGGTAAGACGGTCGTGTACCTCGAACCGCTCGCGCTGGCTCTGTCACGCAAGGCCTGCCAGCCGGTGAAGATGGTCATGTCACGCATCGAAGTGTTTCGCGCCACCGGCCCCACCTCGGGTGCGAAAATTTGGGTGAAAGTGGGCGCCACCAAGGACGGCCGCATCACCGCCGCCGATGCGCTGCTGAAGTATCAGGCCGGCGCCTTTCAGGGCTCGCCGGTGCAACCCGGCGCCATGTGCGCGTTCGCACCGTACGATCTGGAGAACGTGCGCATCATCGGATTCGACGTGGTGGTGAATCGTCCGAAAGTCGCGGCCTATCGCGCGCCCGGTGGTCCCATATCGGAATTCGCTGTTGAAAGCGTGATGGACGAAATCGCCCTGAAGATCGGCATGGACCCCGTCGAATTCCGTTTGAAGAACGCCGCGAAGGAAGGCACACGCGCGCCCTACGGCCCCAAGCTCGGTCCCATCGGCTTGGTGCAAACGCTGGAAGCTGCCCGCGCCCATCCGCACTATCAAGTGCCGCTGAAAAAAAATCAGGGACGCGGAGTGGCCTCGGGATTCTGGTTCAACATCGGTGGAGAAACCTGCGCCTCGCTCAATGTAGGCGAGGATGGCAGCATTGCGCTCGTGGCCGGTACGCCGGACATCGGTGGCTCGCGCGCTTCCTTGTCCATGATGGCGGCGGAAGAGTTAGGAATCCCTTTGGAGCGCGTGCGCCCCATCATTGGCGACACCAGTTCCCTGGGCTTCAACTTCCTCACCGGCGGCAGCCGAGTCACCTTCTCCAGCGGTATGGCCGTGGTCGAAGCTGCGCGCGATATCATTCGCCAACTGCGCACGCGTGCGGCGAAACTCTGGGAAGTGTCCGCCGAAGAAGTGGAGTGGGCGGACGGACATGCCCGCCTGCTGGGCGAGGGCAACACCAAGTCGCTGTCGTTGGCGGAATTAGCCAAGACAGCCGGTAAAACCGGTGGTCCGATCATTGGAAACGCCGCTATCAACGCCACCGGCGCCGGGCCGAGTTTGGCCACGCACGTGGTCGATGTCGAAGTGGATCCGGAAACCGGCAAGGTCACCATCCTGCGCTATACCGCCATTCAAGATGCGGGTAGAGCGATTCACCCCAGCTATGTCGAAGGTCAGATGCAAGGCGGCGCGGTGCAAGGCATCGGCTGGGCGCTGAATGAGGAATACATCTACGACGACAAGGGCCGCCTGCAGAATGCGGGCTTCCTCGACTACCGTATTCCGGTGTGCTCCGATGTGCCGATGATCGATACGGTGATCGTGGAAGTACCCAACCCGCGCCATCCCTACGGCGTGCGCGGCGTCGGCGAGACGCCCATCGTCCCGCCTATGGGTGCCATCGCCAATGCCGTTTCGCATGCGACCGGAGTTCGCTTCACCGAGTTGCCCATGTCGCCTCCGCGTGTGCTGGAGGCCATCGACAGCAAGCATTAAGCGAAGGAAGCACGTTGGCGCACTTGGTTCTCAGCGGTACCCTCAAGCAGTTGGCGGGCGGCACGTCGGAACTCGACATCGATGCGCGCGACGTGCGCCAACTGCTGCGACAATTGGGCGAGCGCCTTCCCGCGCTCGCCCCGCATCTGGCGCAAGAAGGCTACGCCGTCGTCATCGACGGCGAGATTTTTCCGGATGCCTGGTTACAGCCCATCGGACCCGATAGCGAAGTTCACCTGGTACCCCCTATCGGTGGCGGGTAGGGCAAGTGCAACCCCACATCTCGTGTTTCTCCATTTCATGACCGATCTCACCAGTGCTCTGGCGCGCTTTGCCAGCGCTCCTCCTTTTACCACCGTGCCGAATGATCTCGCACCCATCATTCGCAACGGTTTCATCGACACCATTGCGACCTTGATTGCAGGACGTGACGAACCGGTCGTTCGCATCTTGCGGCAGCGCCTCGCCCATCGTATGGGTTCGAGTGGCGAGGCTGCGGTGCTTTTCGGCTCGAAGCGCGCGTCCAGCGCCGATGCGGCGCTTATCAACGGGACAGCCGCGCACGCCCTGGACTATGATGATGTCGCGCTCAATGGCCACCCCAGCACCGTACTGGTCCCCGCGTTGTTGGCGGAAGGGGAAGTCGTGGGTGCTGCCGGGTCCGCGCTCATGCGTGCGTACTTGGTGGGCTATGAAGTGTGGGCGGAGCTGATCGGCCGCGACGCCGATCCGCATCACGTGAAGGGCTGGCATCCCACGGCGGTATTCGGAACCGTCGCGGCGGCGGCGGCGGTGGCCGCGTTGCGTCAAGTTTCCGTCGACGTTACGCGCCACGCCATCGCCCTTTCGGCAAGCATGGCGGGTGGGCTAGCCGCCAATTTCGGTAGCATGACCAAACCCTTGCATGCCGGACGAGCCGCCAGCGCAGGCATCGAAGCCGTGCGCTTGGCGATGCTGGGCATGACGGCGGCGCCCGATGCGATCGAGCACCACGCCGGTTTTCTTGCCGCCATCTCGCCCAAGGGGCAGATAGATCGGCAACGTCCGGCGGATCGAATGGGTATCGACTTATACATGCGAGAGGCCGGACTCAACATCAAACGGTATCCCATGTGCTACGCCACCCATCGCGTTATAGACGGCGTACTCGATATCTCGCGACGCGAGAAGGTCGATGGCTCGCAGGTAGAAAGCGTGCGTGCAAGGATCGGCAAGACGCAGGCCGCCATGCTGCGCAATCATGCACCGCAAACCGGTCTCGAAGCCAAGTTCAGTTTGGAGTTCGCAGTGGCCTCATCGTTGATCGCACATGAAGTGGGCAGAGCGCAATTGACCGATGAATACGTACGCCGGTCCGACATTCAATCGGCGATGAAGAAGGTGGTCACCTCCACGGATGATTCCGTGTGCCCCATCGAACCGTTTTTGGCGATGACGGATCGGGTGACCATCAAACTCAAAGACGGCAGGGAGATCGATACCGGGGAAATCCGCTTCGCTCGCGGCAGCGCCAAACTCCCACTCGCCGCCGACGAACTTCAGCGCAAGTTCAAGGATTGCGTCAGCGACGCGCGCGACTTCGCCGCCGACCGCGTTTACGATCGCCTGCTAGCCCTGGAATCGCTTACGAACGTAAGCGATTTAATCGCGTTACATAGGTAGCCAGTACGTAGGGCGGAAAGGCGCAGCGCTTTT
>JANNFC010000371.1:0-6690 GCA_031379405.1 Betaproteobacteria bacterium | reverse complement strand
CCAACCGGCATACATCTATAAGTGAATGACGATCTACTGGATATGAAGACAGCTCATTCTCGGCTTTGATGTCCTGGTCGACGCATAACTTGACCATTGACCATCCCAGCTCCCTCTTGCGTCGGCAGCGCTCGACTATGGTTTTGTATTGTGGTGGGTACTGCAACACCTCTTCGCGATTCGCCTGATTGTCCTTCACGCATCGGTCGATAGCCTCGTATCCCCACTCGGCGTTGGAGAAGTGACAACCGGTGACGATCTCGTCATTCTCGTCGCCCCAGCCGAGGCCGCACGAGAGAGTCAATGTGACGGCGAGGGCGGCTTGTGCGATTTGGGCTAAGTGCAGTGGCATTGCAATCTTCCTTGGTTTGGGGGACCCGTCGCAGTTCGCCGAATAAAGGGGACTTCGCGGGCGGGGTATTGACCCCGCTCTTGACCAAAGGGGGCTACGTACAAATCACTTCCCCCCTTTGGAAACCCCCGAAGTTTGCCCCCGCGTCAAGAGCGCGGGGAATACGAGTTGAAGCAGCAACGTTGCCTGGCGAGTGCTGTCGGACGCGATGCGCAATCATCTCGAAGCCAGTGTACGCCCGTACGGCTGTAGCGGCTATCGTGACTTCGTGCTTGGGTGTTCATGCGATGGTAGATACAAGTAGGTTGGTAAGAAAAGTGGGGATCGTGGAGATCCCGGCCCCCCCCCGCGCACGCGGGGAGGGGGGTTTTTGATATGGCCGTGTTACGTGCTACTCGAATATCCTCTGTACCGCCCAAAACAATCCCATCGCCAGAATGATCGCCGACACGCCCCAGACAAAACGCTTGCGATGCTCGGAATCGAGCGCGGCATCCTTCCATACAAAGCCCGCGAGTACGATCGCCGCCATCGCCGAGGCGACGATTACCAACTGCCCCACTTCCACGCCGACGTTGAATGACGCCAGCGCCCAACCGATCTTGTCCTGCGGAATGCCGTATTCGCGCAGCACGGAGGCGAACCCGAATCCGTGAATCAAACCGAACAGAAAAGTAATGATCCAGCGTCGGCCAATATCGCGCACAAAAAAATTCTCGGCAGCCACGTACACGATGCTGAGCGCGATCAGCACCTCCACCAAACGCGAGGGTAGCGTGACCACCTCCAATACCGCCAAGCTCAGCGTGATGGAATGCGCCACCGTGAAAGCCGTCACCACCGCCGCCAATGGCCAGAAGCGGCGCCCCCATAGAATCACCGCCACCAGGAAGGCGATGTGGTCGTAGCCGATGGCGATGTGCTCAACGCCGGATAGAAAGTAGCGCCACAACACTTCACCCAACTTCGCTTCGGCTCTTGTCAAACTCACCTTGGTATTGGATACGCTCAATAATGTGAAGGCGCGTGCATCGCCGGATGCCGTCAACATGTGCCGCGCCGCGGGATCGATCTCTTGAAACAAGGTGGCTTCGAAGTCCAGTGCGCTCGCCGCTTCACAGATCCAGCTCAGCTGCACCAGAAGATGATCGCCCTTGGTGGTGACGCCGGTGCCCTGACCTTGGCAAACTTGACCTCCCGTTTGGAGCGGTCGCGCCTTGGCCAGGAGGTAATCGAAGATTTTCCCCTGGTTTGCCGCCACCAGCTCGGTCGACACCGTCCCATCCGGGGCATTCAGTCTTATGGAAAGCGCGACCTCCAAGTCCAAACCGTTGACTTCAACGACCCCTTCAACGGCCGGACCCGCAATCTTGATCTGCGAACTGCTCAATCGCGTGTTGTGCGCCCGCCCCAAAGTGGGCCACAATGCCAGGGCAACGACCAACGCCCATGCAACTGGCATCAGCGATGCTAGAATTTTTCTCATCTCCATTTGCTCTCGAAAATCAACTATGAGCGGTTACGTTTCCGAAACCACCCAGTTCCTACGCGAATTCCTTGAAAACAATCCTCAGGTCGTGGAAAAACAGAACAAACACCGGGCGACCTGGTGGGACCGACCCCAGGATCACAAAGAACGCGAAAAGCTGGAGGAATCCAAAGTGCCTCAGAATGCCTACGTCTACTACAACAATCCGTGAAGCGTCAGTTGTTCGCAACGATGCGGATCACCAACACCGGCCCATCCGTATTCCACGTGGACGTGTTGGTGAAATCACAGGGAAACCACTGCCTTTCGTAGCGAAGGTTTCACTCACCGATCACTGCTCAACGCGAGCTAGGAGCCTGTCGGACTTAGGATGATTCGGCTGCAACGGCGGGAGAGCGGTCCATATTTAGCCGCTTTCTCCTTACATATTCCCGATATGCGCGTCGAAATCATCAAAAATCTGTCCTCGCTCTCCCACCGTTTCGCTATCGAACACCTAAGTCCGACAGGCTCCTAGAACCCGATCCCCACGCGCAATCCATAGGAAAAGGCATCCCCGGTCTTATCCACTTCAAAGGTAAGGCCAACGAAGCCGAAATTCGCACGCACACCGGCAAACAGCTTGGGGTACGAGAAAGTCTCTTCGCCGAGCCCGGCGACGCCCTTGGGGGTACTCGTCACAAAGACATACCCTGCGCCCGCATAGGGAGTGACCAGCAGTATTTTCTTGGACGCGCTCACGTCCAGACTCTTGGTATCGAGTTCGAGTTGATTCAGACCGGTCAATCGGGTGTAACTCCCTCGCACCGATACGGCCGGCAATACCACGGTACCCGCCGCGATCGCGTAGCGCGCCTCTAAGCCCCATACCTTGATATCGCTGCCCGGGAGGTAGGTGTAGGTGGCGCCGATGTCGATATCCCAAGACAGGCCTTTCATCACGCGCAGTTGAGCCAGCGGGAACGCCGACGGAACCGAACTACTGCTGGCTCGCTGAACCAGATCGTGATGGCGCAAGCTGGTCGCCGTAACAATCAGACCCACGTCGAATCCCGTCACGCCCAGAGGCGCCGAAGGGACATAGGACTTGGAACTGAGGGCCGAGCCCAGATCCTCGGAGACCTCGCGAAACTGCGCCTGATTCAGATTCTGCAGGCGGTCCAGCTCGCCCGCGCCCGCCGACAGCGCGGCCCCGCCCAAAATCGCTCCAAAAACTAGTCGGTTCATCTTGCCATCCTTGCTTGTGGAATACAGAATGACTCTAACATGACCCATAGGAGCACATCCCCATGCCAAACCTTCGTCTCGTCATCGCCAACAAAAATTACTCGTCATGGTCCATGCGTCCTTGGGTATTGCTCACCCAGGCAGGTATCGCGTTCCAGGAAGTCCAGCTGAAATTCAACGACGACGTCTCCGTGCGGGGCATCGAAGGCCTGTCGCCAACGGGCAAGGTGCCGGTGTTGTGGCTCGATGACGAACCGGTTTGGGATTCCTTGGCCATCATGGAAACCGTGGCCGAACGCCATCCTGAGAAGCACCTATGGCCCCAAGACAAAAGCGCCCGTCAGCATGCGCGCTCCGTGAGCGCGGAGATGCATTCGAGCTTCGCCCAATTGCGCGGCAACATGGCGATGAACATCCGCGCGTCGCATGCCGGCAAGGGACGCACACCGGCAGTAGAGAAAGACATCGCCCGCATCGCACAAATGTGGGAGACGTGCCGCGCGCGCTTCGGCGCGGGCGGTGACATGTTGTTCGGTCAATTTAGCATCGCCGATGCCATGTTCGCCCCGGTAGCGACACGTTTCAGTACCTATGCGGTGACCTTGCCGCCCGTCGCCCAACGTTACGCCGACGCGCTACTGAATCTGGCTTCCGTGAAAAAGTGGTGCGAAGGCGGCCGCGCGGAGACCGAGTTCGTAGCGGGCGACGAGCCATACGCAAACGCGCCATGAAACGCACTCTATTCAAGGACATCCGCGTCCTCGACTGCACCGGCAATCCTCCTTTTTTCGGCCAGGTACTGGTGGAGGACGATCGCATCGCGGGCCTATGGCGCAGCGATCAGGCCGTCAGCATTGGTGATGCTCAAATCGTCGACGGCAAAGGCGGGACGCTGCTGCCAGGTCTGATCGAACCGCACTCGCACATCACCTTCACCGATTACACGCGCTCGGTGGACATGGGCTCGATCCCGCCGGAAGAGCACATGCTGATCACGCTGCGCAATGCGCGCAAGATGCTGGAGATGGGCTTCACCAGTTGTTTCAGCGACGCTTCCGCGAAACCGAGACTCGACGTAGTCCTGCGCAATGCCATCGAAGCCGGTGAGTTTCCGGGACCCAGAACGCTGGCGGCCTCACCCGAAATGACTGTCACTGCCGGCTTGGGTGATGTCCGGCTTTCCCATCTTTATCGCGAGAACTTCGCCGTGATACTCGACGGACACGACGAATTCCGGCGCTATGCAAGACTCATGTGCCGTGAAGGGGTGGACACCCTCAAGATCAATATCTCCGGCGATGCAGGAACGCCCGCCTCACCCTCGAACACGACGGTGATGGCGGAGGACGAAGTCGCGGCAGTGAGCGAAGTGGCACGCGCGCACGCTAAGCGGTTTGCCGCGCACACACGCAGCGCCGAGTCGATCAAGCTGGCGCTGCGCCACGGCGTCGACGTCCTCTATCACGCCACCCTCATCGACACCGAAGCGCAAGATTTACTGGAGGCTCAGCGCGATCGCGTATTCGTGGCACCCACGTTGGGCAGCCTCTACGCCACCTTGCACGAAGCGCCGTCCTGGGGTATCAAGTTCAGTGCCGCGCACCTACGTGCGCTGGAACAGGAACTGAACGCGGGAATCGAGAATATGAAAGCGCTCAGGAAACGCGGCGTTAGAGTTTTGCCCGGAGGCGATTACGGCGTCGCGTGGGCACCCATCGGTGCCAACGCGCGCGACCTCGAACACTTTGTCCGAATGTTGGGTTTCTCGCCTATGGAAGCCATCATGGCCGCGACCAAATCGGGAGCGGAAATCATGCACATGAGCGAGCGCATCGGACGCATACAGACCGGCTTCATTGCCGATCTGATCCTCGTGAAAGGTGATCCGCTGAAGGACGTTGGGATCCTTCAAAAGCAAGAGAACATCGTCGCAGTAATGAAGGAAGGCAAACTCCACGAGGGAAAATAGCGTTGGCTAAAACCGCAAGAACATGCGTTGGGAAAGTTCGTAGTGCCGTTGGAGCTGTTGGACGACAAGCCGTACGCGACTCTACCAAGGGCTGACGCGTTGCTATCACGCGCAGGGCCGCAATGCACAAGCCGCCAGCGTGTTCCGTAGATTGCAGCGCACCCTTCGACAACGCAGAGATAGGCACGCTTCACATCAGGCCGGCTCGAAATGCCCGCTAGCGCGCGCCGGACAGATTAAATCGCCGTTCCGCCAGATCAAATCCCCACTGCGTAAGCAGCGCCAACACCGCCGCCGGAATCGCCCCGGCCAACAGCAACGAATGATCGTTCAGCGCGAGCCCCGTAACGATGCGCTCACCATAGCCACCCGCGCCTATGAAGGCCGCAATGGTTGCGGTGCCGACATTGATAACCGCGGAAGTTTTGATGCCCGCGAGAATCGAACGTGCGGCGAGGGGAAGTTCGATGAGACGTAGCCGAGTACGAGCGGGTAAACCCAGCGCCTGTGCCGATTCGCGCAACGAGGCGGGAATGTCGGCAAGTCCGGCGTGGGTATTGCGCACAATGGGCAGCAACGCATAGAGGAATAGCGCGATCAACGCCGGCCAAATGCCGATGCGACCGAGGACCGGGATCAATACGGCGAGCAAAGCGAGGGCGGGAATGGTCTGAATCAATCCTGATAGCGTCAGGATAGTTTGACCCGCCCAAGGAAAGCGTACGGCGGCGATGCCAAGGGGAACCCCTATGAGAATCGCCACGAACAGGGAGCCGAACACCAGCAGGAGGTGTTGGCCGCTAAGTCGCGCCAAATCCGGCCCGAACAACACCTGCATGAAACTTTGCCTCGCCGTTTCCGCACGCCTGACCTGAGACACGGCGCGTTCGAGAAACGCTTTCGCGATTTCCGGAAATGCCCGTCCATCCAATTCGGCGGCCGCGTTCATTTCGATCATGCGCGCGGCGTCGATGCTGCCTTCGAGTTTGGTCAGCGCGGCCCAGGCCTTTGGGAAACGTTGCGGCACATCCAAGCGATAGACGAATATCGCCTGATATTCCGGAAAGAAACGCTTGTCATCTTGCAGCACCCGTAACTTGTAGCGGCCGATCTTGGCGTCCGTGGAATAGATGTCCATGGCGTCGATCTGCTTGGCGGCGATCGCTTCGTAGGCCAATCCGTGGTCGAGTCCCCTCGGCTCCTGCGGCAATCCATAGACTTTCTTCAACCCTGGCCAACCATCGTCGCGTTTGAGAAACTCGTGAGAAAAGCCGAAGCGCAAACTCGCCTGTGCGCCCAGATCGGAAACCGTGCGCACGCTGAGTAATTGCGCCTGTTCCTCGCGTAATGCAATGGCGTAGGTATTCTCGAATCCGAGTTTGACTGCCACACCAAGACCCAGTGGTGCCAAGCCTTCGTTGAGTTTGGCGAGATCGGTGCTGTCGGTCTTGAGCAGTTCACGCCCGATAGTGCCGGTATAGTCGGGATACAGATGCACGCTTGCGTTCTTCAGTGCTTCAAACAAGATCGCGGTATTGCCGAGGCCTTGCTTGTGGGTGACGGAGGCTTCGCCTGCTTTGCGCGCCGTCTGCGCCGCAATCTCGCCCAAGATATAGGACTCAGTGAAGCGTTTGGAACCCACCACGAATTCTT
>JANNFC010000367.1:0-4039 GCA_031379405.1 Betaproteobacteria bacterium | reverse complement strand
TTCGTGACGACGATTTCTGTCAATACGGTGCGCAGGATTCTCTTCTTGATATCGGGCGAAGCGGCTGGGTGAGCGCGAGCAAGTTATTTGATGGTTTGATTTGCACGGTAGATGATGGTTGACGGGGAATGGTTTGACGAGATAGCGCTAGTGGCGCTTTTGTGGGGTGGATTTTTTCAAATTCCCTGAGGGTTTTGATTGAAGGCGTTTTTGTTGTCGTTATAGAGTTTCGGCCTGTGGATAAGTGTGCGGGCGCAACGCCGAGCCGCCCGGGGTAAAGTCAGGCGAGCTTCAGAAGGGTTCAGTGTTGGCCAGCTTGTTGCGTGCAGCAGCAGTGACATTGATGTTCAGTGTCTGGTCGGCGTGATGACTGAGGATTTGGGCGTAATAGGCGGCTTCGAAGCGGTGATAGAGTTGCACGAGCACGTCAGCCATGGCGGCTGCGGCTTCGTTGGAGAGCACCGGCAGTTCGATCTCCAGCGTGACGCTCGGACGTGTGGTATTGCGCGGGGTTACCGTGATTTTCTTGTGTGTCATGATTTTGCGCCCGCTTATCGAGCCGTGGCGCGGGCATTGCGCCGCGCGGCTTGTGTGGTGGAAGTGGGCGGGGCGAACACCTCCAGGTACAGCTTGTCATCGAGTGCCGGGAGTTGGCGTTGTGCCGCCACCGCCAGCAGTTGAGCGGCCATGTTGGTCATCACGCGATAGTTGCCCCCGGCACGCTCGCATAAGGTGTGCTTGAGGCTCTTGCTCATCAGGGCGGCGGCGCCGGCCGTGTCGAGCAGGTGATCCAGGCAAGCGGCCAATTCATCGCGGGAGGCGTAGTCCAGGGACAGGCGGGCCCGAATGCGCGTGCCCAAGGGCAGCAATTCGTCGCGTGCCAAGGCATCATTCAGACGCCCGTCGCCGGCCAGCACCACCGCCAGCAAGGGTTGCGAGTCAAAGCGCGCCGAGGCCAACAGGCGCAATTCCAACAACGTCTTGGGACTCATCTCCTGGGCCTCATCGATCAACAGGCAGCAGCGCACCCGGGTGGATTCGAGGTGGCTGACCCAGCGTTCGCGCAAGGTCTTGAATCCGCCCCAACGGTTACTGGGCTTGAGCGAGACGCCAAACACTTCAGCCAGTTCGCGATAGAAGTCGCCCAGATTACTCTGCGGGTGATTGAGGATGCCGACGGTCAGATCGGTCTGGCGCTCAAGCCGGTCAGCCAGAGCGCGCAGCACGACGCTCTTGCCGGTGCCCGGATCACCCTGAATCAGGGCGAAGCCGCCTTCGCGGATATGGACGTTCTCGATACGCCAGAAGAAGTCATTGATCTTGGGCGACAGGTAGAGGGCTTCGCTGGGCAACTCGGTGCTAAAGGGGTTCCACTTCAGGCCAAACGGGGTCAACAGGATACGGTTCATGGATTGGGCTCCGGGGGTGAGGAAGCATCGTCAAGTTCAAGATAGGCGGGCGGCAATCCGGTGGCGGCAAACTGCGCCAGCAGGTGACGCATGAGCGGAGCCTGCGGATCACCGTGCGCAGCAGCGGTGGCGCCGGTGAGTGTGGCCACGGGGCGTGACGATAGTCCGCTGGGCTTGGTAATCCGGCGTCTGCGCCCATCGGCATTGCGGGCTTTGTCCAGCGGATAGATCGTGGCCTGAATGATCCCGGATCGGGCGTCGACGATGTCGGCCTGGCTGCGCTCCCAGCGGGCGTAGCGCAAGGTCAGTTGCCGCAGGTGAGCAAACGCCTGAGGAATTTCGAAGCGCACCCCGTCCAGGGATACGGTGCCATCGCTGCGCCGTTGGGTGCGCTTGACCTCGATGCGGAAGTGGCGCGCGAGGGTCGCGGAATCCGGACAATTGCGCAGCACGCTCGGTGTGTTGATGAACCGTTGCAGAGGCGTGGCATCGTTCAGTTCCCGGTGTACGGTGGTTTGGTACTCATGTTCGGTCCAGGCGAAAGAGGCTTCGTTCAACTGCGCCAGCGTCAGATTGGGCACGGCGTCGAGCATGGCCATCAGGCGGCTTTCCACGCGATTCCATAGCGTCTCCTGTTTGCCGTTCATCCACGCGCTGCGCGGTTGGGTGGTGAGTGCCAGGATGCCCAGGTGGTGCAGGCCGGCGCTGAATTCGCCGGCGATCATGGCTGAACCGTTGTCGCTGTAGATGGTTCTGGGCAGCCCGCGCCGCTGCAAGGCTTGCGAGACGCAGTGCACCAGGCACTCGGTGTTCTCGTGGGCATACCACTGCAGGTGGCAGATCAGACGCGAGCAGTCGTCGATCACACAAAGTGCAATAGGTGAAATCCATTCACCGTGCCGGCTCAGGACTTTGAGCGACCCCTGGTGCCCGTCCAGATGGAACAGCGCGCCTACGTGCGTGGCCTCGAAGCTGCGCACTTCGCGCGTGCCGTCCGGCACGGCAGCGCGTTGCGGACCCGACACCGCTTCACGCTGCCGCCACAGCCCCTGGGCGCGGAAGTAGCGTAGTAGCGTCGCGTAGGAGGGAAGCGTTCCTTCATCGACGCTGACCCGCAGATTGTCGTAGTGAAGCTGGATGTTCCACTTTGGATGCGCGGCATACTGCGCCCGGATCGCCTCGGCCAACACGGCGCCAATCGCGCGCATGTGCCCCGCATCAGCCCGCGGCACGGTGGCCAGCATCGTGGCCGGGTCAGGACTACGCCGTGCCAGAGCCAGCCAGCGCTCCAGCGTGGACACCCCGAAACGCACATCGCCACCGTGAATCGGGTGACGCCAGGTTTGCCGGCTCAATTCGCTCAGGCGTTGCTTTAGTTCGCCCCGCGCGGGCGGGGCAGCCAACAGTTGACCGATGATCAGCAGGCGCAGCCGCGCCCATCGATCCCGGATGCTCGATTCGTCTGGAGAGGACATGAGGTTAGTGACTTTCGCAAAAAGGGGCATTACGCCCGAAGTGCGACAGCCTAGACGGCAATGACCTCCCCGCCTAACGCCATCTTGTGCGCGGCGTTACGCTGCATTTACCGGCTCTCCGTGAGCGTGCTCAGCGGTGCAATCCATCGCATAATCATCACCATCGCACCGCGCCGGTCGTCGGCCACCGCGCGCACGAGTAATTCACCGGGTAGATCGCTCGCCGCTACCGGTGGCACAAACCGGCCGCGCAGATCGAGCCACACGGCACTCGTGGTGAACTGGGTCAGCCACCATTGGCGCCAACGCAGGATGGTCAGCACTGGAACCCCGATCTGTTGCGACAACTGTCGGCCACGCCGCAAGTTCACTCCGGAACACAACGCAGTGGCCAGAACCACCACCGCCCCCCAGTAAACACGCCGCGCCAGAAAGCGCACCGATGCCGGCGTGTGACGCACACGGCAATGGCCGCAGCAGAAACTCAATCGGGTCGTATCGACCGATTCAACACGAGTTCCCCCTCTTGGCTTGCGTGCGTAGTTGGCTTGATGCAGCGGTCCGCCGCAGGAACAACCCTGCAAACGAACCGTGCCAGCATGGTCCTTATCAATATGAAACAGAAATGCAAAAAACGCCGGGTCCTGCAGCACGAATTGGCACATAATGGTACGGTCTCATCGGTCTTCGCAAACCAGAGACTCGCCCTCGGGGAGCTTGCCCGTCAAGCTCTTTGAGGGCACCCTTCCTGAATGCCCTCACCTATCTTGCAGATTACGCGGTCGGCGAACCTCGATCATTTAGCTCGCGCTCAGGGAGCTTGATATAAGCGAACTTCTCGCTTCCGGGAATGACTGATACGCCGTGCATGTGCTCGTGCTCATGATCGTGCCCATGGTCATGGCCGCATTCCTGATGGTATTTCATGGCGAACATGCGGGAAGTTTCCTGAATGGCGTCCTCAGGACCGACCGCGCGCGCATGGTTGGCGCCGCAATGCAGGCATTTCATATGTCCCAACCCGTTAAGCCCGCCAAACACTTCACGCGGCAAGGCCCACTTGATGCGAATCTTCTTGCCGCATTCCGGGCAATTGGCGGCTGGCGGAAACAGCTGTTCTGGCTTACTCATGGTTTTTCTTTCGGGCTTCGGCAA
>JANNFC010000347.1:0-3982 GCA_031379405.1 Betaproteobacteria bacterium | reverse complement strand
CTGCACGGCCAGCCCACCTGGAGTTACCTGTATCGAAGAATGATCCCGGTGTTTACCCAAGCAGGGCACCGGGTGGTGGCACCGGATCTGTTTGGCTTCGGCCGATCGGACAAACCCACCGACGAGAGCGTATACACCTTCGAGTTTCATCGCAACACGCTCGCCGACTTCATTAAGACACTCGATCTCAGCGAGATTTGCATCGTTTGCCAGGATTGGGGTGGCCTTTTGGGACTCACCCTGCCGATGGAAATGCCGGAGCGCGTCACCCGTCTGCTCATCATGAACACCGCGCTGGGTACCGGAGACGCGCCGCTCACCAAAGGATTTCTCGACTGGCGCGTGTGGGCGAATGCTCATCCGGATATGGACGTTGGAAAATTACTTGGACGCAGTTGCCCGCACCTTAGCGATGCGGAGCGTGCGGCCTACGACGCACCCTTCCCCGATGTGGGCTACAAGGCTGGTGTGCGGCGCTTCCCCAATCTCGTCCCTGATCGTAGCGATGCCCCAGGCGCCGAACTTTCTCGGCGTGCCCGCGACTTTCTGCGTACCGAGTGGCGCGGTTCGAGCTTCATGGCCATCGGCGAAAAGGATCCCGTGCTCGGGGTTCCGGTGATGGAGGCGCTACAGCGCGATATTCGCGGTGGCTCCGCCCCCCTGCGCGTGGCCGAGGCAGGGCACTTCACTCCGGAATGGGGAGCGCGCATCGCCGCCAACTCGCTTGCTCATTTCTTTCCGTACTGATGTTGCTTCCCGAAGCCGAACACGCGATTGTCGATCCTGCCAAGATCCACGGCTACTTATTGTCCGCATCGCATTTATTGGTGATTGCTAGGACAGGCGAAGTCTTACCGGGGCAGGCTAGTCCCTTTGGAGTCAAATTCGAAGTCGATGGTATCCTCGCCGGACCGTTGGGCACCTCCGCCAAGGTCCGAACCGTATGGATCGTTGGCTGGTTGAACCGACGTTGCTGGCTGGTGTTTTCCCGCAAGGACTTCTGGGGTTCGCTCGCCGTCTCTTGATCGCTCATGCACATACACATTCTGGGAATCTGCGGTACTTTCATGGGCGGCATCGCGGTCATCGCCAAACAAGCGGGTCACCGCGTCACGGGCTGCGATGCCAACGTCTATCCCCCCATGAGCACACAGCTCGAAGCGCAAGGCATCGAGTTGATTCAAGGCTGGGGCCCGGATCAGATCCACCTCAAGCCGGATCTATTCGTCATCGGCAACGTGGTCTCGCGTGGTAATGCGCTGATGGAAGAGCTCCTCGATCAGCGCTTATCGTTCATCTCGGGACCGCAGTGGTTGTATGAACAAGTATTGCGGAAGAAATGGGTACTGGCCGTGGCGGGAACGCACGGTAAAACCACCACCGCTTCCATGCTCGCATGGATACTGGAGGACGCCGGATTGAACCCCGGATTCTTGATCGGCGGCGTGCCGATGAACTTTGCAATCTCCGCGCGTGTAACGGCGTCGCCCTTCTTCGTGATCGAAGCCGACGAGTACGACACCGCTTTCTTCGACAAGCGCTCCAAGTTCGTGCATTACCTTCCACGCACGGCGATCCTCAACAACCTCGAATACGATCACGCCGACATCTTTCCCGACTTGGCCGCCATCGAAACCCAATTCCATCATCTCGTACGCACCGTTCCCGCCAATGGCCTCATCCTGGCCAATGGTCGTGAAAAAAGCATGCGGCGCGTCATCCAGCGCGGTTGCTGGTCGCCGGTGGAATACGTGGGCAACGGCGAAGGATGGCATGCGCCAACAGCGCACACAGATGGTTTCGACGTTCACATCGGACAGAAATCTGTCGGCACGGTGCACTGGGAGTTGCTTGGCGAGCACAACACGCAGAACGCGCTGGCGGCCATCGGTGCGGCACGGCACGCCGGCGTTTCAGCCGAGAAAGCGATCGAGGCCCTATCTCGCTTCCAAAACGTCAAGCGCAGAATGGAGATCAAAGGAAGCGTGCGCGGCGTGACTGTCTACGATGACTTCGCCCATCATCCCACCGCCATCGAAACCACCGTCGCGGGGTTACGCGCGCGGGTAGGCAAGCAACGTATTCTGGCAGTGCTGGAGCCGCGCTCCAATACCATGAAGCTCGGAGTGATGAAAAGCGCGTTACCCGAAAGTCTTCGGGATGCTGACTTGGTGTACTGCTACATCGGCGGTATCGATTGGGACGCTGCCTCGGCTTTGGCACCTTTGGGCAGCAAGGCTGTGTGCTTCTCTGAACTCGATATGCTTATAGAAGAAATCGCGAATACGGCGCACGCGGGCGATCAGATTCTCATCATGAGCAATGGCGGATTCGGCGGTGTACACGACAAGCTGCTGGCGAAGCTCGCTAGTCCTATTGGCTCTTGAATGTTTTTGCGGAAAGTCCACTGACGGGAAACGCCTCGTGCGGGTTCAAGGACGCGCGCGGCATGGGCGATGACACAATGCGAGCGCTAGCCTTGCAGTTCAACCTGTCCGAGACAACATGCCTGCTGTCCTCGGAGCGCGCCACGGCGCGGAGCATTTTCGTGGGAGGCAGGGTGGTTGAGATAGCTCGTGGAGAGGTGACCTTGTGAAACAGCGGACCTACCTATTCTTTGACACTGAAACCACCGGCATTGCGCAGAACTACAAGGCGCCCGCTTCGGACCTGAGGAACTGGCCAAGGTTGGTGCAGCTGGCCTGGTTGGTCGCGGATGCCGATGGGAACGAGATCGCCAGCGCGGAGGCGATCGCCAAGCCGGATGGCTTCAAGATTCCATCCGATGCAGCGCGGATTCATGGCATCACCACAGAAATCGCCATTGCACGAGGGCGGGACCTCAAGGCGATCTTGGATGCCATCCTCGCGGACGTGGCCAAGGCCTCAGCGCTCGTCGCCCACAACATCCAATTCGACGAAAAGATTCTAGGTTCCGAACTCTTGCGCGCCGGATATCCCAACCACATCGAGTCCAAGAAGCGCCTGTGCACCATGCAATCGGCAACAGAGTATTGCCGCCTCCCTGGTCCCTACGGATTCAAATGGCCCACGTTGCAGCAGCTCTATGTGAAGCTATTTGGTGAAGAGTTTCAAGGCGCCCACCGTGCATTGAGCGATGTGCGTGCATGCGCCAAGTGTTTTTTTGAATTGAAACGCCTCAAGATCATGGCGTAGCTTCCGTGCGACAGCGGAGCGGAGTAGCATAATCGGCGCAGTGATGTTTCGGGGAAAGCGCCCAACGATGCCTAGCAAACGGTACCGATTCAGGCCATCATCCCTAAAACTCATAGATTGGTGATTCCACGCAGGAGGAGACGATGAAGATCTACGATTGGCATATCGCACCCAACCCAAGGCGGCTGCACATTTATCTCGCCGAGAAGGGTATCAAAATTGACCTGGAAGACGTCGGTGGTGAGGATTTCAGACTCAAGCCTTCATACATAGCGAAGTATCCCCATGCCATGGTGCCGATGTTGGAAATGGACGACGGTACCTTGATTGGCGAAGCGATGGCCATCGCACGCTACTTCGAGGAGCTTCATCCCAATCCGCCGATGATGGGTACGGATGCCAAAGACAAAGCCATTGTAGAGATGTGGGAAAAGCGCGCCAATGAGGAAGGCATGCTCGCCGCCTCCGAATTGTTCCGTAACACACACGTTGCTTTCGCCGAGCGCGGCCTGCCGGGATCGGCTCAACCTATTCCGCGAATTCCGGCTTTGGTGGATCGCGCGAATGCTCGGCTTGCCAGGTTCTACAAGAAGTTCGATGAACAACTAGCGAATAACGAAGTCGTCGCGGGCAAGCGCTATACAATCGCGGACGCCACCACTTTGTGCGCCATCGATTTCGCCAAGTGGACGAATTCGGATATCCCACCGCAGTGCCAGCATCTGCGCCGCTGGTACGAGGCCGTCTCAGCGCGGCCAAGCGCAAAAGCTTAGCCTCCTCCGGTCTTAGCCCCGATATGCACCCA
>JANNFC010000338.1:0-3400 GCA_031379405.1 Betaproteobacteria bacterium | reverse complement strand
CAGGGCGTAACCGAGATCTCCCCCGGGGATACGGTGTATTTGTCCAGCTCATCGGGTTTACAGGCGGGCTACTACACGGTGCTTCCCGCGCGCTACGCCTTATTGCCGGGCGGCTATTTGGTCAAGCCGGTGGCGAACCAGGGAGATTTAGTGGCGGGTACGACCTTAGCAAAATTGGATGGCTCGCAGATAGTCGCCGGTTATCGCGCGGTTCACATGCGCGATGGTAGATATAGCAGAGATGATCGATTCTCCGGCTTCGAAGTACGTTCCGGTGCGGTGGTGAGAAACCAATCGGAGTTTCAGGAGTCCCTGGCGAGTGCTTTCTTCGGCGGCCGCGAACTGCCTATGCCGAATGACGCTGGACAACTGGTGATCGCGGCGAGTACTGCCTTGTCGCTCGACGGCACGCTCCGAGCGGTGGCCGTGGGCGGTGGGCGTGGCGCGGACGTTGATATTTCCGCTGTCAAGATCGCGGTGCTGGGTGAGGGCGTCACGGCGCCTTCTTCGGACTACGTTCGAATCGATCTCGCAAGCCTCGCCCGCCTGAATGCCGAAAGTCTGCTCATCGGTGGCGTGCGTGCTTCAGGCGTGGATGAAATCACAATAGGTGTGGGCGCGCAGGAAGTGTTTGTCGGGACAGGCAGTAACGCCACGCTAAGTGCTCCGGAAGTGATCCTGGCGGCGACGGATGCGGTAACGCTCGCGGCGGGTTCCGTCGTGCAAAGCGCCGGGCCTTCGATTGCGGGCCGCGCATTGCGCGTCGGCAATACGGCGCTGCCGGGCAGCGGCGACGGCGCACTACTGAGAGTCACGAGCGGCCAGGCGGGTAGTCTGATCCGCGAAGGGGTGACGCGTGCCCGTGGAACGCTCGCGGTGGATGCGGGGGCCATCGTAAGCGCGACCGGATCCGTGGTAATGGATGCAACCCTTAACAATCATTTCGCAGGCACGTTGGACATCGCTCGAGGGGGCGCCCTGCAAGTCGGAGCGAGCCGAATCAGCGCAGGCAACGTACCCCTTGAAACGCAAGGATTGGTCATCACGGATGCGACGCTGAGTACCTTCGCAGGGCTCGATGCGCTCGTTCTGCGCAGCTACAGCACCTTTGATTTGTACGGCGCAGGGGAATTCGGCAGTGCGCAATTGAAGCGCCTGAACATCGAGGCGGCGGGTATCGGCGGCTCACTCCACAGCGGACAGTCCATGCGCATTCAGGCGCAATCGCTGGTCTTGTCCAATCCAAATGGACTCGCCTTGTCCTCGTCGGGAGCGGGGCAGGGCGATGGCTCGCTGGTCATGGCAGCGCAATCCATTGCACTGGGCAATGGCGCGAACGACCAAGCCTTTAAGGTGCAAGGGTTCTCGAAAGTGGAACTCATGGCAGAAAACGAGTTCGTGGTCGAAGGTCAAGGACGCTTTAGCACAAGCGGGGATCTCACCGTGTCCGCGTCGAAACTGATGGCGCGCAATCGCGCGCACTACGCGATCTTGGCAGAAGGGAAGTTAGTCATCGATAAACCCACCACGGTGGCCGCAGGCGCGGGAGTTAGAAGTGGGGTTGGCGCCAAGCTAAGCCTTTCCGGCTCATCGGTAACGCAGCGCGGGAATATCGATCTTCCCACGGGTTCGGTGCGGATACTGGCGACGGGCCCGTCTGCGACCGACACGGTCATGCTGGCGCCGGGTTCCATCACCAGCCTGCGCGGTATGGTGACGTCCTTCGCCGATACGTCGGTGGCGGCTTCGGCCGGAACGCTCGCGTTGGAGAGCGTGAACGGTGACGTCGTCGTCGGGGACGGTGCTTTGCTGGAGCTTCACGGCATCGCGGGCGGCGACGCGGGTACGTTGTCCGTGCGGGCGCCCCACGGCAGCTTGCACTTGGTTGGGACGATCCTGGCCTCTGCTCAGATCACGAATGCAGCGCTCGAGGCACGGCAGGGACGGTTTATCTCGGACATGGGATCGTTGGGTAATTTCTCGTTGCTCAAGGCGAAATTGAATCAAGCCGGGTTTACCCAGAGCAGAGAAATACGAGTGCGCAGCGGCGTTCTATTGATTGAAGGCGAGAACGCCTTCACCCAGCGACCTGCGGACCGTGTGCTGGCGCACGATGTTCGATTGTCGGTGGACGATGGCGATATCGTGGTGGGCGGCATCATCGACGCATCGGGACGCAAGGGTGGCAACATTATGCTGGCTGCGGGTCGCCGCACGCTACGCCTAGATGGCTTGGGCAACGAACTGCCCACTGGCAACATAACGCTTCTTGCCGGCTCCGCATTGCGGGCAAATGCCACGGATGCGGCAGCCAGCACGCGCGACGCCAACGGATTGCCGTTCGGCACTCGAGGGCAGGGCGGAAACGTGCTGCTCTCCTCCACCGGTACGACCGGCGCGCGCGGCGACTTCGGGATCGAGGTGCGCTCCGGTTCGCTCATCGATATATCCAGCGCGGGCGTAGCAGTCAACGGATCAATCGCATTGCGAACAGCGCGCGCCGGTATTCAGTCCGACTCGGATCCTGGAACTGGCGTCATGCTGCGCGCATTCGCGGCAAACGTGCTTAGCAATGCTTCAGGGGCGGCGCCGCGTCTGAGCGTGGAAGGAACCAAAAACTACTCCATGGCCACGCTCAACGCCGCCAGTTTTGCTCAGTTCGATGCCGATAACGCGACCTTCGTTTCCAACGTGGCGGCGAGCGGCGGACTCGGGATCGCGGACTTTGCCTTGCGCCCCGGCGTGGAAGTGCGCAGCAGCGCGGATCTGAATCTTGCCGAGGACTGGAATCTGATCGCCTCGCGCATCGATGGTCAGCCGGGAATGCTCACCTTGCGCGCCGCGGGTAACTTGAACTTGAACGCCACGCTTAGCGATGGCTTCAGCGATGCGCAACCCACGGCGGCATTATTGGGCGGGGAGTCGTGGACCTACCGTCTGGTGGGCGGCGCGGATATACATGCGGCCGATTCGCTAGCGGTGCGACTACCGGATACCAGGGTCGACAGTGGCGATGTGATCATCGCAGCCAACAAGTTGGTGCGTACCGGGACGGGAGTCATTGAGATCGCGGCGGCGCGCGACATCGTTTTCAGCGACCAAACCAGCGTGCTCTACACGGCAGGGATACCTGGCGCCGCCATCGCAGATTTTAATGTCACCAGCATCGGTGGCGGCACGGCGGAATTCCCAATGGGCGGAGGGGATGTGTGGCTGCGTGCCGAAAGGAATATTTCCTCGCTCTCGGGCAGCAATCAACTGAACAATAACTGGCTATACCGGCAAGGTAAGCTCGATGCGCCGAACCATGCGCAGTTCCGTAATGTGGCGTGGTGGCCGCGCTTCCGAGACTTTCAGCAAGGTGTCGGTGCGTTGGGGGGTGGGGATGTGAGCGTGAGCG
>JANNFC010000330.1:0-2262 GCA_031379405.1 Betaproteobacteria bacterium | reverse complement strand
GTCCCCAGCTTGATCCGATGGCTATCGATAACGGCCCTTGACACCAGGAGCTCGCCCCCCGAAGCTTTCCGGCAGACCAGGCGATTGTCGATGACGACCAAGAGTTGATGGCGGTACTTGAGTCCTGCGATCGGCACTACTAAGAGATCAGCGACATGGACGAACGTCTGCTTGAATTCGTCCACGCGAACGCGACGCATATCCGGGTTACCTGATCTATGCACAGCAGGAGGCATCCTGCCGGAGTTGAGCTGAGACCCAACCATTTGGGGACCCCGTTATCATGGGATGAAACTGAAACTTGGCAAAGTAGCGAGCTTCGCCAGCCAATCCCATGGAGGTCACCCAAATGGTTACGAACAGAATTCAGCATAGCGACAAGAAGGGCGTGAAACAAGGGGCCGGAGGTATACCTCCGGAGGCCAATAAAATTGGGGCTTCGACTCCCTTCGACTTTTCGGGCAAGAACCTCACTCCGTATGGAGGCCTGTTACCGGTGGCTACCATGCTGGAGAAGCTTGGTTTCCAAGCGTTGATGGAGGAGACGGTCTTGGTGAAGCGGCTCACCAAAGTGATGAGCAGCTACCAATTCTTGCTCGCCATGATGTTAGGGCTGTACATTGGGTTCAGTCGTCTGAATCAACTGCGGTTCATCGCGCGCGATCCCATTGTGACGGGTGTGTTGAAAATCGTGCAGTTGCCGCCGCAAAGCACGTTATGGCGCTTTCTGGGCGCGCTGCACGGGAGTGTGGCGCAGCAGATCCTGTCGGTGCAGCGGCAAATGCGTCGTCGCGTATGGGAAGCGGCCAACGTGAAGCTGAAGAGCGCGACGCTGGACACCGATACGACGGTGCATACCCTCTACGGCCAGCAGATGGGAGCGCGCAAGAGCTACAACCCGAAGAACAAGGGCAAGAAAAGCTACCAGCCGATATTGACATTTCTGGCCGAGACGCGGGAGTACGTGACGGGCGGGTTGCACAATGGCGACCGGCTGACGGGCAAGCAAATTGCCCGCCATTTACGCAGTGCTTTCCAGTCGCTGCCGGAAGGTGTGGAGAAGCTTTACGCGCGCGCTGATTCGGGCTTCTATTGTTGGGAAGCAGTGGAGGCCTATGAACAGGCGGGTTACCGGTTCATCGTGGTAGCGCGCAAGACTTCGCGATTGGTGGAGGAGTTGAAGCGGGCCGAATGGAAGCCGTCACCGAAGACCGACGCGGATGGCGAATGTGAATTTCTCTACCAGCCGGACGGATGGGGCCATGGGTTCCGCTTCGTCGCTCTCCGCTATCGGAAGAAGGCGGAAGAAGGGGAAGCGGGCCAGGCCGAGCAGTATCAATTGTTCGAGACCAGCGGGTATACCTACCGGGTCATGGTGACCAATCTGGAAGATCCGATCGATCTGGCGGTGTGGTTCTACAATCAGCGGGCTGGAGCGGAGAACCTGATCAAGGAAGCCAACAACGACGCGGGTGCGGCGGCGCATCCCTCCAAGCGGTTCGACGTCAACAGCAATCATTTCCAGTTGGCGATGCTGGCCTACAACCTGAACTGCTGGCTGATGCTGTTCAACCGGGAGCCCGATGCCGACACCGAGACGCTCCGTCACACGACGCTGGCCACGGCGCGGTTGCGGTTCCTGTTCGTGGCGGCGAAGATCTGGCGTCATGCCGGAAGGACCGGAGTGAGCTACAGCGACCACTACGAAGAGCGCGGCATATTCCAGCAACTGATGGATCGGTTGCGCGCAATTGGTCCCGCCTTTGGGCCGGTGATGGCGACGGCGTTGACCTGACACGCCGTGCATAACTTTTTATGCGCGGATTTGGAACTGCAAGTAGGAAAGGAACATAGCCGCACGAAATTGCTGAAGTCCAAAACCGGAAGCTCCGGGAAATGAAGGAATGGAGGAGTGAGTTGATGTACTAAGGAGACGATCAGGAAAGATTCAGACCGGATGCTCGCGCAGTCACTTCAACGGTCACGCTATTCGTGCGCCGAGCCGCGTTTCCGTGCATAATCCAGGTAGAACAAGATTGGTACCTGCCTGGTAACACTTCGCGTATTTGCCAACTGTCGCTCCTTTGAGCAAGTCTCGCAAATCGTATTGGGGGCGCAACTCGTCAACCCTCACACTTTTTCTTCATAGGCCCGACGCGAGGATTACTATGAATGCGCCAGTCATTCTTTCGGCGCAGCGATGCGGACTCGCCCACCGGGCTAAGCAACCTCGCTTACTGCTGCCAGACGTTGGTTCACGAC
>JANNFC010000328.1:0-1694 GCA_031379405.1 Betaproteobacteria bacterium | reverse complement strand
GTCGCTTATGCGCTGACCGATCTCGGGCAGCTTTACCTGAGAAAGGGAAAGCATGGCAAGGCCCAGGCGCTCTTGAGCCGGGCGCTGGAGACGTGGAGCAAGACTTCGATTGCCGACAACCGCGGCGAGGCGGTTACCCTTGAAATGATGGCGCGCACACTGCAAGCCAGCGGGGACCTCGACGCAGCCTTGCCGCACATACGGCGTTCGGCGGAAATCCTCACCCACCGCATCGCGATTTCTAATAGCAGCCTATCGTCGGGGCCCAGGAGTGAGAGGCTCAGCCATCGGAAGGTATTCACCTTGCATGTAGGACTACTCGCTGCGGTGAACGAGCGCAACGCGAATCCCGCCCTCGTTTCCGAAGCGTTCGAGGCGGGGCAACTCGCCGCGGAAATCGCGGCTGGAGACGCACTCAAGCGCATGGCCGCGCGCTACGCTTCGCGTACGGACAGCCTGGCCGTCGCGGTGCGCGAAATGCAGGATGCGATCGATCGATTTCGCCCGGTCGACTCGACTCTCATGCAGGCGGCGAGCGAACCACCGGAAAAGCGGAGCGCTGAACGTATGGCTAACCTCCGTGGCGAACTTGCGCGGCTGGAGCAGCGCATCGGCGATTTCAGCGCACGGCTGACCAGGGAATTCCCGGAGTATGCGGAGATGGTGAGCACCAAGCCGTTCGCGGCGCGCGATGCCAGGCAATTGTTGGGCGAACGCGAAGCACTGCTCGCATTTGTGGTCGACACCGACGTGAGCTATGTCTTTGTCTTGCGTCGCGACCATCTCACCATGCGCCAGCTCAACATCGGACGCAAGGCACTCGACGTTCAGGTGCAGGCGCTGCGCGAAGCGCTGGATGCAGCCGGCGTCGAAACCGTGGGGGACTTGAAACCCTTCCCGGTGGAAACGGCGCACGCCCTCTACAAGAGCCTGCTGGGCCCGGTCGAAGCCACCCTCCTCAACATCGATCACGTCATGGTGGTGCCGGACGCAGCTTTGCAAAGCATTCCCTTGGGCCTACTGGTCAGCAATCCAGCGCCCAAGGTCGGGCGCCTGGAGGACTATCTCACCGTGGAGTGGCTGGCCAGGAAGATGGCGTTCACAACCTTACCGTCAGTGGGATCGTTGCGCGCCCTGCCGCGCTTTGCCCAACCCGCCAGCGCAAGCGAACCGTCTATCGGATTTGGCGACCCGCTGCTGGATGGCAGCAGACAAGGATCACGCGGCATCAAGGCAGCGACCAAGCTGGGTGCGCGGGGCGGCATTGCCGATGTAGCGGAGGTGCGCAGCCTTGCTCCGCTACCCGAAACATCCGCCGAACTCAAGGCCTTGGCCGCCGGGCTGAAGGCAACTCAAGGCAGCGTCCATGTGCGCGAGCAAGCCACCGAGGCACGCGTGAAGGCTATGGACCTGTCCACTTATCGTGCCGTGGCCTTCGCCACCCATGGCTTGATGGCGGGCGAGTTCAAGGGGCTCGAGGAACCCGCCCTGGTGCTGACACCGCCGAAAACTGGCAGCATCGAGGACGACGGCTTGCTCACCGCAAGCGAGGTAGCGCAATTAAAGCTGAACGCCGAATGGGTAATCCTTTCCGCGTGCAACACGGCGGCGCCTGACGGTACACCCGGCGCGGAGGGTCTTTCCGGTTTAGCCAAAGCATTCTTCTATGCCGGGGCGCGGAGCCTCCTTGTCTC
>JANNFC010000305.1:0-16087 GCA_031379405.1 Betaproteobacteria bacterium | reverse complement strand
ATCGGCGACACCCAACGCTTTCCAATCTTCGCTAAAGCGGGACGCTTGGTCTTGCCCTTCGGCATCTCGACCGGAAGTCCGTGGGCAGACGTGTTGTCCGTCGACAATCCACTGACTATCGAAGCGTTCGAGTTTCGGAATACGGCGGTTGGCATTGGTCTGGGATTTCCCACCCCTTCCCTGACACCCGCTACACCTCCGGTCGTGGTGCCGCCCGTTAGACCATTGGTAGTCAATCCGCTGGTGAGTGCCTTAGGTAAGGGCCTGGGTTTCAGACCGCCGCCCGCGCGTCCCAAACCACCCGCGACCCTCGCTCTCACACCGAGCCCGCCGCCCATCAATGCTGCCGTCTATGTGTACAGTGGGTCGGACTTCAAAGGTGGAACCTCCTTGGCCAGGCACATCGGGGCCACGTTGGGATTTCAGACGAAGAGCAATTGTGGCCGTCCCTACTCCCAATTGTCGGCGGCCAGTCTGTGCCCACGCTCCTTCGATATTGACGTCAGTTACAACAGCTCTATTTTCGACAGCATTTTTCTAGGAGCCGAGTATCAAGGTTTCCTCCCGCAAATTGGGGCGGTGCGTGGGCTGTCTTCGAGCCTCAAATCCAGCTTTGGCCCCATTTCGTTGGTCGCCGAATGGAACGGCGCTCTCGGTCGCGCGCGGTTTGTTGACGACAATAGCAACGCTGTCAGTATCAAACCGTCAGCTTGGCAAGTGTCCCTGGGGTATCAGTTCGATTGGAATCCATGGGTCGAATCCATTGGCGGCCAAGGTTCGTTCGCCGCTCTAGGCTACTCAGAAAGTAGAGATCTAGCCGGTGTCACACAGTTGATCAACGGCAGCGCAACGCGAGTCGGGTTCATTCCAAAGCGCAGGCTGTTGTTGACAGCAGGGGAATGGGTGCTAGACGGACTCAGATTGACTGCCGAGTATTCGCACAGTTGGGATTACTCCGTCGCCCAGGGTGGCACGGGTAAATCCGCGAATGGCATTTTCACTCTGCTCACGTATGTTTGGTAGTGGTAATTCTTAGGAGAGACCTTCGTGCATCGCTTCCCCCTGCGCAGTACACCGATCACGCGTTTGAGCACGTTCGCCAGAGGCTTGACTCTCGTTGGTATTTTGAGTTTGGTGCACGGCCCCGCTTACGCCGTATCCGCAGACGAGTTGCTGCAGATCCTGTACAAAAAAGGCGTAATCACGGAAGAGGAATACAAGATCCTTTCCGGAGCCGGCGACAAGGCTGCCGCGCCGACGGCGGAACCGCAAGCGGCCGCGCCTATCGCTCCCGCAGTGAAACCAGAGGCGAAGGCCGCACCCCAAGTAAATACCTCGTTCAAGGACGGCTTCGTCTGGGAAACCCAGGACAAACAAAACTCCATTGCCCTCAGCGGCCGCATTCAGTTCGACTACCGCAAGTACAGCAGTCCCGATCCCATTAACGCGGACACCTTCGATATCAGGCGTGCCTATCTGGGCGCGCGCGGTAAATTCTGGGATCACTACGAATTCCAAGTGGTCGGTGATTTCGGGGGATTGAGCGGCCCGGTCGGCACCACCACCTCCTCGCAGTCCCACCTCGATGAAGCCTATTTCAACGTGGCGTGGTGGAAGCAGGCGCGCTTTCGTTTTGGTCAGTTCGATATGCCTTTCAGCTTGGAAACGCTGATGAGCGACCGCTTCACGGACTTCATGGAACGCTCCATGGCCAGCACGTTTCTGGCACAAGGCAAAGGGCGCGGCGTCATGCTTTACGGCGTACCGACCACGGGTTTGTACTACGGGCTGGCCTACGCCAACAATGCCGGCAAGAACACCAATGACACGGCGCAAACGGTCGACGGCAAACAAATCACTGGACGACTGGCCGCCAATTTTGCCGAGATGTTCGGACAAAGCCAGGCGGTGTATCACCTCGGCGGCGCGTTCGCCGACGGCACCCTTCCCCCTGCTGCGGCGCCAAGCGCCCGTACCGACGCCCGTGGATTTACTTTTTTTTCGCCTACTGCCTTCACCGGGGGCACCACCGATCGCAAGCGCCTTGGGCTGGAGTCCGCCGTCGCCTACGGCCCCTTCAAATTTCAAGGCGAATATATAAGAGCGAAATTCGCCGGCACCAGTACTGGAGGGATCAACTACGACAAAGCCATCAACTCCTACTACGCCGATCTCAACTGGCTGATAACGGGCGAGCGCTATGCCGACGCCTATTCCGGTGGACTGTTCGCACGCATCAAGCCGAAGAGTAACTTCTCGCCCACCGGCGGGGGTACCGGCGCATTGGAATTAAGCCTGCGCTATTCGAAATGGGATGCGTCCGATTTTCCGCTCAGCACCACGGACAATGGTACCGGTGTAGTAATAACAAGCGCCACCACGGCGCCCACCAACGAGGCCAAAAGCTATGCGCTCGGTCTTAAGTGGATAGTCAATCCCAACACCCGTTTCCTGCTGCACTTTATCAAGACCGATTTCGCCACGCCGGTCACGGTCACTTCAGGGGCGCCGGCCAGCACGGCCAGCACCAGCAGCGAGCGAGCGATCACCGCGCGAGGGCAATTCGACTTCTAGAAATTGCAGCGCGATGCGATTCTCAAACATCATCGGAGGTCCGTTGTGAAAGTTGCTCCCCACGCCCGTCGAACAGTATTCTTCCTTTGCGCATCCCTTGCAGCTATTACATTCGGCCTCGCTCACCGCACGGCGTCGGCAGACACTTCCAAACTCCTCAATCCCAAGGATTACGCCTCAGCCAAAGACTGGAAGCTTAAGGGCTCCAATCTCACTCCCTGGGGTCAGAACCCGCTTTTCTTTCCCCTCAAACCTGGACATAAACACATCCTGGAGAAATCCGACCACCCGGACGGCGTATTCCGCAAGGAAGTTCAGGTGTTGGACAAGACCGAACCTTTCGAACTTCCTGGTGTGGGCGAATTCCAGGCCGCCATCATTCAGGAAGAAGAGTTTTTCGACGGCAGATATAGCAAGCAAACCTTGAAGTGGGCGGCGCTGGACAAAGCCAATAAAAATGTCTACGTCCTGGGCGAAATCAGCTGGGAGATCGAAGACGACGGCAACCGGGTCTTTGATCACACCTGGCGCGCAGGAGAACCCGACGGCAACGGCAATGCGGAGCCCGGACTGTGGATGCCTGGGGCGTTTAAGGTAGGAGCACGCTACATCATCGACGTCAGTGAAGGCGAAACCCTTACCGGCGCGCAAAATATCGAGAAAGGCGTGTCGGCGACTACACCAGCAGGTAAGTTCGACCGCTGCGTCAAAGTGCGCGAGCAGGGATTGGTCGATACAACGCATGCCGTGGACAAGGTTTGGTGCCCGAAGGTTGGTTTGGTTTCGGATTCGGCGGAAGGCCAATTGATTGTCTCCGACACCCTGCCGAAGTCCGACCTGTCGGTATTCGGAAAATACCATCGCGAGAAACCACCCGCGGCCAAGGCGGTGGAGCCGAAAATCAGTCACCAGAAAGCCACTGAAATTGCACTGAATGCGGTTCCGGGTAAGGCCAATGCCGTAACCGTGGAGCGAAAGCGCGGCAAAAACGTCTACGTTGTCGAGGTCATCGCTCAACTAAACGGCGTAGAAACCGACGTCTTTGTCGATATGGAAACGGGTCAAGTAGTCGGAATCGACAAGTAGCATCCCGCGCGGGCCAGCATCCCGGTCAGAAGGTCAAGTATTTCTCGCCATTCTGGATCGTCCGCACGCGCCATATCCATGGGACTGATGAATAGTTTCTGTACATACCACCAGTGCTTTACCTTGCCATACTTGGAAGCATCCTCATCACCGATGCAAAGATATAAGCCCAAGGATGGATAGTGTTCCGGGACTTCACGCTGGATACTTCCGCCCGTCGTGCTCGCCCTTGAAAGTGGGATTGGCTAGTGGCATCATAGCTTTGCGGGGAGCGAAGGAGCGCGGCGAGAAGCGTGCGTTCCCGAAGTAGAAAAAAGAACAATTTATTTGCGCGCGTTCATTTAACGATCGTTTCTTCTTTTGGGAGGTGCATCATGCGATCATCACGAAGCAATCAGTTCCATCACGGTAGTGTCATCGGCAAGTTTTCCCTGGCTACAGTAGTAGCACTTGCCTTCCTCGGCAACACCGCCATAGCGGGAGAGGTGAAAGAACCTCCTCGTTTCACCAAGCCTTCGGAGTATTCCTCACTCAAGGATTGGAACCTCAAAGGCGAGAACCTCGTTCCCTGGGGCCACAACCCGCTGTATTTTCCCCTCAAACCGGGTCACAAGCATATTCACGAGCGGCCTGATTCGCCAGACGGCTACTACCGTAAGGAGACCACCGTTCTGGATAAAACCGAGCCATTCGATATCCCCGGCATCGGAAAATTCGAAGCCGCCATTGTTCAGGAAGAGGAATTTTATGACGGCCGCTGGACCCAGCAGGCGCTCAACTGGTTTGCCATCGACAAGACCACCAACAGCGTCTACGCCTTTGGCGAGGTGAGCTGGGAAATCGACCATGACGGCAACCGGGTATTCGAAGGCACCTGGCGTGCCGGAGAGCCCGACGGCAACGGCGTGGCGGAACCCGGCTTGCTCATGTCGGGAACCTTCACTCTTGGCAGCCGCTACATCTTCGACGGAAGCGAAAGCGAAGCCTATGGCGGATCGGAAAATATCGAGGCGGGCATCACCATGACCGTCCCCGCCGGCACCTTCACCGACTGCGTAAGAGTGCGTGAGCAAGGCCTCAAAGATCTAACCGACATCACCGACAAGATCTGGTGTCCCCAGGTGGGCATTATTTACGATACTTCGGACGGAAAGCTAATCGCCTCTGACGTTATCAAAGGGTCCGACGTGTCCAGTTTCGGCATACTTCATCGTGGACAAGGTCAGACCGTCAAGCCGCCCGTTGCGAAGGTGAGCGGTAGCCAAGCCGCCGATGTTGCGCTCAAGCGCGTTCCCGGAAGGGCCAATGCCGTGTCCATCGAACGAAAGCGTGGACACAACGTCTACGTCGTAGAAATTATCGAGGCCAGCGGTAAGGAAACAGACGTATTCGTCGATATAGAATCCGGCGAAATAGTTGGCACCGATTGAAAGCGAAAGTGTAGGTGGTCGAGAGCTCGCAGGGGGCACCGATAATAGTTTGGTGTAACCTGCGCGCTGTCGCGTTGCGTAATATCAAGGAGATGCATGACATGAAAGTTTGGATGCAAACCACCACTGCCGTGCTGGCAGGCGCACTCTATGCGGGTGCGGCGAGCGCTCAGACGCAAGCTGGCGTAGGTACCGAGGAGTTCGGGCTCACGCCAAAGCAATTGGTCGAGGCCGTGGAGAAAGTAGAGGGCTTGATCTCCAAGTGCATGCGCGATCAGGGATTCAGTTACATCGCCGTTGACTACCAAACGGTGCGCGCGGCGATGGCCGCCGATAAAACCATCCCCGGCGTCAGTGAAGAAGAGTTTGTAAGCAAGTACGGGATGGGCGTTTCGACTTTCTATACCGGCGAACCGCCACAACTTTCCAAAGGCTATAACCCAGCCAGAATCGGCTTGGGCGAGCGCAACATTGCGAATTACCAGAGGCTATCTCCGGCCGATCAAGTCGCGTACAACCGAGCCCTCTTTGGTGAAAACACCGGCGCCACCTTCGTCATCGGCCTGGAATCGGAAAACTTTTCAATGTCCGGCGGTTGTACCCGCAAAGGTATCGAGAAAGTGTTTCCGGCAGAGCACATCAAGTCGACCTTCTACAATCCGAAGGACGTGATCGTCAACAAGCACCCAAAGATGAAGGCGGCGCTGTCTTTCTACGCGCGCGAGATGAACAAGGCTGGATTCAAATATAACCACCCCGACGAGGTTGAGCCCGATATTCGGCAACGCCTCAGCGCGTTGAGCAACGGCGGCACCATTCCCCTGGACAAAATGTCCCCGGCACAGCGCGCAGCACTCAAGGAACTACAAGATTTCGAGCGTGCAGTCTCAAGAATGAACAGCAAGATGCAAAAGGAAGTGATCGATCCCGTCGAGGAGAGAATTCACGAGGAAATGTTCGCTCGGAAACCTCAGTAATCCGCCGGGAACCTGTAAACTCAAGGCTGAGACGCTCACCGAAGAATGAACGTAGATGGCAATACCACAACTGGGTTCGCTAGTCGGCCGTTTGCGTTCAGCCAAGAACTCTGCACCTAGCGGGGGCGCAACAAGCAAGCGCACGATTGCTTTATTCGCAGTACTGGGTGGTGCGGGGCTACTCGCGGTGGTTGCGTGGTTTGCGGGGTCGCGCATCGAGTCCCCGGCGGATGCTGCGGCGCGCACGGCGCCACCGACACCTTCGCCCATCCTCGTGCCCATCGAACAACGCTTGCTGAGCAGCAAGATCGTCACTCGTGGGAGCGGCCGATTTGGATTACCGCTGCCACTTTCCATCTCGCCTTCGGCATTGAAATCCAGCCCCGGACTGATCGCCACATTACCGCTGCGTAACGCGCAGATCGCCGAAGGGGGTGTTCTATTCACTGCCTCCGGGCGTCCCGTGTTCGCGCTGGAGGGAAAAATCCCGGCCTACCGAGATCTCGTCCCAGGCATATCCGGAGAAGATGTGCGTCAATTGGAACAAGGTCTAAAGCGCCTGGGCTACGACCCTGGATCGATCGATGGCGTCTTCGATCTACAAACCAGCATTGCGGTCGCCAGATGGTACAAAGCCAAAGGTTGGGAACCCTTCGGAGCGACGCGCGAACAACTGACTGCGCTTGCAACCTTGGAGCGCGATTGGGCGGAGGCGAACAAAGCTAAGCTGTCGGCGGCGGCAGCCGTTCTTTCGGCCGCACCGGCGGTGGATTCGGCGCGTGCCACAGCCGAACAAAGTAACCGCGCAGCCGCGGCTGAACTCGCCGCACGGCGGGCTGAACTGAGCAAGTTTGGCGTCGACCCGGAGAAAGGTATCTCGCAAGCCATCGAGTCCGAGCGCGCTCGCGCCGATTTCGCCAACAAAGCGGCAGAGGCGGAAGTCCGCTCCATGATGGCGGAAAGAGCGCTCATCATGCTGGATCCCAGGCAACCCGATTCCGCCCGCGCTGCGGCCGATGCCAAGCTCGCGCTCGCGCAGGCCTCCGCCAGCAAGATCAAACTTGACGGCGAGTCGGCCGTTCAGACGGCCCGCTCGGAAACACTAATGGTGGCGCAGCGCATTCAGGTAGCCGAAGGGTTGGTAAGGTCCACGCGATTAGAGGGCGAGAAAGCCGTTCGCGCCGCCATTGACGCTCAAAAACTCGCCGACCTCGATGCCAAACTCGCGGCTGCGCGTAGCGACAGGCTTGCTGCCGATCTCGACGCCGCCAAGCGCAAGATCGGTGTGCAAGTGCCGGTGGACGAAATTGCATTCATCCCGGCACTTCCTGTGCGCATCGAAGAGATCAAGGGTGTCATAGGCACCCCCGCGGCGGGCCACGTTCTATCCGTGACCGACAATCAACTTGCTATCGATTCCTCGCTTCCCTTGGAGGCGGGGTCGCTGGTTCGGGCGGGCATGCCGGTGGAAATCGACGAACAAGCCCTTGGTATCAATACCAAGGGTGTGGTCGAATTCGTCGCAACCACTCCGGGGACTCGCGGCGTGGACGGTTATCATTTCTACTTCGAAGTTAGAGTGCTGGATTCAACGACGAAACTCGAGGGTGTATCGGTACGTTTAACCATACCCGTCGAATCCACCAAGGGCGAAGTCATGGCGGTGCCCAGCAGCGCGCTCTCCCTCTCCGCCGATGGGACATCCCGCATCCAGGTACAGAACAATGGCACGCTCGAGTATCTCGTCGTCAAGCCCGGACTGGCCGCTGACGGATTCGTGGAGGTGACGCCGGTTCGAGGCACGCTCTCGGCGGGCCAGATGGTCGTCGTAGGCTACAAGACGCCCGAGAAAGCGGCGGAGGCGGCGCCCGAATCCGCCACCAGGCCCAAATGACGCAAGGCGCGCCTGGCACCCTGCACCGGGTGCTCGAACTGATCAAGATCGGTAGAACGTTCGGTAGCGATCCTGCCGTACACGCGCTGACGGACATTGATCTCACTGTCGACGACGGCGACTGGCTGTCCATCACCGGTCCCTCTGGCGCGGGCAAGTCGACCTTACTCAATATCCTCGGTTGTCTGGACCAACCCACTAACGGTGCCTATCTTATCGACGGCATCAACACGGTCAAGCTCACCGACCGGGAGCGCACGGGGTTGCGCAGCCAACGCATCGGCTTTGTGTTTCAGTCGTTCCATCTACTGCCCTATCGCAGCGTGCTGGAAAACGTGATGCTGGCCGAGGTCTATCGCAAAGATTCCCCAGAGGGGCGACGCGAACGTGCGCTGGCCGCATTGGCGCGCGTGGGATTGAGTCACCGCATCGATTTCCTGCCACTGAAACTCTCGGGCGGCGAACGACAACGAGTCGCCATCGCGCGCGCCCTGGTAGGCTCACCGAGTTTGCTGCTATGTGATGAGCCAACCGGCAATCTGGATTCGAAGTCCACCGCTTCGTTGTTGGACTTGTTGGAAGAACTCAACTCCGATGGCCTTACTTTGGTCATCGTGACGCATGACGAAAACGTCGCCAAACGCGCCTTCAAACGCGTGCACATCATTGACGGCCGCCTCAGCCATCTGCCTAGCCGGGAACGACCGCGTATTACTGCCAAGGCCGCCGCCGCAAAAGCCAGAACCAAGACCGTTTCTGAATCGGGTATTACCGTAGCCGATCTTCTCAACGAAGCGCTGGCGGGCATGTTCGCCCGACCGGGACGGATGGTGTTGACCGTTCTGGGTGTGGTCATTGGCCTCACCGCGCTGGTGGCCACCATGGGTCTGACCCGCACCGCGGGAAATCGGATCTTGACGCAATTCGATCAGCTCGCCGCCACGGAAATATTTGTCAGTGCGCGGGCAGGCCGCACCACCGGCGTGATCGATCCCAGGGCGATTCCCTGGGACGCGCCTGCGCGCCTGCTGCGGCTAAATGGCGTGGTGGCGGCGGGAACCATGAGCGAGGTCGATGTCGGCAACGCGCTGGTGAGTTCCTCGCCGGTGAACGATCCGCTGGACCAAAGCGCGCTCAAGCTGGCGGTACGCGCCGTGTCTCCGGATCTTTTCAGAGCGGTACGCGCGGACCTGGTGGCTGGACGGCTGCCAGATGCCGGACACTCCGCACGCGCCGATCGAGTGGCCGTACTCGGTCCGGATGCGGCGCGCCGTCTCAAGATCACGGGACTGGAACAATTACCAGCGATTTCCATCGGCGATCAACTCTATCTCGTGCAGGGTATCTTGCGCGATGTCGCGCGCAAGCCCGAATTGCTGGCTGCCGTCATCATTCCCGAGGGAACGGCTCGTAAGTACTTCTCTCTTCAGGGACCAGGACTGGTAGTGGTGGAAACCAAAATCGGGGCGGCCTACCTAATCGCCGAGCAAGCGCGCGCGGCGTTGCGGCCCGATGATCCGAAAGTGCTGAAGGTCGAAGTCCCGCAAGAACCCAAGCGGGTTAAGGACGAAGTGCAGTCGGACTTGAACGTCATGTTCCTGCTGCTGGGAGGATTGTCCTTGATCGTTGGCGCCATCGGCATTGCCAACATCACGCTGGTAGGTGTGATGGAACGCACCGCGGAAATCGGATTGCGACGTGCGATTGGAGCCACTCGCGGACACATCGCCGCTCAATTCTTGTTCGAGAGTGCTTCCATGGGTGTGATCGGCGGTGTGATCGGAGCCAGCCTTGGCGTGTTGATCGTCGTGATGGTGTCTGCCTACCAGGTCTGGACGCCGGTGCTGGATACCTTGGCACCTACGATGGCGCCACTGGTCGGAGGGGCCATTGGGCTGTTGTCCGGAACCTACCCGGCCTGGAGGGCGGCGCGCATGGAGCCAGTGGAGGCGTTCCGGCACTAGCGCGCTCGCGGCGTTGCGGTTTTCTCCGATCCCACACGGAGGAAAACGCTGCGCTTTTCCGCTTTTTCCACCTTACGTGCAGGAAGGCGTTAAGGAAGTTATTATTGACTTGCTTGGGTCGCCATTTTGGTGCTCACGCTTTGTGTTCGCGCCATGGACAAGATAATGATCGCGCCCGCTAACGCGGCCACCGCAAGGACGTAGAAGGCCGCCTCATTGGCGTTGGTGGCCTTTCGAATGTGGCCGATCAATTCCGGTCCGAAATGTCCGCCCAGATTGCCGACGGAGTTGATCCACGCAATGCCGGCGGCGGCCGCCGTACCGGACAGGAACGCCGTCGGCAATGACCAGAAAGTGGCGACCCACGACAAGATTCCGCTGGTGATGAGCGTCAGGCCGATGATGGCGGGAATCGGATCCTTGCCTACCATTGCAACGACTAACAGTCCGACCACGGCCACCAGCAACCCGCCGGCTGCGTGCCAACGCCGCTCACCCGTCATGTCCGAATGCCTTCCCCAGTAAACCATGGCAATCGCCGCGATCCCCCACGGGATCATGCTGACCAGACCGACCTTCATGAAGTCAGTCTTGGCGATGCCGAGCTCTTGAATGATGGTTGGCATCCAGAAATTCACCGCGTAAAAACAAGTCACGCCACACAAGTAGACCAATGACAGCAACCACACGCGACTATCCTTGAAAGCATCGGTAAAGCTGTGACGCTGCCCCAATTCACTCTTGCCAGCCTCGTCTTCATCCACCCGTTTTTGCACCAGATCACGCTCTTGCGGCGACAACCATTTCGCGTCCTTAGGTGCATTCGGCAGCAGTATGAACACCAGCACCCCCATAATGACCGACGGAATCCCTTCCAACAAGAACAGCCACTGCCAGCCGCGCCAGCCCGACATGCCGTCCATGTACTGCATGATGGCGCCGGAGATGGGTGAGCCAAAGGCATTGGAGATCGCAATGGCGGTCATAAACAAAGCCGTAATGCGTGCGCGCCGGCTTCCCGGAAACCAATAAGTGAGATACAGAATGATGCCGGGAAAAAAGCCCGCCTCCGCCACGCCTAACAGGAAGCGCAGCGCATAGAAATTGAACTCCGCTTGTGACCAACCGAAATTCGCCGCGATGGCAGCGGTGGGAATCACTGCGGTGAACATGAATGCCGAGGAAATGACGCCCCAGGTAATCATGATGCGCGCGATCCACATTCTGGCGCCGACTTTTTCTAGAATGACGTTGCTGGGCACCTCGAACAAGAAATATCCGATGAAGAATATTCCCGCCCCGAAGCTGTACATGGTGTCGCTGAACTGCAGATCGCCCGCCATCTGCAGCTTGGCGAAACCTACGTTCACGCGATCCAGAAACGCGACGATGTAGCACAGGAAAATGAAGGGGATCAGTCGTCCGACGACCTTCTTGAAAGTCGCCTCCTCGAACTCTGGAGTGACAGCGGCAGCCATGGGGTCTCCTCTGTGCTGGGTGGTAGTTATAGGTGTTACGGCAAGCGTTGATGCCCCTGCCGTCTCGCTCGTTACGCCAGGGGGCCACGGGTCAAGGGGTAGGATAATGGCGCAAATCGGCCCGTATTGTATCCGGGATACGGTGGCGCTCTTATCTAAGCCTTGGTCGAACTACACTAGAATGGAATCAGCATGCGATCCCTACTCACACTCTTCATTTTTTTCTTCGGCGTCTGCGCGCAAGCCGCCGACTGGGAATACGTCGCCGCCACTGGCGCCTCAAATGTCTATGTGGATCTGGCGAGCGTCAAGGAACGCGACGCCAATTCGAAATCAGCGTGGTTCTTGTTCGATCATCTGGACACGCGCTACGACACCGATGCCGCGAGCGTATTCAGATCTTCAGTGCAACTGATTGAGATCGATTGCCCTTCCCATCGGCTCAACTGGTCGCGCATCGAAATGTACGCGGGGCCCCTTGGGACCGGACGCAAGGTGAGTGCGCGCAACATCAACAATCAGGCAGCCGCCTTCATGGAAAGCGTACAGGACAGCGCCCGCGCTTCCATGGCAACCTCAATCTGTGAAGCGTCGTAGGGTGCGCTTGCGCACCCTACGCGTACTATCCCTGCCGCTTTTCCTGCAAACGCACCACCTGCCGCGTCACGCCTTTCACATTCACCGTGACGTTGTGCGATCCCGAGGTCTCGTCTTGCCGTGCCGTGACTCTGTAGCGACCGGGCGGCAACTTAATCATCAACCAAGGCCCTTCGGCGGTCGCTTCCAACACCAGCGCACCTTTGCTGTCGCGAATGGCAACTTCCGTATCCGAAGAATAGGCCGTGACGCCCGTCTGCGCGAAGGTGAGCCACAAGCTGTACTCATTTCGCACGGCTTGCATGGCCTCGCGCTCATCCAAGCCGACGCCACCCGAGAGGTAAATCACGCCGTTTTGACTACGCAGTTCCGGAAGGAACTCCTCGTCGGCGGCCGGCACATTGGCGCTCGCCATCAGCGAGCCCGCGATCATCGCGGCAATAAAGCGGTGTTTTGGGCTACATTTCATGTCTGTACTCCTGGATGCTGAGCTTCAATCCCCATCCCGGCGTCATGATGCGGCAAATCACTGAACTACGTCTAGCGGTATCGAAACCACCACGTGCCTTCGTCGCAATCTCGCAACAACTACTCCTTCGGCCGCCCCTCTGCCCCCTTGAATTTGAACTCGAGCACGATATAGCGGCGTCCGATCAGATCCACTGTGCGACTGACCGTCTCCCCGTTGTATTCCACGTCCATAGTCCAACGCCCGGAATCGGGGGTGAAGTAAAATAACGGGCCTTCTGAGATCGCTTCGATTTGCTTTTTGAGCCTGGTATCACGCACGGTCACTTTCACACCGGTTAGATCAGACTCGCCTCCTTCGGCCGTGAAGATGAGCTGCATCGGATATTTGTTCGCCACCTTGGCCATGGCTTTGCGTCCTAACTCCCCCACCCCACCGGATACATAGGGAAAGCCGCTTTGTTTTCGCACGACCACGGGCGGAAGATTTTCATCCGCGGCAAAAGTCGGATTCTGCAAAGCGAGCAAGGACACGCAAAGCGCCGCTGCCACCATTATTTTGAGACTCATTGCACTGTCCTTGTCTGCTGTTTACGCGCCTTCACTCCGCGCACTTGAAATTCCACGCGATCCAACTCGTTGCCATCGGCTTGATGCAAACTCAACACGTGACGCCCGACCTGCGGTTCCCACGCGAGAATATCGCTGCCGTCACCGAATACCTGTTCATCCAACCGCCAAGCGCCGCCTGCTACCTGGGCGCTTGCTTGAAACAGCACTCTTTGCTGGTCTTCCGGAATATCGGGATCGACGGCAATGATCTGCCCCGGCGCAGGATACACAATGCGTGCGCGCTGCGCGCTGCGCGGCTTAGTCGCGATATAGGTCTCCGCGGTTCCCGTCAGAAACCACTCCATGCGAGTGGGTTCGAGGTCACCCTCGAATATCACCGCCACCTGCTCCACGCCCGGCGGAGGCTGCGGCTTTCCATTCGTGTGGGTGTGATGCAAGTAGTTCATTACGTCCTGCCACAACGGCGCGGCACCGGTGACACCGGACACGTCCCACATGGAACTGCCATCGAAGTTACCGACCCATACACCCACCGTATAGCGCGCGCTCAGCCCTACGCACCAGTTGTCGCGCATGTCCTTGCTGGTCCCGGTCTTGACCGCTGCCCAATAGCGCGGATTAAGGGGCGTGTCCAGACCAAAACTCAGACTGCGCGCCAGTGGATCGGCCAGGATGTCCGTCACTATCCAACTGGAAGCCCGCTCCAGTACTTTGTCACCTTTTAGCTTGGCGCCCAACACAAAGGTCAAAGGTGAGCGCCGGCCTGCGTTGGCCAGGGTGCGATAGGCATTCACCAATTCCCACAAGGTGACTTCCGCGGAGCCCAACGCCAGGGAGTATCCGTAGTAGTCGCCATCGCGATTGACATGATCGAATCCCAATGCGCGCAGACGATCCACGAAGGCGTCCGGTCCGAGCAAGGTCAATACACGCACAGCGGGCACGTTCATCGAGCTCGATAGCGCATTCCTCACGCTCACCAGTCCGTGGAAATCCTTATCGTAGTTCTGCGGCACGTAGAGCCCGCCGGGGGTCACTAGATTCACCGGTGAATCCTCTAGCAGCGAAGCCGCGGTGAGAAGATGCTTCTCCAACACCAATTCATACAGGAAAGGTTTGAGTGTGGAACCGGCCTGTCGCGCCGCGCGAATACCATCCACGAAGCGCGATCTGTCGTTGCCGGCGGCATTTCCCACATAGGCGAGCACTTCACCGCTGGCGTTGTCCACCACCAGCACGGCCGCGTCGGCCACGTTCTGCACAGAAAGTTCACGCAGCGTGCGCCGCGCTGCTTCCGTGGCATAGCCTTGCAACCCACCATCCAAAGTCGAGCGCACTTCACGCACCGCGGACGACAACAACTGGCGGGCCACATGCGGCGCCAACGCGACCGATGGCATGATGTTGGGCACCGGAGTGAGGGAATCCATAGCCAGCGTCTCTATCCCGGCACATGCATGCTTCGGATTGCTCGCACGCACCAGCATGCAAGCGCGCTTCGCGACCATCGGTGGTTGAGCGTTCGGCCCGCGCAACAATGCGGCGAGCAAAAGCGCTTCGGATTCGTTAAGCCCATTTGGATGCTTGCGGAAGATGGCCTGCGTAGCTGCCGCCACGCCTTGCACCTCCCCGCGGAAGGTAGATAGGTTGAGATAGGCCTCCAGAATCTGCCGCTTGCTCCAAGTCTTCTCCAGATCACGCGCAGCCTTGATCTGATCCCATTTCTGCCCAAGGGTCCGGCGTCCGCCTCGCAACTTCAGATCCGCATTGAGCATGGCCGCCACCTGCATGCTCAATGTGCTGGCGCCTCGCGGTTTGCCGCGAATACCATCCCAAGCCGCGTCACCCAACGCCAGCCAGTCCACCCCGGCATGTTCGAAGAAGCGCTTATCCTCGGCTCGCACGATGGTTTCCACCACTTTGGGTGACAGATCCGTCAACGCCACCCAGGGCAGGCGGCGCGCCTTCATGTCCACCCTCATCTGGTGAATGACTTCGCCGTTGCGATCGTATAGATAGGCTTCGGTGCTGACGTGATGGCGCTTGACCTCTTCGAAGGTTAATGCGTTGGCCGCGCTGGTCAGGAGCCAGAGGATGAGGCAGGTCAGTCTTACCACGGGAAAAACCTAAACTCACTGGTCACGGCCCAACCACCACCCGCTCATTGGGACTCTCAGCAAACATCTCCGGCGCATACATGGCCTCGACCCGAGTTTCCGGAAGCTGAAACTCCCCAGGATTGTTCAAGCGCAGTGTGTATTCCAACGTCCACTTGCCCTTGGGTACGAAGCGATAGTAGGCACGAAAGGAATCGAAGGTGCGCTCCTCGAAGGCGGGCCAAACCCATCCCGCCTTGTTCTCGCTCGAGGCCAGGATTTGAGAGTCCCGAGCGAGGCCGCTGCCAAGCAACGACGCACCGGCGGGCACCGGATCGCGCACCACCACCCACGTCATGTCCGCTTGCGATTCCAAATCGAGTCGCACGCGCATCACATCACCCCGGCTCCAGCGATTGTCATCCCTGCGTTCCACAGCGCTCACCGAGCGGGCCATTTTGAATCCAGAGGAGAACGGCTCTTTGAGCGCAATGGCGGCAAGGCTTTGCAACGTCATCCAGGGACGACCTTCGCCGTAGTGCGCGACTTCGATACTCTCCTTCTGCTTCGGCCAGCCAAATTGCAACGAAGCGCCCGGCTCATCGTCCTTCCACTGATGCGCTTTTGTATGCCCGGCCAGCGATGCCTGCGTCGAGCCCGTCACCGGATCACGTTCGAAATTCTTTGAAAATTTCTCGATGGCCAGAACTCCCCACGCATTGGCCACGGTCGTACTCCATGCGCCGCGCTGCTGTCGACCCAAGGTTCCTCGCACCATGCGCGGCACATCTTCCTTCCATTTATCGTGATCCAGGAATGAAAGCAACACCCGGTTGGCGTTGACATCAGCGTGCGCCATAAGCCACCAAAGGTAGTCGTTGCGCTCCGTGGAGAACCCCATCGTCGTACCCTGAAAATGCAATCGTGAGCGCAGGATCTGCTCAGCCTGC
>JANNFC010000271.1:0-2439 GCA_031379405.1 Betaproteobacteria bacterium | reverse complement strand
GTCCAGAAGAACTCTGGGATATTGACCTGCTGCATCGCCGCCAGAGATTCTCGGTACTGCTTGTTCCGATAGAAGTACATGGCATGAACGAAATAGGTCCAAGTCAGATTCGGATCCAACAGCACCGCCTTCTGCGCGTACTTGTAGGCTTCTTCACGATGATCGAGTACCATCAAATGTGTGGCGACGTCCGCTAGAGTTTCCGCGTGATTGGGATTCAGTGCGAACGCGCGGCGCCACTCGACGTTGAATCGCGCCAGGTCCTTTCGAAAGAACAATATCTTCGCGAGCCGCCAATGGGCGAAGCCGTTGTTGGGTTCCAACTCTACTCCGCGCGTCGCCGCCCTGAGCGCACGGTCCAGCGGGTTAGGGCGCGCATTCCACTTGAAGCGAAACTCGTCCAGGTATATCCAGGCAAGTTCGATATAGGCTTGCGCTAGTTGATCGTCCAGCGCGACGGCACGCTCAAGCAAGTCGCGCGACTCGCGGTGGTTGACTTCGGAATGATCGTAGATGAGCTTGCGCGCTTGCAGCACAAGATCGTATGCCTTGAAGTCCTTGGGTGATGTCCGTCTAGCTTGTTCCAGTTGTGCCCTGTCCAACTCCACATCCAGACGTCCGACGATTTGTTGCGTGACCTCGTCGTGCACGCCGAGCAAGTCCTTCAGTTCCCTGTCGTAGTTCTCAGCCCAGACGTGCCTGCCGTCGGACACATCGATCAACTGGGCGGTGATTCGCGCGCGGTCTTGGGTGCGCCGCACGCTGCCCTCCAAAACGTAACGTACGCCCAGATCCTTGCCGACTTGGCGCACGTCAATCGGCTTGCCTTTGTAGGCAAACGTCGAGTTGCGTGCGACCACCGATAGCTTTGTAAACCGAGACAGCGCGGTGATGATGTCCTCGGTGATGCCATCGCTTAAGTATTCTTGATTGGGGTCGCCGCTCATATTGGTGAACGGCAGCACTGCGATAGCTGGCTTGTCAGAGGTCGGATGCGAGGTAGACACCACACTGGAGGGTTGAGCGGCTCTGTCGCGCCACCACCACGCGCCCAAAGCGGCAGCGGCAACTAGCACTGCCAGGAGTGCGGCTCCCAGTGCCATTCGCTTTCGTGGCTGCTCGTGTATGGGGGCCGGCTGGTGCCCGGCAATCTCGGGGGGCGCCAAAATCTTGTAGACCTTCACCGGTTTGGCGATGTTCTTTACCTGCTGGTCGCCAGTGGAGACGTACTGTAGGGGAAGCCGACCTTCCACCTGGTCGTGGACACTCGCAGAAATGCAGATACCGCCCGGCTCCGCTATGGCCTGAAGACGAGCGGCGATATTGACCCCATCCCCGTAGACGGTGCCGTCCTCCCGAGCGATTACATCGCCCAGGTTGAGTCCGATGCGAAACTGCATACGGCGGTGCTCGGCAAGCTGGCGGTTGCGCTTGGCAAGTTCCTTCTGAATTTCAGCGGAACACTCCACGGCTTCTACTGGACTATCGAACACGGCAAGCACGCTGTCGCCCGCGGTATCTACGACGCGCCCTCTATGATGAGCGATGCGCTCGGAAAAGACTTGCCGGTAGTCGGTGAGCGTGTGGACGGTGGCCTGCTCGTCATCCCCCATCAGGCGCGAATAGCCTGCCGCGTCAGCGGCGAGAATGGTGGCCAGTTTGCGTAGGTCCGACATGGTAGGTCCTCACGAGTAGTTACCTATGGGATCACTAGACAAGTCCACTTCACGACGCAAGTCCGCTTTGCTGGAAATGCGAGAGAATTGGAACCAGCTCGCAGCACCCCCCAAAGCATCAGCGGCTCAGTGAACGTGAACAAGACGCCGAACGCAAAGGTAACCGGTGCGCCGGCACGCTGCACGCAAAGCACGAAGCTGCTTCCCGGCGCGTCCGGTTGACCGCAGAGTTGGACCTGACGAACGAAAGCACAAGCGCGTAGAGACCGCAGACGGGCTGGAACAGGATGTGGCTTCGCTCTTGACTCATGCGCGCTGTTCCTGCCATACCATCGCCGCAAGCCCCGCAGCGACTACAAATGCGACCCCGCTCGCCCAGAGCGGAATAGCCATTCCATTGACCGTTACCTCCCAACCCAACAGAAAGCGCGCCAATTGCAGCAAGGCGATCAGCGAGAAGAGGACAACTGCGAGGGTGGTGAAGGGCTTGTTCATTTCCTGTTTCCTTTCGCGGAGGAATGAAGGTACGCGCCATGATGGGTTGCTTGGGGCCCAACGCAAAGGTAACCGGTGCGCCGGCACGCTGCACGCAAAGCACGAAGCCACTTTCCGGCGCATCCGGTTGACCGCAGAGTTGGACGAAGCCGCTACGCGGAGGATGCGCTGACATGCGGTTGAACGCAAAATGTAACCTCATTCCCTCGCAGGAGGGCTTGTTCCAAAACGAACCATGAGGTTACACCAAGATGGAAACATTGCTCGA
>JANNFC010000259.1:0-3790 GCA_031379405.1 Betaproteobacteria bacterium | reverse complement strand
ATTGCGAAACGCGGGTGGCCGGGCTACTGATGACGCCATACGGTCCTTAGTCATCTCCTATAAGCTGCTCGGCACGCGCGAGTGGTTTGTTATCCATCACACGAACTGTGGCATGGGGTTGTTTACTGACGAGATCATGCGTGATCTGCTCGCAAGCAGCCTCAAAACGGCCAGCTTTGATGGCAAGGCCTGGCGCGATATCGGGACCGGGCCCGGCTTGTCAGCGGGGTAGAGAACGTGCGTGAGGGCGAAGATTAGCGCGAAACGGCCTCAGAATCATCCATCGTGTTTTTCGCATGTGAATTCTGGTTTTGGATTTGATCTGGAAGTGTTTGACAGTTTTGTTTGATTGAATCAAACGCAGTCACCGACGCTGCGGTAGCGATATGACGGATGCAGATGCCGTGCCCGCACAAGGGGGGCGCTGGCGGTATCCTGTTCCCTGACGCTGGATAAACGAAGGCCCGGGAGAAGTTCTTGGCAGAACCCCGGGCCTTCTACATGCTCGCGCGCGTATAAAGGCGCGTTTGCCTCGCCTTTATGCCAGTGCTGTGCGGCTTTGTCCAGTGCGGCGTGAGGAGCATGGAGGGCAGCGGTCAGACGTATCGGTTGTACAGCTGCAGGCACTGCGCAACGCAGGTGCGCATCTGCTGCGATTGTGACCACGGCAATCTGTATTGTGCGGGTGAGTGTGCCCAGATCTGCCGACGCGAGTCAAAGCGCCGCGCTTGTGAACGCTATCAACTGAGCCACCGCGGAGCGCGTAATCATGCCGGGCGGCAGCGCGCCTTACGCGAGCGCCAGCGCCTGCGCCAAGCACAAATAGTGACTCATCAGGGTTCCCTTCGCGGCATCGCCACGCTCATAGTGGCGGCGAGCTCAATCCAGAGCCCTACCGAGGAAACCCATGTTGACATTGCATCGATTCCATCACCAACACAGCCACCCAGCCCGCTGCAGGCAGGGCAGCGTGCGACCCATACACGCTCGTACAGCTATCCCATGGCGCTCCTTGCGCACCGTTGCAGCTTTTGTCGATGTGCGCTGCCGGCTCTCGCACGACTGGGTCCGCTGCGCGGTGGCCCGTGATCTCGGGGATGCGAGATGATTCCGCGCTCGCTCGAAACCGAGATCTTGCGGCTGCATCAAACGGAACACTGGCCTGTTGGTACGATTGCCGCTCAGTTAACAGTTCATCACGCTACCGTGAGGCGGGTGCTCGCCCAAGCCGGCGTGCCGGCGAGGCAACCGATCCCGCGCCCCTCGATCGTCGATCCGTATCGTGGGTTCATCGTCCAGACGTTGACCAAGTATCCCACGCTACGTGCTTCCCGGCTCTACACGATGGCGCGTGAACGCGGTTATCCCGGCGCCGCGGATCACTTTCGTGCTCTGGTGGCACAGCTGCGGCCGCGGCCCGCTGCAGAGGCTTATCTGCGCTTACGCACGCTGCCCGGAGAGCAGGGACAGACCGATTGGGCCCATTTCTCCAAGATTACCGTGGGGCGCGCCGTGCGTCCGCTGATGGCATTCGTCATGGTGCTGTCCTACTCGCGTCAGTTATTCCTGCGCTTTTATCTGGGCGCGGCGATGCACTACTTCATCCGCGGTCATGTTGAGGCATTCGCCGCGTTTAATGCCGTTCCCAGAGTGCTGCTTTATGACAACTTGAAGAGCGCCGTACTTGAGCGTTCGGGCGATGCCATTCGCTTCCATCCCACGCTGCTGGAACTGGCGGCCCACTACCACTTCGAGCCGCGTCCGGTAGCGGTATACCGAGGCAACGAAAAAGGTCGGGTTGAACGGGCCATTCGCTACGTGCGCGACGCCTTCTTCGCTGCGCGCACCTTCCGCGATGTGGATGATCTGAATGCGCAGGCCGACACCTGGTGCCAGGGCCCAGCGGCCGAGCGCTTGTGTCCGGAAGACCGCACCCGCACCGTGCGTGCGGTGTTCGAAGAAGAGAAGCCCCGACTGCTCAGTTTGCCCGACAACCCGTTCCCGGCTGAGGAGCGCCTCGAGGTGAACGTGAGCAAAACGCCCTACGCGCGCTTTGATCTAAACGACTACACGGTGCCCCACACGCACGTGCGCCGCACGCTCACTGTGCTCGCCACGCTCGATACCGTGCGCATCTTCGATGGGCAGGAACTCATCGCCACCCATGTGCGCAGCTTCGATCGCGGGGCGCAGATCGAAATCAAAGCTCACCTCGAGGAATTGGTCAAACGCAAGCGCGCTGCGCGTGGGCACCGGGCGCAAGACCGCCTGCATCACGCCGCGCCCAGTGCGACGCGGCTGTTCCTGCGTGCTGCCGAGCGTGGTGCACACCTGGGCGTGCTCACCCGCGGCCTGCTCGCCCTTCTGGATACCCATGGCGCCAGCGCGCTGGAGGCGGCTATCGCCGCTGCCCTGGCCGAAGATGCCGCACATCTGGGCGCGGTGCGTCATTTCATCGATAGCCACGCCCATGCCCGCGGCCAACGCCCGCCCCTCGCGGTGGTGCTGCCCGACGACCCTCGCCTGCAGGCAATCAACGTACGCCCGCAGCCGTTAAGCGATTATGAACAACTCACCTCCAAGGAAACCGACAATGAACCCACCGACGACGACAAGTCTGACGCTTGAGACCGCCCGCCAGCGCCTGCGCCAGCTCGGCCTCTACGGCCTGCTGGCACAAGTCGAAACGCTGATGCTTGAACCGTGGTTTGCACGCGTTATCGAAATCGAAGAAGCCGAACGCGCGCGCCGCTCTTTGAAACGCCGTCTGGATGAGGCCCGCCTGGGTGCCTTCAAGCTCATCGCCGACTTTGACTGGGCCTGGCCCACCAAGTGCGACCGCGCCCTGATCGAAGAACTGTTCTCGCTCGCCTTCATCGAGGAGTCGGCCAACGTGGTGTTCATCGGCACCAACGGCCTGGGCAAAACCATGCTGCTCAAAAACCTCGCCCACCAGGCGGTATTGCATGGACACACCGCACGCTTCATACGCGCCTCCGACATGCTACATGACCTCGCAGCGCAAAATTCCACCACCACGCTGGCACGCCGCCTACACCGCTATACCAATCCCACCGTCCTCGTCATCGACGAGGTCGGCTATCTGTCCTACGACGCGCGCTACGCCGATCTGCTCTTCGAGGTGGTGACCCGCCGCTACCAGAGCCCGCGCCGACCCATACTGCTCACCACAAACAAAGTCTTCGGAGAATGGAATCAGGTCTTCCCCAACGCCACTTGCGTGGGCACTCTCGTCGACCGCCTCGTGCACCGCGCTGAGATCGTTGGTTTGGAGGGAGAGAGCTACCGCCTCAAAGAGGCCAAAGAACGCACCGAACGCAAAGCCAAAACCCGTAATTCAACTGCGCGTAAGAAGTCCTCAAAACCATGATGCAGCTCAACGATTTGCCCCTGTGTCTGCCTGTAGATCTGTCGGATGAGGCAGCCGCCAAGCTCATCGAGTTTCTCTACGAGCTAACGGAGGCACTCGAAACTCGTTACTACACGCAACTACATCGCTATTACCACGAAAACCACTTCGACCAGCGTGATCTTGATCCCGCGCCAGAACCAAACGATCCACCGTTTTAATTACGCATCGCGCTGATCGCCGCCTGACGAAAACGTCACGCGCCGCACCCTCTTACTCTCGCTAAACCGCGCGCGCACCCCAAAATTACGCGCTTTTACTGCTCCGTTAACAACGAGAAACGGCTCATCGTGGTATTGAGCGACGAGGCCCTAACTGCGACGCGTATTCTAGCCGATTGAGCCTGTGCGTCGAGTCATT
>JANNFC010000245.1:0-3528 GCA_031379405.1 Betaproteobacteria bacterium | reverse complement strand
ATCCAGTCGCCCATCCAAACCCAGGCCAACCGCGGCACCGGCAATACCCTGGACAATATCCTCAAGGGCAACTCGCGCAGCAACACCTTGTACGGGTTGGACGGCAACGATACCTTCTACGGGGGCGCCGGCATCGATACGCTGATGGGCGGACAAGGCAACGACACCTACTACCTCGCCGAAAACTATCTAGGCGAGTACATCTTGCATCAGTACGCCAGCGGCGGCGCCTCCGATGTGAATCAGGACAAGGTGGTCGAGCTGGCCAACGAGGGAATCGACTCCGTGATCAGCGTGTACGACTATCAGTTGCCCGAGAACGTGGAGAACCTGACTTTGAAGCACCGGCGCGGCACAAGCCTCAGCGGGCCGGCGGACTACTATCCCGTCAAAGCCCTCGGCAACACCTTGAACAATGTCCTTGTGGGCAACCCCGGGGCCAACCTGCTCAATGGGATGCAAGGAGCGGATACGATGACAGGCGAGCTGGGCGACGATCTGTATGTTATCGACAATGCCGGCGACGTGGTCATCGAGCGAGTGGGTGAAGGCACGGATACGGTGCAATCCTCCTTGAGCTACGTCTTGGGAGACAACCTCGAGCACCTCACGCTCACTGGCGCCAGTGCGATCAACGGCACCGGCAACGCGCTGGACAATACCTTGCGTGGCAACAGCGCGCGCAACACGCTGGCTGGCGGACTGGGCAACGACACCTACTACGTGGGCACGAGCGATACGGTGCTCGAAGCCCTCAACGAAGGCCGCGACACCGTCGTATCCACCGTCTCGCGCACGCTCGGCAAGCATCTCGAGAACCTCACCCTTTCAGGCAGCAGCGCGCTCAGTGGGACGGGAAACGAACTCGACAATGTGCTCCTCGGCAACGCGAGCGCCAACTCGCTGATCGGCGATGCCGGCAACGATACCCTGGACGGTGGCAAAGGCGATGACAAGCTTTTCGGCGGTATGGGCGACGACACTTTCCGATTCGGCCGCGGCTACGGCCGTGACAGCCTGACCGATCATGACAAGACCCCGGGCAATACCGATGTGGCGAGCTTTCTTCCCGGCATCGGCGCTGACCAGCTCTGGTTCCGGCGTGCAGAGAATCATTTGGAGGTCAGCATCATCGGCACCTCGGACACGCTCACCGTTCAGAACTGGTACAGCGGCGGCGCCAACCACATAGAGCAATTCACAACCTCGGATAACAAGCGCCTCCTCGAGGCCCAAGTGGACACCCTGGTGTCGGCCATGGCCGCCTTCGCCCCACCCAGCGCCGGGCAGACCACCTTGCCTCCAAACTACCAAAGCACCTTGGCCAATGTCATTGCGGCAAATTGGCAGTGACGGGAAAGTACGTGCTGCCGGTTACACGCCTCGGTGCGCAAAGCGCACCCTACAAGGGTACAAGGGTATTCGCGCTATCCATGGGGTGCGCTGGCGCGGTATGCGCCGAGGTTATACGAAGTGGCGCAACCGGACGTCAGGACAGAACAAGGCACTGCCGCGTACCGCCCACGCATGAGGCGTCACTTCAACTGCTTGTCCAACTCCCCCGCCACGCTGCGGCCCCAAGCGTTTAGCACTTGGGTATGCGCAACTGGATTCGTAATGTAATCGCTTAAGCGATCCAAGCGAACTCGAATCTGATCCATTGCAAAGTATTCGGAGGAATCGGCACCTTTTTCCTGCATGTCGCGGCGGTTGGTGAGGTACCCGGCAAACTCCAATCCAGCGCAAAACTCGAAGCGCATGAGGCGTTGAATATCATCGTTGATAGCGGCAAGGCTGCTCTGGCATTTGGTGGCAATTTTTTCCGCTTGCGGCAAGCCTCCGGCTGAGTAGGCTTCGACAAAGGCCGTCACGGCTCCCGCCAGATTCGCATCATGATCCCACTCCACGGCGTGGGCGCTTTCTTGGGCGCACAGCAAGCACAGTAGCGCGGCAATCCGCTTTGACATGGCAATCCTCCTTCGTTCGGGGTGGCGCCCATACTACGAGCCATCTTTCGGCCAGGCAAGCCAGCCAAGGAAATTGTGTTAGTAACATGACGAATGTCCGGTCTATGTAACACATGAAATGTCCGGTTTATGTTTACACCTTCGAGACGGAGGTGAGGCATGAGCCGGGCAAGCGTGTTACAGGAGATTCGGATCATGAAGTTTGAAGAGATCTATGAGAGGTGGACGGAGAGCCGGTTGACGCAGGCGCAAGCGGCGGAGATTCTAGGGGTGTGTGAGAGGCAATTCCGCCGTCAATGCCGGCGCTATGACGAGGACGGTATTGAGGGGCTGATCGACAAGCGGATGGGGGAAGTGTCGGGGAGGCGGGTGCCGGTGGACGAGGTGATGAAGTTGGCGCAGCGTTACCGGAGCCGGTATTCGGGGTGGACGGTGAAGCACTTCTACGCGAAGTACCGGGAAGAGAAGGGCAAGCGCTCGTACAACTTTGTGCGTTTAGCGCTGCAACGCCAGGGGCTGGTGGAGAAAGCCAAGCGTCGCGGAGCGCACCGGCGCAAGCGCGAGCGGCGACCGATGGTGGGGATGATGCTGCACCAGGACGGATCGCGGCACGAGTGGTTGGCGGGTCAATGGCACGATCTGATTGTGACGCTGGACGATGCGACAGGGGAGATTTATTCGGCTTTCCTGGTGGAGGAGGAAGGCACGATGAGTAGTCTGCAGGCGGTGCAGGAGGTCATCGAGGTGCGCGGGTTATTCAACTCGCTGTATACGGACCGCGGCAGCCACTACTGGCTCACGACGCAGGCGGGGGGCAAGGTAGATAAGGTCAATCGGACGCAGTTTGGCCAAGCGATGGAACGACTGGGGATCCAGATGATCGCGGCGTACTCGCCGCAGGCGCGAGGGCGCTCGGAGCGCGTATTCGGGACGCTGCAGGGTCGGTTGCCCAAGGAGTTAACCCTGCACGGGATAGCCGACGTGGCGCGCGCCAATGCGTATCTGAAGAAACGCTTTATCAAGGCGTACAACCGGGAGTTCGCGGTCAAACCCGCTGAGCAAGACAGCGCCTTCATTGCCTACATCGGGCCGAATCTCGCAGACACGCTGTGCGTGCAAGAGGAGCGGGTGGTGCGTTCGGACAACTGTGTGAGCTACCAGAGCAAAGTGCTGCAGTTGCCCGCTGATGAACATCGTTGCCACTACGTGAAGGCGAAGGTGCGGGTCCAAGAGTACCCTGACGGGACACTCGCGATCTTTCACGGTCCACGCTGTTTGGCGCGATACGACGCGAAGGGAAAACTCAAACACGATACACAGAAGATCGCCGCGTAGGGTCCGCGCGCGGCGCGCGCGGGGAAATCTGCTTCGGGCTACGCCCTCCGCAAATTTCCCCGCGCAACACCCAAGGCGGACATTTGTCGTGTTACATGAACCGGACATCTTGACATGTTACTAACACTCCTGTTGTGAGGGTATTGTTGTGAGGGTATCCGATGAGTACTTCCGAATCCGGACCGTTCGATGGATGCACGCGTTTGCCAATCTTCGTGAAGTCATC
>JANNFC010000197.1:0-5174 GCA_031379405.1 Betaproteobacteria bacterium | reverse complement strand
CCCCCACACGCTACGCAAGCACTCGACGAGATCGCCCATGGTCGCGCCCGCGGTCACCAACTCGATGCTCACCGGCATGATGTTCTGCGTCGGATCCTTGGCGGTAGCGACAAGCTCGGCAAGCAGTTCATCCACGCGCTTCTGATCACGTTCGTGCCGTACTCTCCGGGTGCGTGCGACTTGGCGATCGGCAGTGGTCTGATCATAGGAATGCGTTTCGATGCGCATGCTTTCGTTGTTTTCGACATACGCATTAACGCCGATGACCGGTTTCTCTCCGGACTGCTTACGTAGCGCAGTCTCGTACGAAAAGTCCGCGATCTGCTTCTGAAACCAACCCTCTTCGATGAGCTTGACGGTTCCGCCACGCGCATCCACATCGTCGAGGATCTCGAAGATGCGCTTCTCATAGTCCGAGGTCAGCGCCTCCACATAATAGGAACCGCCCAGGGGATCGATAACGTTGGTGACGTTGGTCTCTTCCGCGATGATCTGCTGGGTGCGTAGTGCGATTTTCATCGCATCTTCGGTGGGAATGGCGAAGGCTTCGTCGTAGCCGTTGGTATGCAAAGACTGCGTACCCCCCAGCACAGCGGACAGCGCCTGCAACGCGGTGCGAATGACGTTGATCTGATGTTGCGGTTTGGTCAGCGTCGCCGCAGCCGTTTGCGTGTGGAAACGCAGCCGCATGGATTCTGGATTCTTGGCGCCGAAGCGCTCCTTCATGATCTTGGCGTAGCAGCGGCGTACGGCGCGAAACTTGGCGATCTCCTCGAAGAAGTCGCCCTGCGAAACGAAGAAGAACGCCAGGCGCGGCGCGAAGGCATCCACCGGCAGGCCGGTTTTGGTCACTTCTTCCACATACGTAACCAAGTTCGCCAAGGTGAATGCCACTTCCTGCAGCGGCGAAGAACCCGCTTCGGAGATGTGATATCCGGAGATGTTGATCGGGTTATAGCGCTTCATATTCTGCGCGCAGTAGGTGATGCAGTCGCGCACGATCCGCACCGAGGGTTCGATGGGATAGATGTATTCCTTCTGCGCCATGTACTCCTTGAGAATGTCCGCCTGAATGGTGCCAGAGAGTTTGTTCAAGTCGTAGCCGCGCTTTTTCGCCAGCGCCACGTACATGGACAGCAGAATCCACGCGGTGGGATTGATGGTCAGTGACACCGAAATTTTTTCCAGATCGATGCCATCGAACAATGCCTCCATGTCCGCCAGCGTATCCACCGCCACGCCCTCCCGACCCACCTCGCCTTCGCTCATGGCATGATCGGAGTCGTAGCCCATCAACGTGGGCATGTCGAAGTCGGTGGAGATGCCGGTCTGACCTTGCTCGATGAGGTACTTGAAGCGCCGGTTGGTGTCTTCCCCGGTGCCGAAGCCGGCGATCTGGCGCATGGTCCAGTTGCGGCTGCGATACATCGTCGGGTAGGGTCCGCGCGTGAAAGGATAGCGGCCCGGCAACCCGATATCGCTCAACGGAACGTGTGCGATATCCGCTACGGTGTAGGTGCGCTTCACCGGAAAATCTCCAATGGTGAAGAACTGCGCTTTGCGTTCCGGTTGTTTGGCCAGAAACTTGGCGACTTCATCGTTCTCCCAATCTCGCACCTCATCATTGAGCTCGGAAATCGGATCTCGATCGGACCTATCAGTCATGGGTCAACTCCTTCTGAACATCTCATTGAATAAAATTCGCGAGCACGTCAACGGCCGCGCTATAAGGATCGGTACGGCGGGTGGCGATGCTCGGTACGGCAGCTGCGATGCATTGCTGCTTTCCGCGATGAAAGCGTTCAAGCATTAGGTCTTCGGCAGTCTTGGTCAATCGAAACTCTGCCACACGGTTTTGTCTTGCCTCGCCTTCGGTGGTGCCGGAGGTTTGCTGCCGGTGACGAGCAAGTGTTTCAACCAATTCGTCGATACCCTCCCCGCTCAAGGCGCTGGTGCCCAGCACCGGCACCCGCCATTGTGTGGTCGGCATCATGCGCATACCCAGCATCAGCATCTGCTTCAAATCGGTGATGGTGCGGTTGGCATCGGACCGGTCGCACTTGGAAACGACGTGAATGTCGGCAATCTCCAGGATGCCCGCCTTGATGGCTTGGATCTCATCACCCAAGCCCGGCGCGGATACGACGACGGTGCTGTGTGAAGCCTTCGCAATCTCCACTTCATCCTGACCAACGCCGACGGTCTCGATGATGATCACGTCGAATCCCGCCACATCGAGTATATCCACCGCGTCCAAGGCACCACGTGCCATGCCACCCGTCGCACCGCGAGTGGCCATACTGCGGATAAAGACACCGGGATCGGTCACCAATTCGCTCATGCGGATGCGATCACCCAGAATGGCGCCGCCACTGTAGGGACTGGAAGGATCGATGGCCAGCACCGCTACCTTGACGCCGGTCTTGCGCAATGCGGCCACCAGTTTGCCCACCAGCGTGGACTTTCCGCTACCGGGCACGCCGGTCACGCCAATGGTGTGGGCTCGCCCGGCGCTACGATAGGCTTGCGCAAGCGTGGGGCGTACTTCTTCGACGCCGGCCTCCGCCCTGGAAATAAGTCGACCAATGGCCATCACGTTGCCGTTACGGCAACGCTCCAACAACGTGGCGGACGCGATGTACTGTCTCATCAAGTGGCCCCGGATTGCAGGCGCGCATGCATCTCGCGAAACACCGCGCGGTCATCGATGACCCGCCTCGCCTTGAAATCCGTACGTGAAATGCTGTCCGGTGCAACCACGCTCACCTTCACCCGTAAACCGAGAAGCTTCTGGACTTTATGCGCGATCTCCTGGCGATATCCTGCCAACCCAATCTCGCCGCCTTTCCAGGTCTCATCGTCAGCCTCCACTTGCAGCAGCAATTCGTCCATCGCCGCTTCGCGTGAGATGACGATGCGATGCTCTCCGCCATAGTGGGCGAGTTGATTCAACACGGAGTCGATCTCGCTCGGATACACGTTTTCACCGCGAACGGTGAACATGTCATCGATACGGCCGAACACGCCTTGCGGAAGTCGCGGATAGGTGCGGCCGCAGGGATTGGGATCATTGGTCCAGAGCGATAGGTCACCCGACATCAACCTGATCATCGGCTGCGAGGTGCGCTCCAGGTGCGTGTAGATGGGCGTACCGCGCTGGCCATAGGGCACGCGCCGCTTCGTCGCCGGATCGCACACCTCCGTATAAACCACGTCCTGCCAGCACAACATACCGTCGGTCTCGCTCGTCCCCGAGAGGTTCATCCACGGCGTCATCTCCGCCATGGAGCCGCTGTCGAACACTTTGCCGCCATATAGATCTGCGATGCGAGCGCGCACGCCGGGAATGGACGCGCCCGGCTCGCCCGAGAACAGCAGAATACGAATACCGAAATCCCTGGGATTGAGGCCTTCGGCGATAGCTGTTTCCGCCAGATGCAGCGCATAGGTCGGCGTACCGTAAAACGCCGTGGGCTTGATGGAAGACAGCCATTGGGCGCACCGCGCGGACATGCCGGGCGCGCCGGCACCGAAGGGAAAACTGCGTGCGCCCAAGCGCTCCGCGCCAGCCAAAGCTCCCCAACTGCCAAGATACAAACTGAAGATGGCGGCGATGCATAGGGTATCGCCCGGACGCAACCCCATTCCCCACATGATGCGCGCATGCGCATTGGCGATGGCAAGCCAGTCATCGCGCCCAATGGCGAAGGCGGTGGGACGTCCGGTGGTGCCGCTGGTGCCGTGAATATGGAACACCTCGGACTCGGGAATGCACAAATAATCCCCGAACGGCGGATGAGCAGTTTGCGATTCGCGCAAATCCATTTTCATCACCACCGGTACTTTGTCCTCGAAATCCTCTAGAGACTTAAGTTTGCTCGGATGGAATCCCGCTTCATCCCATTTGCGGCGATAGAAAGCGGAGTTGGTGTAGGCATAGGCACAGACTTGCTGCAAGCGTTGCAGAATCGCCCTCTCGCGCTCGCCGGGTTCCATGGTTTCGCGCTGAGCGAACCAATAACGGCTATCGGCCGAGGGAAAATAACGCTCGTCGTAAGCAGACGGAAAAGACCATTGCTCCATCCAAATCTCCGTCTAGCGGGGGCCACGTAGGGCCACGAGTTTCTTGATGGTATCGACGATCAACTGCGGCGGCGTGTCCTGGCCGAGAATCTCCGCCACGCCCATCCTCTTGAGTTCGACGACGTCCTCATCGGGCATCACGCCACCGGCCACGACGATCATGTCGTCCGCCTCTTTGTCCTTAAGTAATTTGAAGATCTTGGGAAACACCGTCATCTGCACCCCGGACAGGAGGCTCACGCCCAGCACATCGACGTCCTCCTGGATGGCGGCGGTCACCACTTCATCGGGGGTGCGATGCAGGCCGGTGTAAATGACATCCATGCCGGCGTCACGCAAGGTGCGCGCGACCACTTTGACGCCACGGTCATGACCGTCCAGACCAACCTTGGCCAGCAATACGCGGATGGGGGTTTGCATCGGCGAGGACTCCTTGATCCAGATAATCTAAGGCCGAGCATTCTATCCGGAGTGAGGATTTGGAGTTTGAAGTGTAACGGGTCACCTCGCGCCGTTATGGATTTCGCGGTAAGGTCGTGTCACACGGAGCGCGATGGCTGGTCCACGATGGCTTCGCACGGATCCACCGACTCGTTGATCAAGCCGTCCGCCGACCAGGTCAGGTTGTGCTTCGGCGCATTCGTGGGATATTGCCGCAGCGCGCCGACCCGCATGTGGCAACGCTCCAGCTTCTGGAGGCTCTGCGACAACGCAGAACCAGCGATCCGCGAACTCCGCCCTCACATCCGAATTGACGACGCAATCGCCAACCCACACGTCGTGGTTGGGCTAACCCTGCCCAGCGCACAGGAGATGCGCGACCGCACGTCCGATGTAGCCGGTGCCCAATACCAGAACTCGTCATGTCATGGATCGTTGCTCCTCCCGCATGTTCATCGCGCTCGATCGAAAGTTTTGCCTGGACCAATGACAACTGGTTTTTCTATAACCAACGTTATATTGTTGTTGAACGCCCTGTGATGAATAATTGAATCGGCAGTGTGGCGTACAACACGAGTTGAGCCAACTATGGAGCAACACTAATCTCACAAGGGAGGAGTTCGTATGAATTCGCGCGCGATTACAGCCCT
>JANNFC010000181.1:0-3391 GCA_031379405.1 Betaproteobacteria bacterium | reverse complement strand
GTCCCCTTTTTTCTATCGAATCGCATCCTTAGGCTCCAGCACGACGCTCTCGGCGGCGCGTTGCGCGGCTTTCAGGGCGAAGTCGGTGCGGACCATGCCGCTGCATAGTTCGCCCGGTTCTGAGAAGGTTTCCTCATACCCCTCTTTACGCCATCATGCCATTGACTTATCCTACGAATTAATAATTTGTCTTAATAAAGAGGGGGAGAGTCTGTCATGTCTAGAAGATCCGCTGCCAGGGTGTGCGGTAGGCGAGGCGTTGTGCACTTTGTGCCAATGTTCGCGGCGTTTGCGTGCATCGTGCTTACTGTCACCTGGCCTCGATACGCATCGGCGCAGTCCGAGGTTGAAGCCCCGCCGGTGGAGGTCATCGGTCATTATGAAACCGGAATCGGCACCTCCGACGCCGCCAGCCAGGGTAGTGCCAATGCCAAGCTGATCCTGGAGCGCCCGACCCTACGTGCCGGTGAAGTGCTGGAGTTCGTGCCGGGAATGATCGTGACTCAGCATAGTGGCAGTGGCAAGGCCAATCAGTACTACCTCAGAGGTTTTAACCTGGATCACGGTACGGACTTCGCCGTGTATGTGGACGGGATGCCTGTCAACATGCGCTCGCATGGGCATGGTCAGGGCTATGCCGACATTAATTTTGTGATTCCTGAACTGGTTTCTCGGATCGATTTTCGCAAAGGCCCGTACTTCGCCGAAGAAGCCGACTTCGCATCCGCCGGTGCGGCCCATTTTCGCCTCTACGACCAGATGAAACAGGGGCTGGGACTCCTCACGCTGGGTACGGACCAGTACCGGCGGGGATTGGTGGCGGGTTCACTGACCGACGCCGCCGATCACCTGCTGTACGCGCTGGAGTGGACCGGCTACGACGGGCCGTGGACCCTGCCCGAGGACTCGCGCAAACTCAACGGTGTGTTGCGCTTCAGCAACGGCGATGGGAACGCCGGATTGAACGTGACCGCCATGGCCTATCGCGCCAAATGGAATTCGACAGACCAGATCCCGCGGCGCGCGGTGGAGGCAGGGCAACTGGATCGCTTCGGGCACATCGATCCTACGGACGGCGGAGTATCGGATCGCTATAGTCTGTCCGCGGAGGTTCGTCACCTCATGGGTAATGGACGTGTGCGCGCGAACGTCTATTTCATCCAGTACAAGCTGGATCTGTGGTCCAACTTTACCTACTTTCTGGCCGACCCGGTGAATGGCGATCAATTCCAGCAAACCGATGACCGTAAGATTTATGGAGGGGAACTACATTACAGTTTGCCATCTCGCTGGGGCGGCATCGACATGGAGAATCGAGTCGGCCTTCAACTGCGCTACGACGACATCGCGAAGGTGGCGCTCTACACATCCCGTGCTCGCCGGATTATTGCCACCACCCGCGAGGACCGGGTCGGCGAGGGCAGCGCGGGTCTGTTCGCCGAAAATGTAGTCCAATGGAGTACTTGGCTGCGCACGATTGCCGGCGTGCGCGCCGACCATTTCCGGTTCGATACCCAAAGCAGCATCGCAGCCAATTCCGGAGCGCGCAACGATAGTATCGTCTCACCCAAGCTCAGCGTCGTACTGGGTCCGTGGTCGAAGACCGAGTATTTCATCAACTATGGTTTGGGATTTCACAGCAACGATGCGCGCGGTACGGTCATCAGCGTCGATCCGTCCACCGGAAATCCCGCGCAAAGAGTGACGCCTCTGGTGCGCACCCAGGGCGGCGAGATAGGCGCACGCACACAACTAGTTGATAGCGTGCAAAGTTCGCTGTCTTTCTGGCGCCTGACTTCCAATTCCGAACTGCTGTTCATCGGCGATGCGGGCACCACCGAGGCCGGCAGACCCAGCCGTCGCGAAGGTATCGAGTGGATAACGACCTGGCGCCCACGCTCGTGGCTGATGCTGGATTTGGAAGTGGCGTTGTCCAAGTCCCGCTTCACCGACGGCGATCCGGCGGGCGACCACATTCCCGGCTCGCCGGAACGCACGCTACAAGCGGGGCTCTATCTTGAGAACCTGGGTCCTTGGGCTGCTGCCCTGCAAGTGCGTCACTTCGGCCCGCGCCCCTTGGTCGAGGACAATCGTGTGCGGTCCGGGTCCACCACCCTTACCAATCTTCGCCTGGGCTACGACATCAGCCATCGATGGCAGGCGCATTTCGACGTGCTGAACCTGTTCAATCGCAAGGATAGTGACGTGGACTATTACTACTGTTCCCTTCAAGCCGGCGAGACGTCAGGTGTGTGCGCAGACGGATCGGCAGGCGTGGACGATATCCACTTCCATCCGGTGGAGCCCAGGCAGTTCCGACTGACGCTGAATATCAAGTTCTGAGGCCGCTTAGCGCTTGCGCCATGCGCTCAAGTGCTTGCCGCAGCAGCGCACGCGCACAGCCGAAGTTCAGCCGCACGTAACCGGGAAAACCGAATTCCGCGCCGTCGGAAAGACCGACCCCGGCCTCCTCGAAGAAGCGCGCCGGATCGCTAAGCGGGAGGGCGCGCGCGTCAATCCACACCAAATAGGTCGCTTCCACCGGGAAGGCGCGCAGGAAAGGCATGTCCGCCAGAGATCGCATGACGATCTCATAATTGCCCCGGAGATACGCCAACAGCGCCTTGCGCCAGGGCTCGCCATCACGATAGGCGGCCAGCGTAGCGGAGAATCCCAGGGCATTGACGCGCGGTACGATTCCGGCCGCCGCGCGCTTCATGCCCGCCCGCAACTGCGTGCTCGACACCACCGCAAAGGCGCAGCCCAAACCGGGCAGGTTGAAGGTTTTACTAGACGCCATCAGCGTAACGGTGCGCGCCGCGATCTCGGGCGCCAAACTGGCGATTGGAAGATGCCGATGCCCATCATCCAGGATCAATCCGCAGTGAATTTCGTCGGAACAGATGACTAGGTTGTGGCGAGTGGCCCGCTCCGCCAGGGCGAGTAATTCGTCCCTGCTGTACACACGGCCGACGGGGTTGTGTGGGTTACATAGGGAAAGCAGCTTGGTATTCGCGGTCAGAGTGGCGTCTAGCCGGTCCAGATCCCAACGCCATCGGTCTTCGTCTTGCGCCAGGGGAACGCGCAGCACTTCCCGTCCTTGATGGACCGGTGCGGTGAGGAACGGTGGATAGATGGGGGTGGCCGTGATGGCCTGCTGTCCGGGTTCGCAGAAAGCGCGCGCGACCACATTCAGGCCGGTGACCAAGCCAGGCAGCCAAACCAGCCAGTCCCGTTGAATCTTCCAATGGTATGCGTCTTCGAGGTGCTCGATGATGGCGTCGTTTAGCTCGTCAGTGGGATCGGTGTAACCGAAGACCCCATGGTCCACCCGCCGGTGCAAGGCCTCGATGATGGCGGGCGACGACTTGAAATCCATGTCGGCCACCCA
>JANNFC010000164.1:0-3261 GCA_031379405.1 Betaproteobacteria bacterium | reverse complement strand
TCGTAGTGCTCGAAGGTCATGCGATCGATATCACGTCCCTTAGAACGATCCCGGGCAATGCCAAGAAATGTCGCAATGCCGCCGATGCGCTTCGAACAAGCCCGCACCCGATTAATCTCCGCATCGACGGAAAAATCTTCCCGCTGCACACGGACCAACTGGGTATCGGCCCTCACCTGATCCATAGGAGCCCCACCTGCAAACGGTGGCAGTAGTGCAATCTCGTCGCCGTCTTTGATGACTGTTTCTTCATGCGCAATTTCTTGATTGATTGAAACGAGAACTTTTTTCTTCTGAATCAGTTCCCCAATGGCGGGGTAGCCAGTTTTTAACTGACCGACGAGATCCTTCACTCGTCTTCCATTGACGAGGTCCAGGGACAAAACCCCTTGATTCCCTGCCAACATTTTCGTCATCCCAAACAGACGAACCGTGACCATGCACCATCCTTAATATTTACTTGAAGTATTTACTCTACTGCCTTGTAAATACACCTGAATTCCCTCCAGACTTTGAAAGTAAACAAACATTGCTGAAGCTCATGCCGCGATCAACCGCTTTGCACATGTCGTAGATTGTGAGAGCTGCTACCGAGGCCGCCGTCATCGCTTCCATCTCCACTCCGGTCGGCCCAGTGGTCTTAGCCGTCGCCAGAATGGTAATCGAACAGCGGCCTTCGCGATCCGGCTGCACTTCTTCTTTGAATGAGATGTCGACGCTGGTGAGGAGAATCGGATGGCACATGGGAATGAGATCTGGAGTCTTCTTGGCTCCCATCACGCCGGCGACCTGCGCGACGGACAAGACATCGCCCTTGGCTATCTTTCCCTGTTGAATCTTTTCAAGAGTTTCCGGCAGGAGAAAGACTGTGGCCTGAGCCGTCGCAGCCCGCTCGGTCGAGTCTTTCGCACTGACATCGACCATCCGTGCCCGCCCCGACTCGTTGAAGTGCGTAAATTCTGCCATTTTTCTAAATGATTCAGTCGGTTACAGGAAGAGTCTTGAGGGGATTATAGGAGCCGCTGGAAAGGGCAGTCAAGGGAGGGGAAGGGAGCGGCCAGGTGCCCTTCTTGCTCGCAGAACGCGCACGATAGGAATGTGCTCGTTCGATGCGCGCAGCAAAGGGCAGCCTTGGCCACTCCCTTATATAGAGGTATAGGAAATACAGAAGTCCCTCGTTGAACGCGCGCAGCGGAGGATCACTGGAAGCCGCCCTTCTGAAGAAATAGACAACCAAAGAGCCTGGATGGACTATTTCAATGGTGCGAAGTAGATACGAGTTAGACTTTTCAGTAGACTTGCCCTAGATGACTTGCTAAGACGACCTCTCTGCCCCACAGGCAGTCCGTAGCAGGCTATCCAGGAGAGAGAATAGGAGTATTCCCAGATGACGTGGAATGAATGGAAAGATATCGCCACCATTGTTGGAATCGTTGTTGCTGTGTTTACTTATGTCACCAACTCCTACTTCCAGTTCAGAAACAAACGAATCGAAAACCTCAAAAGGTACTTTGACGCGCACGACAAGCTATTTGAGCCAGACGGCTTCATCATGGCAAACATCAAAGAGTTTGAAGCAGATACATACAAGAGGGACGCGACCAACCAAGATATGGAAAAGAAATTCAATCGGTTCCTCGGTGATGTTGAGAGAATCGCTTATCTCACCTCTCATGGAGCTGTCCCAGCAACTGTCCAAGTCTATATGTTTGGTTGGTTCGCGCAAAAGATTCACCCTCATCTTAGCAATGGTGAGCGAGGCAATATATTTTGGGAATTGGCCATTCATTATATAGACGAGCTGAAGAAGGCTGCCGATGACTATACAAAACTGCCCAACGAAATACGCGAGAAATACCTCAAAAAAAACACACTGGTGTACAAAAAATATTCCTAACATGTCGTTCCTGCCAAGCGAACCGTGTCGGAAAATGGTTCTGGAAACTTTTGATTATTTGTTTATTGCCAGCTCGTCATTCCGAACATTAGAGCCATGGAGTAGCATCCTTGACACTTGAGGATCGGTTCAAGCAGTTCTTCGGCTCTTTGCCGGGCATCGAGCCAATCGACACGCTCTTCCCAGCTGGCTCCTTCCCGAACAAACGCCGAGCTGACTATCTCCTGGCGCAACGCAGTATAGTTATAGAGCTGAAGACTCTGAAGAACGATACGTCTGCGAAAGTTGAGAAAGAGCTGACCAGACACCGAAACCGAAGCGACTTTCCTTTAATCTATGGCTCCGTAGAAGTTTCGAAAGTTTTGCGACATCTTCCTGACGGTGAGCAGATCAATCAAAAGATCTATCAGGACATCGCGCGATCGGTGGAGGACGCAGTTCGAAGCGCGGAAACTCAGATCACGGACACCGAGGAGATTCTCAGTCTTACAGGTAATGTAGGTCTTCTTGTGCTCCTGAACGAGAACATCGACGTTCTGAGTCCACACGTGGTTGTCCGAAGGACGAGCGAACTCTTGTGCCGACGGCGGACGGACAATTCTGTGTCATGGGGTCACATATTGTAATATGACATCATTATTGTAGCCTGCATCCATGGCTCACCCGCTCCGCGTTGAATTCACTGGTGCCCTCTATCACATCACCTCGCGTAGCAATGCACGACAACGAGTCTTTCACAAGGTGAGCACCACAAGATGCTTCTGACCACCCTGGCCTGGGTTGTCGCGCGCTTCAGTTGGCGTTGTCATGCCTACTCCTAATGGGCAACGACGTACACCTGAAACAAAGAGTTGGGCGGGTCTCGCAATCCAACATCTCGCCGCGCGATTGCCGGCTTTTCGCCTCCCAAAACGACCATTTCGAATAAAGCCCACAGCGTGGCCATCTTCCTGCTCGCAGACCGAGTAGTCTCTGAATGCTTTCATGGGACGCGCCGATGTGAATGTATGGCCGTCATCTCCGCTCATCTCTGTATCTGTTCAGCTAGTTCTCGAACTTGCCGAGCCCTTCTCTATGAATCGGATTTGATCCACCTCATGAATCTCTTTCAATACAAGCGTCTGTGATCACCAGGTGTGCCTGGCGCATGTGTCATTGATCAGCAAGACGTACGACGTTGAAATTTCTGATGCTGAGGATACCACCTGATGATTTGACGATCCTTGAAGTTACCCCCGTTTTTTGGACAGGTCGTGACGCCAAGATTGTGGTAGAACGACCCACTCAAAAACCGGGAGAGACACATGGCTCAGAAGCGGAAGACACATGCGGAGGAGTTCAAAGCGCGGGTGGCAGTGGAGGCG
>JANNFC010000147.1:0-5096 GCA_031379405.1 Betaproteobacteria bacterium | reverse complement strand
CACCGGCGGAGAATCGGTTACGACGCGGCAGCCCCATCAGGCCTGGCCCTCCCAGGGTCCTTGCTCCTCCAGCTCGGAGAATCGCACCGGCAGAATGGTGCGGCTGGTAAGTTTGGCGGCGGCGTCGCGCTCGACCAGCATCAGCTGCTGAGCGTCGGGTGGGCCGGCAGGCAGCACCAGCTTTCCCCGGGGTTTGAGTTGCTGCAACAGCGCCGGCGGAATCAGTTCTGGCGCGGCCGTGAGGATGATCTTATCGAAGGGCGCTTTCTCCGGCCAGCCATGGGCACCATTGCCGGTTTTGAACTCGACGTTGGTGTAGCCCAACTGCGCCAGCGTACCGCGGGATTGCCGTTGCAAGGCCTCGATGATCTCCACGCTGTACACGGCGCCGGCCAATTCGGCCAGAACCGCCGCCTGATAACCGAAGCCGGTGCCGATTTCCAGCACGCGGTCGGTCGGAGCGATATCCAGCAAGTCCGTCATGAGCGCCACAATGAAGGGTTGCGAAATGGTCTTGCCGTGGCCAATGGGTAAGGGCATATTGGCGTAAGCAAATGCCTGCACCTCGATCGGCACGAAATGATGGCGATGAACCTTGCTCATCGCCTGCATGACGCGCACCGAGAGAGCGTCATAACCGATACTGCCGCGCAACGCCTTGACGTCCGCCGCGATGTCCCGCAGCATCTGCCGCCTCAGTGGGCCGTAATATTCCTCAATGACCATCGCTCGTCCTCCAGCTTCCGCCACGCCGATGACTCTACCCGATTATGGCGGCGGAAGCATCGTCAATTTGATGGCCTCCATCGCGGCGGGGTTCGCTGCGCCGCCATCGCGCTATATGCCGACGGCAAGCTTGCAACCGGCGTTGTTACTGGCCGCATCGCATGTGGTGCTGATAATAGTCGATGGCTTGGGTTTTCACTACCTTAGGCAGTCCACTGGAGTATCCACCCTGCAGCACAATCTGCAGGGATCGCTGACGTCCGTATTCCCCTCCACCACGGCCACGGGCGTGACCGCTTACCTGACCGGCCTTCCGGCCCAGCAACACGGCCTGACCGGCTGGCACCTGTATCTCGACGAAATTCGAGAAACCGTCGCCATCCTGCCCTTCGAAACGCGGGCGGCGGGTACCTCACTGACCCAACTAGGGGTGGATAGCGCGCGGCTCTTCGACTATCCAACTTTCTTTCAGCAGATCGACGCCAAGTGCTTCGCGGTATCCCCCGATTCCATCGCCTTCTCGCCCTTCAACCGCGCGCACACACGCGGCGCGAGCACCGAACCCTATCGTTCTCTCACCCAGTTCTTCGAATGCATCGAGCGCCTGACGCGGGCGCAAGATCGAAGACGCTACATCTACGCCTACTACCCGGATTTCGATAGCACCGCTCACGAACATGGCGTGGCAAGCCTGCCTAGCGCTCACGTATTGCGCCGCTTTGCCGATGGCCTGGAACGCCTGCTGCGCGCGCTCGCCGGCCGTGGCGTGTGCGTCATCATCACCGCCGATCACGGCTTCGTGGACGCGCCCGCAGATAAGCGCATCGAACTCGAAGCCCATCCGCACCTGGCGCAATGCCTGACGCAACCCCTATGTGGGGAGCGACGCCTACCCTACTGCTATGTGAAACCTGAATTGCGGCGTCACTTCGAGGACTATGTCGCAAACGAGTTCTCCGCTGCCTGCACGGCGGCTCCAAGCGCAGACCTGATCCGCGAAAACTACTTCGGTCTGGGGGAGGCTCATCCAAAACTTTCCTCCCGAGTAGGCCACTACACCCTCCTCATGCGCGAGGGTTACACCATCAAGGATTGGATGCCGGGCGAGAAACGCCACACACTTATCGGCGTGCATGGCGGGACCAGCGAACATGAAATGCTGGTGCCGCTGGTATGGGTAAATCCCTGAGACGCGTGGGGTGCGCTTGCGCACCCTGCTCACGCACCGGCATCGGCCGAACATAGCAATCCCCTTCCCTGGCTCCGCGAAATCGGCGTCGACCACGACGTACCATGCAAACTCCCACAAAAAACTTAGCGGAGCCAGCCCTCAACCCGTACTCCCGGCGCTCTCGGCGCGGGGGCAAACTTCGGGGGTTTCCAAAGGGGGCGAAAAGGGATCCGTACGTAGCCCCCTTTGGTCAAGGGCGGGGTCAATACCCCGCCCGCGAAGTCCCCTTTATTCAGCAACAGCTACTCGGCCACCAACCACCGCACATCCCATGCGCCTTGCCCCTCGCTGGACAACGTGGACCATACCCAGGGCAGGATCTTCTTAGCCTCATCCTCCAACCCCCAAGGCGGATTGACGATAAGCATTGCGGAGCCTCGCAAACTTTCCGTCCAGCGTTCTGGAAACACCGAGAGTTCAAGCCGCAAAATCTTCCGGATGCCGGTAGCGCCGATGCGTCGCTCGAAGCGCTCCACTTCCTGCGGCACCATCAGTGGATACCACAGCGCGAAAATCCCCGTGTCCCAACGCCGATGAGCGTGCGCCAGTGCCTCGGCCAAGCGCTTGAACTCCTGCGCGCGATCGAAGGACGAATCGATCAACACCAATCCACGCCTTTCGGGCGGCGGCAGAAACGCCTTCAACGCCTGATAGCCGTCCACGCCATGAATGTGTACTTGTCTGTCGCCCTTGAAGTGGTGTTCCAAGGCGCGACAATCTTCCCGATTGAGTTCGCTCAGCAGCATGCGATCGCCCTCACGCAAGAAGCGTCGTGCCAGCACCGGCGAACCGGGATAGTTTCGTAGCGAGCGAAACGTGTTCTGCGCTTGTACGGCTTGCAGATAATGGGACAACTCTTCCGGTGGTTGTTCGGCGCGCAAGATCTTGCCGATGCCGTTGTCGAACTCCTTGTTCTTTTGCGCCCAGTCGTGCTGCAAATCGTACACTCCGATGCCGGCGTGCGTGTCGAGATAGAAGTACGGTTTGTCTTTCTTGTTTAGATGCAACATGAGGCGCGTGAGCAGCGCGTGCTTGAGGACGTCAGCGACGTTGCCGGCGTGAAACAAATGGCGATAGGCCAGCATTAGAGTTTGGTGTATTTGGCGGAACGCCCGCGCGATTTTTCCACGGGATATTTGACTGCATTCAGGAGAAGTTTACGCTCGGCGGCGTTGACGGGATCGACCTCCAACTTGTCGCACAGCCGCAGCAGCAGGAGCAGCACGTCCGCGATTTCAAGCTCCACTTCGGCTTTGGTTTCCGGCGACAGACTGGCACTCTCCTCCAGGGTTAACCATTGAAAGTGCTCCATCAGTTCCGCCGCCTCGCCCGCCACCGCCATGACCAGATTCTTCGGATTGTGGAATGGATCCCACTCGCGTGCATTCACGAAGGCGCGCAGTTTCTCGCGTAGTGCATCCAAACGTTCAGGCATTTTTCTCCGCCTCCAGTTGTTCTCGCAAGGCACTCTTCAATACCTTGCCATAGTTATTCTTGGGCAGCCCCGCCACGAAACGGTAGGCCTTGGGACGCTTGAAGCGTGCGATGTGATCCAGACACAGAGCATCCAATTCCGCTTCGGTGATCTCGCTGTTGGGTTGTTTCACCACAAAGGCCAGCACTTCTTCGCCCCACTCCGGATGGGGCCTGCCCACCACCGAGACTTCGCTCACGGCCGGATGCTTGAGCAAGACCTCTTCCACTTCGCGCGGATAGATATTCGTACCGCCGCTGATGATGAGATCTTTGGAACGATCCTTGAGCGTCAGAAATCCGTCTTCGTCCAGCACGCCGACATCCCCGGTGTGCAGCCAGCCGTTGCGCAGCGCAGCGCGACTGGCCTGCGCGTCGGCCCAGTAACCGCGCATCACGATTTCTCCGCGCACCAGCACCTCTCCAACCTCACCCGCGGGTAGTGTGCGATCGTGATCGTCCGCCACCCTCACCTCCACCGCCGAGTGCGCCACGCCCACGGAGGCGGCGCGTGATTCCCAACGCGCATGATTTCGATCCCAAAGATGATGGCGCGACAGGGCCGTAATCGACATGGGACATTCGCCTTGCCCATAGATCTGCACGAAGCGATTGCCCATGACATCGAGCGCGCTGCGAACATCTTCCAGGTACATCGGTCCGCCGCCGTAAATCACGGACTTGAGTCCGCTCAGATCGGGCGCCGCCTGCTTGGCGAGCCCGACCAAGCGATGCACCATGGTCGGCGCGGCGAACAGGGACATGCCTGGCCAAAGCTTGGACAACGCGCAGATTTCGACCGGATCGAAATGTCCGCTCTCCGGAATGATCTGATTGGCCGCCCGCAGCACGTGCGGGATGCTGTACAACCCCGAACCGTGCGACAGCGGTGCCGCATGCAAGATGCAATCGGTGGGGGCGATCTGATCCACATCGGCGAAGTAGCACAACGTTGCCAACATCAAGTTGCGATGGGTCAGCATCACGCCTTTGGGCCGTCCGGTGGTGCCACTGGTGTAGAACAACCACGCAACATCGTCAGGCGCGTTGGGGTACGCGTCAATTTGAGCGTCGCCCAGCAAGGAATCGTATTCCGCATCGCCTACGACGATCATGCGTTCGAGAGATTCCGTACTTTCCTGGAGGGGCAACAGTATTTCGGCGAGATCCGCCGTGAGAAAGCAAGCGCGCGCCTGAACATGCTCCAGAATGTACTGCACCTCTTTGGGATGCAGCTTGGCATTGATGGGCACGATGGCGAGCCCCGCCCACCATGCACCGAATACCAGCTCGACGTACTGCGTGCAGTTGGTCATGCACAGCCCCACCCTATCGCCCGGAATGAGCTTTAGCCGATGGCGCAACGCGTGTGCAAGACGCGCCGCGTTGCTCGCCAGGCCAGCGTAGTTCGCAACGACCTGCGTACCGCGCGACACGGCCGGACGATTCGGAAAGGCGCGCGCCGAGCGCGCCAGAAGTTGTGCGAGATTCATCGTGGAGAAATGATTGCTGTCAAGCGCGCGCAGCGCGCTGAGGCCTTTATCCTGTTAACTCGTATTCCCCGCGCCAGGAGCGCGGGGAATACGAGTTAACAGGATAACCCCAACCACCTCGGGTCGCGCAGGCGTTGCGGCCGGAATTAAAAAAGGGAGCCGAGGCTCCCTTT
>JANNFC010000114.1:0-13874 GCA_031379405.1 Betaproteobacteria bacterium | reverse complement strand
ACAGGGGGTATACGCGTTTCCCGGCGATATCCTGACCTCGCATGGAGCGATAAAATTCCTGCAAACACGCATCCCCGGCCTTCATGTAGCGGGCAGGACAGCTCTGACCCTGCAGGGCGTGCGCCATAATCTTTCCATACGGGACATGCTCGTTCTGTGGGGTGACGCGAGAGCCACGTTGCCAGGCTGGTTCGTCTCCCGTTTCCCGGCGCGTTACGTGTCTGCGCAACTGTTCGATTGGATAGATCACTCTCTCGCAGCCAAGAGCTTGACGACGCCACCAGGTAGCACCGACGGTCTACAAGTCTCCGTCCCGGAGCGCGCCATCCTCGAACTCCTGTATGAAGTCGGCACGCACCAAGGTGTCGAAGAAGCGCACAACATCTTCGCCGGCCTACGAAACCTGCGCAAGGATGTGCTGGGCAACCTGCTTGCCTGCAGCACCAGCGTCAAAACAGTTCGTCTGTTTCTGACGTGGAGCCGCGAGACTGGCGTGATCGACGCCGATAGCCTGCTCAGCCAATACAGGGTTCCTGTCGGCAGCGAGAAGCGCTGGATGACCCGACTGAAAGATGGAACACTTCTCACCTTGAAACCCTGATGGATACTATTTCCGCACAAACGGTTCGCCTCCTGCTCACCGCGGCACCGGACGTTTTCGCCAACGATATTTTTGCGATGAAGGGCGGTACGGCGATCAATCTTTTCGTCCAGGACATGCCGCGCCTGTCCGTCGACATCGATGTCGTCTACCTTCCCTGGGCAATTCCGCGCGATGAAGCATTGCAGGCCATCAACGATGAACTGGATGCCATCGCCCGGCGTCTGCAGAAACTCGATCTGCGCAGCAGAACCATCACTAGCAAAGCGTTCGGCGACACGAAGCTGATCGTTGAAGACGACGAAAACCAGGTGAAGGTCGAGGTCAATGTCGTGTTTCGTGGGACCGTCTTGGCAACCGAACGTCGAGCCCTTTGCGCCAAAACCGCTGAGATGTTCAGCGCAGAGATTGAGCTACCGACCCTCACGCCCGATGAACTCTATGGCAGCAAGCTCGTGGCCGCAATGGACAGACAACATCCCCGCGACCTGTTTGACGTGTGGCATTTGTATGAGTCCGGCGGGCTGACCAACGAAATGGTGGAGTGCTTCGTCACCTACCTCGCCGGTCACAATCGACCGACTCATGAAGTGCTTTTCTGCAATGAGAAAGCTATCGCCCGTGAATACCACAACGGCTTTGTCGGCATGACGACAGGAGAGCCCGTCACGCTCTAAACCCTACTCGAAACACGCGCACGGATCCGTTCCGATCTGCCGAAAATGTTGACCGATAAGCATCGGCAATTCCTGGTAGGCCTCGCCAATGCCCAACCCGATTGGGGCTTACTGAAATGCTCACACGCCGGTGAACTGCCGGCGTTGCGTTGGAAGCTTTCCAATCTCCAAACCTTCAGCAAATCCAGGCCAGCCGACTTTCAGAAGCAGGCAAAGGAACTTCAGTTCAAACTAGGTTGACCAGCCGCACCGTATCTTCATGGCTACACCCAAAAAACTCGGTACCTTACCCGTAGCGGACAGCGAGGAACAAAAGCAAACCAACGAAATCGGCGTGATGATCCCCCTGCTCGATGCCATCGATATCTCCGGGCGCGAGATCACCGCCGATGCCCTGCATACCCAGCGCAAGCTGGCCACTTACCTAGTCGAACAACGCGACGGGCACTACCACTTCAGCGTCGAAGGCAACCCAGCCCTGAACACGTCTTGCACACCAATCGCGGCCACCGGTGTATCGAGAACTCGTGTCACTACACGCTGGATTGGAACTATGACGAAGATCGCAGCCTCATCCGCACCGGCTTCGGCCCGGAGAATGTCTCGCGCCTGCGCCGCTTCGCCATCGGTCTGATCAAGTCCTCGACCCAAGATGGCGTCGCACAGAAAATGCGCCAGCTCTGCCGCTCCCCTCGCCTGGTGTTCGACTATCTGCGCATGACGCTCAATTCAGCACCCGCCCTCTCACGTTAAGATGGAGAACAAATTTGTCCTGTCCAAGCTGCCCCTCCCTAAGCCGGCGAAGCCGGAACCAAAATGAAGCGCTGGCATCGCAGGGGTAGGGGAAGTGGCGGGACCACTCGGTATCGCGTTCGAGTGCGACACGCATTCAGGTGGTGCATATTCGCACTACCGTGCGCGCGGTACACTCGACGTGTATATTGCACGCCGTTTTTCCAGAAGCACTCTATCACTACGCATCCATGCCGATCACACATTCCGTCGTTCCTGCTATCGTCCCTCGCATTGCCTCCGAAATCGCCGCGCGCGAGACCCAAGTACAAGCGGCCATCGCGCTGTTAGACGAAGGCGCCACCGTGCCCTTTATCGCGCGCTATCGAAAGGAAGCCACGGGCGGGCTCGACGATACCCAACTGCGAACATTGGAGGAGCGCCTACACTACCTTCGCGAGCTGGAAGAGCGCCGCGCCACTATCCTTACTTCCATCGAAGAACAAGGAAAGTTGACACCCGAATTGCGCGCACAAATCGACGCGGCCCAGGAAAAGGCAAGATTGGAAGACTTGTACCTGCCCCACAAGCCCAAGCGCCGTACCAAGGCGCAAATCGCGCGCGAAGCCGGATTGGAACCCCTGGCGCAAACGCTGTTATTGAATCCCACGCTTGCTCCCGAGGAGCAAGCCACGCAATACATCAAACCGCCCTTCACCACCGCAGATGGCGACAATCCGGGCGTCGCTGACATCAAGGCGGCGTTGGATGGCGCACGCCAAATTCTTATGGAGAAATTCGCCGAAGACGCTGACCTCATCGGCGCCCTGCGCGGGCATTGCAAAGCCAACACCGTGCTGAAGTCGAAAGTGACCGAGGGCAAACAAGAAGCGGGCGCCAAATTTTCGGATTACTTCAGCTACTCGGAGAACTATCGCAGCATTCCGTCGCATCGTGCCCTCGCCTTGTTTCGCGCACGCCGCGAGGAAGTACTGCAATTCTCGCTGCGACTGGACGGCGAAGAGGAAAAACCAAAATGGGACGCGCCGCTCAATGCCTGTGAAGCGCGCATCGCCGCTCGTCACCAGATCGCGCAACAAGGCCGCGCGGCGGATAGCTGGCTGCAAGATAGCGTGCGCTGGGCATGGCGCGTGAAAATATCGCTCTCACTGGAAACCGAACTGCTCACGGAACTGCGCGAGAAAGCGGAGGCGGAAGCCATTCGCGTCTTCGGCATGAATTTGAAGGACCTGCTGCTCGCCGCACCCGCCGGCCCTCGCGCCACCATGGGTCTGGACCCAGGCTTGCGCTCCGGAGTCAAGGTGGCAGTGGTGGATTGCACGGGAAAGTTGGTCGCCACCTCCACCATCTATCCGCATGCGCCACGCCACCAATGGGAGCAGGCGATCACCGAGCTCGCGGCGCTCTCCGAGAAACATAAGGTGGAGTTGATCTCCATCGGCAACGGCACCGCCTCGCGCGAAACGGACAAGCTAACGGCAGACCTCATCAAAGCGCATCCGCAATTGAAACTACACAAGTTGGTGGTGAGCGAAGCCGGCGCCTCCGTTTATTCCGCCTCGGATCTGGCCGCGCGTGAGTTTCCCGACTTGGACGTTTCACTGCGGGGGGCTGTCTCTATCGCTCGCCGAGTGCAGGATCCTTTGGCAGAACTTGTCAAGATCGAACCCAAGGCCATCGGCGTGGGTCAGTACCAGCACGACGTCAACCAACCCAAACTTGCACGCACGCTCGACACAGTCGTCGAGGATTGCGTGAATGCCGTGGGCGTGGATCTCAATACGGCCTCCTACGCCCTACTGGCACGCGTGTCCGGTTTGAACGCAAGCATCGCGCACAGCATCGTGGCGCATCGAGACAACCATGGCGCCTTCGCGACGCGCGCAGGATTGCTCAAGGTCGCTAGACTCGGCGAGAAAACCTTTCAACAGGCCGCCGGGTTTCTACGCATCATGGACGGGGACAATCCCTTGGACGCCTCCGCCGTGCACCCGGAAGCCTATCCTGTCGTGGAGCGCATCCTGGCTGATATCAAGCGCGACGTGAAGTCCGTCATCGGCGATGTGTCGGTCTTGAAAAAGCTCAATCCAACGCGCTATGCCGACGCGCAGTTTGGCATCCCAACCATCTCCGACATTCTGCGTGAGCTGGAGAAACCCGGGCGCGATCCTCGGCCGGAATTCAAAACAGCGAACTTCAAGGAAGGCGTTGAAGGTCTAAAAGACCTGCAAGCGGGCATGCTGCTGGAAGGCGTGGTCACCAACGTGACCAACTTCGGAGCCTTCGTCGACGTCGGCGTGCACCAGGACGGCCTCGTGCACATCTCCGCCATGAGCGACAAATTCATCAAGGATCCACGCGAGGTGGTGAAAGCCGGCGACGTGGTACGGGTGAAGGTGATCGAAGTCGATGAGAAGCGTAAGCGCATCGCACTCAGCATGAAGACGGGCGATACCCCTGCGGCCCCCGACAAACCACGCTCCACCGCCCCCGATCGCGGCGCTCGCCCGTCATCCAAACCCAATCTCAAGCCCGCTGCGAAACCCAACCCGCCGCAACTTTCCGGCGCCTTCGCACTGGCAATGGCCAAGGCGCGGCAAAAGTAACACGCATAGCCGGCAACACACTGCTTCTGTAGGGTGAATGCGGCGAATGGGACCCTTGCACCGTCATCCGCTTATCATCCGCGTTGCCCATTGCCCATTGCCGACCTCGACCAGGACGAACTACTATATCCTCGCATGACTATCCCGGAGGAGATCGCAGTGCCCTCACCAGAACCCTACAAGATTTACGCCATCAAGTACGGCTTTCACCAGCGTCTAGCGAGCGAAAACTTCATCGGCGGCGATGAACACGACGGCCCTATGCCCATCGACTTTTTCGTGTGGGCCGTGGTTGGTGCGCAACGGACTTTCCTGGTGGATACAGGTTTCCGCCAGGAAGTGGCTGACGTTCGGCATCGCACCATCACCCGGCCGGTACCAGAGGGCCTGCGTCACGTGGAAATCGATGCCGCGCGCGTCAAGGACGTGATCGTGACCCACATGCACTACGACCACGCCGGCAATCTCGATCTGTTCCCTGCAGCACGCTTGCACGTACAAGATGCCGAAGTGGAGTTCGTCACGGGGCGCTGCATGACGCATGGCATATTCCGCCACGCCATCGAACCGGAAGATGTGCATACGCTTATTCGGCGCAACTTCGCAGGTCAGGTGCAGTTTCACGACGGCGACGAGGAAATCGCCCCCGGTGTAAGTGTCCACCGCATTGGCGGCCACACCAAGGGCCTGCAAGCCGTTCGCGTGTGGACGCAACGCGGCTGGGTGGTGCTGGCATCCGATGCCAGTCACTTCTACGCCAACATGCAGCAAGGCCGCCCCTTTCCCATCGTCTACAACGTGCATGACATGCTCGATGGCCATCGCCGTTTGGTGGCACTCGCGGAATCGCCGGACCACGTTATCCCGGGGCACGATCCCCTCGTACTGGTGCGCTATCCGAAGGCAATGAATCACGTCAACGACATCGTTCGCCTGGACCTGGAGCCGACTCGGTAAAATTCGCGCGGACTCGTCCTATGTCCTGCACACGCTTCTATGGACGGCGGATTTCCCGCGCGCTTGCGAAGGAATCCGCCGACAGCTTTGCGCTTTGGCCTTTAGGTTTTCATCCCGTTCATCCTGTCCCACAAAAGCGGTTGCCTTCCTACTCCTGATGCACTTCCATCGCCTCCAGGAATCGAGACACCATGTTGTAGCCACCAATGGTGGCGGTCAATTCGACAAGAGTCTTCTCGTCAAACTTCCCCCGAACCCCAGCGAAGACATCATCCGGAACCCTGACATCGCGAGTTATGGCTTCGGTATAAGCAAGTACCGCTTTATCAGCCTCGGAAAACTCCGCTGAAGCACGCCAGCTCTCAATGTGATCAAGCTGAGTCTGCGTTATGCCGGCACGCAAAGCGAATGGGATGTGCTGCTCGAATTCATAGCGCGCACCATTGAGCTTGGCGATGGCCATGATGGCCAACTCGCGATAGCGCGCATCGAGGCCGCATTGCTGGCGAATTACGGTGAAGAACTGCAACCACGCTTCAGCAACTTTTGGGCTGTACGCCAGGATACGATAGAGCGCGAGAAACTTCCCGCCTCGCTCACGTTTGATGCGGGCGACGAGGTCGCTAGGCGCCTCACTCTCTTCAATGAGCGGGAGTCGAGTCATATGCATTCCTTAATCGTTGTGCAGCTCAGCCTTGATGCCCAAGGCAGACAAGGCCTTAAGCACCTGTTGTACGTGTTCGTGATCTCGGGTCCCCAACACGAAGTCTACTTCAACCGTCTGTACCGGCAAATTGGTGAAAGCGCGCTGATGGTAAATCTCGTCGATGTTGGCGTTGTGCTCGGCAAGGCATTTGGTCACCAGCGCGACCGAACCGGGGAGATCGCGCAACTGCACGGTAAGGCGAGTCAGGCGCCCCGTGCGCACCATACCGCGCTCGATCAAGTCAGCCAGCATCAAGGGATCAATATTGCCGCCGGAGAGGACGAGCCCCACGCGCTTGCCGCGAAAGCGCTCGGGGTACTTCAGTACAGCAGCTAGACTGGCAGCGCCCGCGCCTTCCACCACCGTCTTCTCGATTTCGAGCAGCAGAACGATGGCCTGCTCGATGGCGCCCTCGTCCACGAGAAACATCTCATTCACGAGGCTGCGCACGATCGGCAGTGTCAGGGCACCGGGCTGCTTGACCGCGATGCCTTCCGCGATGGTATTGGTACCGAACTGCGTCGGTTCGCCCTTGAGCGCACAATACATCGAAGGAAAACGCTCGGTCTCCACGCCGAAAATTTCGATACCGGGTTTAACACCCTTGGCCGCAACCGCCATGCCGGCGATCAGTCCACCACCGCCAACCGGTACCACCAGCGCATCCAGATCCGGTTGCGTATCGAGTATTTCCAGAGCGACGGTCCCCTGGCCTGCTATGACTTGCGCGTCGTCGTACGGGTGCACCATGGTCAAGCCGCGCTCACTGGCTAGTTGCGCGGAATGAGTGCGCGCTTCGTCGAATACATCACCATGGAGGATGACCTCCGCGCCGTGTCCACGCGTGTGCACCACCTTCACGCCGGGTGTATAGCGCGGCATGACGATCACCGCCGGAATGCCGAGGAGTTTGGCGTGATATGCCAAACCCTGAGCGTGGTTGCCGGCGGACGCCGCGATCACGCCCTTTTCGCGCTGTACCTGCGTGAGTGACAGCAGCTTGTTCAGGGCACCGCGCTCCTTGAAGGAGGCGGTGAACTGGTGATTCTCAAACTTGAGAAACACCTGCGCGCCCGTCATTTCCGACAGCGTCCTGGAGCGCAGACACGGAGTCCGAATGAGGCGGCTTGCGATCGCCGAGGCCGCCGCGTGCACGTCACTTTCGGTAATGGTCATAGGGTTTGAGTGAAGTACGGGTTTCCACCAGGAGTTACGAACTCCAGCGCGATGCTAACGCATCGTGCGATGCCCTTGCGCGTTTCTCGCTGGATCCAGAGCAACCTAGGCGCTGCCGGTCACAATCCAATTGCATCGGTGCCGATTTCCTTGGCATGACGGAAGGCGGATTGGTGAACAATGAGGCTACTATAGATGCCCAAATGGACACCCCCGATAAGACATCGATCCTAGACCGCCTCGCGCTCGTCAAACACGATGAGTGGCCCGCCGTCATCGGCTCCTTCGGCTATTTCTTCTGTCTACTCTGCGGGTACTACGTGTTGCGCCCCGTGCGGGACGAAATGGGCATTCAGGCAGGCCTCAAAAGTCTACCGTGGCTTTTTACCGCGACTTTGGTAACCATGTTGCTGGTGGTCCCGGTGTTCGGCTGGTTATCTTCCAGATTTCCGCGTGAGCGGCTGTTACCAGCGGTGTATCTGTTTTTTGCGGCCAACTTGCTCGTGTTCTACGCGCTGTTCTCGCATGGTAGTGCGGTCGCGGATACGGCGAAGGCTTTCTTTGTGTGGGTGAGTGTGTTTAATCTGTTCGTGGTTTCAGTTTTCTGGAGCTTCATGGCCGATCTGTTTTCCACCGAGCAAGCCAAGCGCACCTATGGATTGATCGCGGCCGGAGGCAGTGTGGGGGCAATTACCGGCCCAGCCCTCTCGGCGGTATTGGCCAAACCACTTGGCGTGCCGAATTTGCTGCTGCTGTCAGCGATATTTTTGACGTTGGCGATAGGCTGCATCTTCCATCTAGGTCGCTGGGCACGCACTCGGCAGGGGCACCGCGCAAAAGAAGCCGAAGCCATCGGCGGAGACATATGGGACGGCGTGAAGCTTGTCTTCACCTCCCGCTATTTGCTGGCAATCTGCGGATTCGTGTTGCTCTACAGCGCGCTCTCGACCTTTCTTTATTTTCAACAACAACACATCATGTCCGTGTCCTATACGGACCCACGCCAACGCACGGCGCTGTTCGCCACCATGGACCTGGCCACCAACGCTTTGACTCTTGTCGTGCAGATATTCGTGTTCAGCCGCCTGCTGAAGTGGGTGGGGCTGGCGGCGGGGCTGGTATTGATACCGCTCATTTCCGTGATGGGCTATCTCGCCTTGGCCTTCGATCCGGTTCTGATGGTGTTGGCTGTGTTCGGCATCACGCGCCGCGCGGGTGAGTTCGCCATTACGAAACCGGCGCGCGAGATATTGTTCAATTCGCTGTCTCGGGTAGAGAAATACAAAGCCAAGAACTTCATGGATACCGCCGTTTATCGAACCGGAGATTCAGCCAGTGCCTGGCTGTTCGAAGGATTGAAGGGCCTTGGCCTTTCCGGGCTGGCGCTCGTCGCCGCCGGCGCAGCCATCCTGTGGGCGCTCTTGGGCGGATGGCTGGTCAAAACTCATGCTCGACTTTCGCAATCCAGTTCGCCATCATGCGCTCACGTCGCGACGCCATAAAATCGATGATGAGCCTAGGAGTACTTATGAGCACAAGCATTCCAGCCAACTCTCACGCGCAAAGCTCGACCATGTTGCAGAGAAGGATTCCCAACTCGGGAGAGCTGCTGCCCGTGATTGGCTTGGGGACCTACCAAGCTTTCGATATCGGAGCCAGTGCAGCGCAGCAAGCGCCGCTTCGCGAAGTGATGCGGGTTATGGTCGAACAAGGCGGAAAACTTATCGACAGTTCACCTATGTACGGCCGCGCTGAAACAGCCATCGGGGAAGTCGCGGCGCTTGCCGGCGTAGAAAAACAGCTGTTCTATGCCACCAAAGTCTGGGTCAGCGGCAAGGAGGCAGGCATGCATCAGATGGAAGAATCGTTCCGACTCATGCGGATCTCCCGCATGGATCTCATGCAGATCCACAATCTGGTCGATTGGCGCACGCATACGGCAACGCTGAAGCAATGGAAAGGGCAAGGTCGCGTGCGCTATGTGGGCATCACCCACTATCACGCGGGCGCGTACGACGATTTGGAGACCTTGCTCAAATCAAAGGCGTATGATTTCGTGCAGCTCAATTACTCCATCGCCGAGCGCGAGGCGGAGCAGCGCGTACTACCCTTGGCGCAAGAGTTAGGCGTGGCGGTGATCGCCAACCGTCCCTTTGCGCAAGCCAATCTGTTTCGTCGCGTAAAGGGAAAGGATGTTCCGGAGTGGGCGCGCGAGTTCGATTGTTCCACTTGGGCGCAATTCTTCTTGAAATACATCATCGCGCATCCCGCGTTGACGTGCGTCATTCCGGCCACCAGCAAGCCCCATCATGCAAAGGATAACTTGAGCGCGGGATTTGGCAGAATACCCAACGACGAGCAGCGCAAACGCATGGTGCAACGGATAGAGTCTTTGTAGGGTCCGTTCTCTACGCACCGAAGTCTGAGAATCGCCCCTCAGCCCCGCCCTCTCACCAGGCGGGGAGAGCGAATAAGCGACATCACGCGGCGGCGGTTGACTTCTCGGAACCGAACAAGTGCTCCATCTCACGCCGTATGCGAACCGCGATGTTGGTTTCATCCACCGCCACGTCCTGCCAGCGAACCGGCTGACCGGCGGATACGGGGCGCACCACCTTCCACCCGTGAGCGAGTCCAAGCGGCAGTCCGCCGATACGCAGAGAAGCATCCGCGGGCATAAGTTTGCCCACCACGGTGTAGCCACCTTCGCCGTCGAGCGTTTCACCGGCTTTCAGATCTCTTTTGGCGGATGCAACCACGTCGGCGCGGAAGCCCGTCGCGCAACCGGTGGCCTCACCGCGAACGCCAACGGATGCCACCGAGATCCCCACTTCCAGACCAATCAAGTGCCAGCGCTTGTAGAGGCATGCGTAGCGCCCACTCGGATCGGTGCGCACCATGTATTCCTTGAAGCAGTTGCGAATGTACTCAGTGTCACCTTCGAACACGACAAAGACACCGAAGCGGATGTCGTAGGGAATAACACGGCCATCCTTCTCCAACGATGAGATGACCTCGACCTGACCCTTCTGATGCAGCACGCCGCCTTCGCTCATGGGCCGGCACACGAATGGGATGTCATCCACCGATGCGGGAGGAAAGGTGAGTCCGTTCGGGGGTGCGACCAGTCCGGTGGCATTGCATACCGCCGTGCTTTCGATCGCAGGCTTGGAGCCATCCAGGAAAGAGTTGAACATCTTGGGATTGAGTCCACCGATTCTCGCTTGCTCCGGTGTCAATCCGTAGTAGCCCCACACCGTTTCCGGGGTGGACTGGGCAAAGAGCGGCAACCATATGTGGCCACGTCCCGCAGCTACCACATCGAATCCGGCGCCACGCGCCCAATCGACGAGATCACAAATCAGCGCGGGCTGATCGCCATAGGCCAAGCTGTAGACCACGCCCGCCTCTTGCGCGCGCTTGGCAAGCAGGGGTCCGCAAAACGCATCGGCTTCCACTGTCACCATGACCACGTGTTTCTTGTTCTTGAAGGCGGCCAGCGCGTGATCGACGGCAGCGAGCGGATGTCCGGTCGCCTCCACGATGATGTCGATGATGGGATGGGACACCAATCGCTCCCAGTCGTCGGAAACGTGCGTCGCGCCGGACTTCGATGCGGCGTCGAGCGAGGGTGCCGAATACTGCTCGCTGCGCCATCCCACTGTTTGCAGATTTGCACGCGCGTTCTCGGGCGCGAGATCGGCGATGCCCACCAGATGCACACCGGGCGTCTTGGGTACCTGAGCCAGATACATCGCGCCGAACTTTCCCGCACCGATCAAGCCGATACGCAGGGGCCTACCCTGCGCCGCGCGTTCGCGCAATTTTGCGTAAAGGTTCATGGTTGGTCCTAGGCCGCTTTCAGCATCCCATTCAATTCGTCTTGCGGCGTGCCATCCTTCCAAGGCAAGGTCACGTCGTAGTCCCTCAGCAGACAATCATCGGGCAAGCACGCGATCGGGGTGAAGTCACGCTGTGCGATGTAGCCTGGCCGCTTGAAGGCCCGAATGTGGTTGGACACCGCGCACAAACTCAGATAGACCGCGTTGCGATTCCAAGGCGAAAGATTAGGCGAAGACGCGTGCACCAGGCACGAATGAAACATGATCAACGAGCCCGCCGGACCTTTGGGTGCAACGATGCCGCCGCGCTCGACCAGGCGGGCGATCGTATCGTTGGTAATAGACCACAGCGGATAGCTGGTGGTCGATCGATCGTAGTGCGCTTCGATGACACCTAGTTTTTGGCTGCCGGGAATGAACATGAGCGGCCCGTTGAACTCGTTCACTTCATCCAGGAAGATGGCGACGTTCATGGCGCGCGGCTCCGGCATCTGATCATCGTTATGCCAAGTACCGAAATCCTGGTGCCATTGCCACACGTCGCCGTCGAAGGCCGCCTTGCCGTTGATCTTGAATTGGTGCATGTAGACCTGCTCTTGAAACAGTTCCACCACCGGGATCACCATGCGCGGATGGTGCGCCAACTTGGCGTAGGGCTTGTTGTACATGTGTACGCCGAAGGCGGTTCTTACCGCGTCTCCGCCTTTCTCGCGCACATTCTCCGTCCGGTGCTGGGCGAAGATCTGAGGAACTTCCTCTATGAGCGGATTCATCTCTGCGGGCGAGAACAGGCTGGGAAAAAACAGATAGCCGTCGCGATTAAATTGTTCAATTTGAGGTGGGGTGAGTTTCATGCCGTTTCCTTCTGCCATTGCTTTAAGGGTGATGTGTTCGGTGGCGCACTCGCCGCGATGCGCTCCGCGAGAAGGCCGCCCGCCCTTTCGCCATGCTCGCGCATCAGGCGTTCGGCGCGGGCGTCGTCGCCGCGGGCGATGGCTTTCATTATGGCGTCGTGTTCGTCCCAAGCGGACTCACGCGCGCCAACGGAGCGCAACACCGCTCCCATGGCGCGTCGAATGGGATGCCAATGCCGGTGGGCGGACTCGGAGATGAGGGGGTTGCCGGACGCGGCATAGATGGCGTCATGAAAAGCCACGTCCGCGTCGATCATTTCCACAATGCTTTTGCCAAGCGCAGCCTTGCGGCCGCGCTTTATCAACGATTGGGGTAACTGCGCCCGCAGTCCCGCTGCCTGTCGCGCCGCGAGGGCATCCAATGCCGCACGAACTTGGTACACATGCCGAATCATGGCCGCATCCAGCGCGCTCACCATCAAGCCACGTGAGGCACGCGCCGCCGTCCCGCTGAATGCGGTCTTAGACGGCGCATCCACCACAAACCCGTCTCTTTTCAACAGCCTGAGAGCTTGCAGAACGGGTTGCCTGGAGACCGCGAGCTTCTCCGCCAACTCCTCTTGGGTGAGCCGCGACCCCGGCGACAGGTCGCCGGCGATGATCGCCTGTTGAATCGCGCTGTAGACGCGGTCAGTCAGATCGGGTTCGAGAATAAGGGAGGTAAGGGAGGTAAGGGATCTAAGAGACATAAAGGACAAAAGGGCATGAGGGACATAAAGGACATTAGGGACATAAGGGACATAAGGGATTCCAATGCCATGGACGCATGCTAGCATGGAATTCTGTATACAGTGTACAGAACCATCCTTGCAAATGACGCTTGAATATCCGCTTGCATGCCGATTGCGGGCGATTTGCCCTGCTCCCAGCCTCACGCCTTTGATATAAAAACCTTTTGCCATTCCCAGGAAACGGGTGTAAGGTGCGCGCGCGTTCGTTTCAAGCTTTGTTTCCTCTGGTCCCTAGTACCCCGTGTGATGATTGATTCTGGTCCCCACTCGGCGCGTCTCGAGTCTCTCCCGGTTACCTTCCTTGATTCGTCTGCACCCACGGGGTGTTCGCACCTCGACAATCTTTATTTCGTGTGGAGCTTTATAGTATGTCTACGACTGGTACCGTTAAGTGGTTCAATGATTCCAAGGGCTTTGGCTTTATCACCCCCGATGGGGGCGGTGAAGATCTCTTCGTCCATTTCTCCGAAATCGACTCCAAGGGTTTCAAGTCCTTGCAAGAGAAGCAGCGCGTCACCTTCGAGGTCAAGACTGGCCCCAAAGGCAAACAGGCCGCGCAAGTCAAGCCGATCTAATCATTCGACGGGACTCAAGCGCTGGGCTGATCTCTCGATCTAACCAGCGCCAGAAATTTCAGCGGAAGCCCTCACCGGCTTCCGCTGTTTTTTTGTGGGCTAGCGTCTAAAGTCCGAGCGAGAAGAAGCGGTGCGTTACGGCGACAAAGGCGCGCCTTACCCATCTTACGATCATTGTCCTTCCGGTGCAGGCGGGACTGCCCGTCCACTGCTCAAACGAGGGACTGCCTAGTTGAAGCGCACGTACTGAAAATCCACCGGCAAGTTGTTGATCCCCCGTTCGGGGGGTGCAATCCAGTTGGCAAAGCGACCGGGCTCGACCACGCGCCCCATGAG
>JANNFC010000112.1:0-4065 GCA_031379405.1 Betaproteobacteria bacterium | reverse complement strand
GGAGGCCAGGAGCGGAAAGCCGGTGCGACCATCGACCATCTCCACCTGGGTCGCGGGACCGAGAGCCCGACGCAGGAGATCGACGACGGCGGTGCTCAACGTGCAACCGCGATCATGAGCGAGGGACGTCGCGATTGCGTGGAGATCCTCGGGCAGGTCGATGGTCGTGCGCACATCTGCATCATAGCATCACTGCATCGCATACATCAAATCAAGTGTCTCAAAACGCTGCGACAGACCGGCCGCGTGCGCTACAATAAATCTTCCATGATGCAGCACATGCGGGATTACGCGAAGTTGGAACAAGAGGCGGCGGCCGAGCCGCACCTCTGAGTTCTGAGTTCGGGCTCTGAGTTCGGACTCATCTTTTGTTCGCTAGGCACGGGGCGCAAACTGATGACGATGGATGCATGGTTGCGCAGTATCGGGTTAGAAGCGCATGCGCGCACGTTCGCAACCAATGGCGTTGATCTCGATGTCGCGCACACACTGACGGAAGCGGACCTGCGTGAACTGGGTCTTAACCTCGGCGACCGAAAACGATTCCGCGCCGCGGTGGCGAAGTTGGATTCCGCGGCGCGAGAGACCCCTGGGATCACATCCGATACCCGTGGTCTTTCTGGGATCTCGCCGGTCGCTCAAGCCGAGCGCCGCCAACTCACGATCCTATTCTGCGATCTGGTGGGTTCGACTTCCTTGTCGCAGCAACTCGATCCCGAGCGGTTACGCGAGTTGATGCAGTCCTATCAGCAAACGTGCCGCGATGTGATCGAGAAATACGATGGCCATGTGGCGCAGTACTTGGGCGATGGGTTGATGGTCTACTTCGGCTTTCCTCGTGCCCACGAGGACGATGCGGAGCGTGCGGTGCGCTCGGCATTGGAAATCGTTCAGGCGGTGTCCCGGATCAAGGGCAGCGCTTTGCATTTCTCTCCTGGCGGGCTTGGTGGTAAAGGGACCGAGGGAGAGGGGAAAAGCGGCTCCAAGCTGCAAGTGCGCATCGGCATCGCCACAGGGCCAGTCGTGGTGGGAGAAACCGGCGCGGGAGATGCCTCGGTGCCAAAGCTCGCCGTGGGCGAGACACCCAACCTCGCCGCTCGTCTTCAAGGCGTGGCCGGCGTCGATGAAATCGTGATCGGACTTTCCACGCACCGGCTCCTGGGCACGTCCTTCGAGTTCTTCGATCTTGGTGCGATAACACTCAAAGGTATTATCGAACCCGTGCACGCCTACCGAGTGCTGGGATTTGGGGGTGCGGTGAGCCGCTTCGATGCTGCCACAGGCGGACGGCTCACGCCTCTAGTGGGACGGGAGTTGGAGATCGGTCTACTACTGGATCGCTGGCTGCGCTCCCGCGAGGGCGAAGGTCAAGTGGTGCTCCTATCTGGCGAACCGGGAATTGGTAAGTCCCGCATCTTGAGCGCCCTGCACGATCGGTTGGGAGAAGAACTCGAAACCACGCTGCGCTTTCAGTGCTCTCCCTACTACTCCAACAGCGCTTTTTATCCCACCATCCAAACCTTGGAACGGGAGTTGAAGTTTGGCCGGGAGGAATCAGCATCTTCCAAACTGGACAAGCTCGAGGCGCGGATGTCGAGGCATTACGCGCTTCCGCTGTCCGACGTACGCTTTATCGCTTCTGTTCTATCCATCCCCTGCGAGGATCGCTACGGACCAATCTCCATGACGCCGCAGCGCTTCAAGGAAGAAAGTGTTCGCTGCTTGGTGGATCTGACCGAAGCAAGCGCGCGTAAATGTCCCACATTGATGTTGTTCGAGGATGCCCACTGGGCCGATCCCACCTCCTTGGAGGTACTGGATTTATTGATCGACCGGGTAAAGGATGTGCCAGTGGTGATCCTGATCACCCACCGTCCGGAGTTTCAACCCAAATGGATCTCCCATGGCCATGTGAGCGCGCTCGCGCTGTCCCGGCTCACCAAGACCCAGGCCAGTGCGATGGTGTCGAGAATTACCCAGGGCAAAGCCCTGCCCCAAGATCTGCTCGATCGGATCATTGCCAAAACCGATGGGGTCCCGCTGTTTGTGGAAGAACTCACCAAGGCGATCCTGGAGTCGGGGAATCTGAAAATGATCTCCGATCGGTATGAGTATGTAAACCCCGCCACGCAGGTTGCGATTCCCACCACGCTTAGGGACTCCTTGATGGCCAGGCTGGACCGCCATGCCCTCGTGAGGGAGGTAGCGCAGATCGGGGCGGTCATTGGGCGGGAGTTTAGCTATGACCTGATCTCAGCGGTGGCGCCGATGAGTGAGTCGAATCTCAATACAGCCCTCCACCAACTCACTGAATCGGGGCTGGCCTTCAGAAGGGGGAACATCCCCGAAGCCACTTATAGTTTCAAACACGCTCTCGTTCAAGATGCCGCGTACGACAGTCTGCTGAATACCAGACGCCAAGATCTGCACGGCAAGATCGCCCGGGTGTTGCAGGACCAATTCGCCGAGACCGTAAAGGCTCAACCCGAGTTGCTGGCGTTGCACTTGACCAAGGCAGGATTGATCGACGCGGCGATTCCGCAATGGATTGTGGCCGCGCAGAGTGCGGCGGCAGCCTCCCGTTACCAAGAAGCCTTGAGCCATGTAGAACAAGGTCTCGCCATTGTTGATCGGATCGCCGCTGACCATCGAGCCAACCTCGAAGTTACTCTGCTTGTCACAGGAGGGTTTTGTCAGTTCGCCACCGCGGGCTATGCCTCGATACCCGCGGCCCAAATGTTCGCGCGCGTTGAAGCGCTGCTCGACCAGATCACGGACGAAGACCTGTTGTTCCGTGCGTCCTGGGGCGTTGGCATGCACGCTTGGGTCTTGGCGAATTATCCGAAGACCTTAGCCATCTTTGAGAGGCTTGCTGCACTGGCGGAACAAACGGGGGACGTCGACAGGTTGCTCTTCGCGAATGTGGGTCTCGGAGCGGTCTTGAGGCACGTCGCGCAACTTGAGCGTAGCCGCGCTCTCCTGGAATCTGTCGTCGAGCACTACGATAAGGAGAAACATTTTCGATTCGTCAACACACTGGGCCAAGATGCGAAGACGATCGCCTATGTCTGGCTGAGCTTGACGAGCCTGGAGTCCGGCTGTCTCGACCAGGGACGCCAGTATGCCCGATTGGGAATCGATCATTCCAAGGCGATCTCTCATCCCCTGAGCCTCGCCCTGGCTACCGGGATGATCTCCTCGATGCTAGCCGAAATCGCCGAGTCCGAAGATGCGTTGGATCTCTGCCGGCAGTGTATTGAAGTCTGCGAAACTCAGAGCCTGCCGTTTTTCAAGGGTTGGGCAATGGTGAGTGAAGGAGTCGTGTCGATTCACAACGGGCGCTATGAGTTTGCGCGCGAGCGTCTCACGCAAGCCGTTCAGCACCTCGAGTCCACTGGAGCACGAAGCGCCGAAGGCTACATCCGCGCGTACCAGGCTATTGCGCTGGCGCACCTGGGCCGATTCGAAGAGGCCCGGCGCGAGATCGCGAAAGGCCGCAAGGACTGCGAGGACACAGGCGATGTGTTTTATCTTTCCTTACTTGCCTACGGCCGGGGTGTGACGGAAACCCTCGACCCTAGCGCCGAAGAAGTTGTCGCGGAGGAGTGGTTCAGTACCGCACTGTCTGAAACGCGGAAATACCCTAACCGGTTAATCGAACTTCGCACAGCTTGCGCGCTCGCACGTCTGTGGCAATCACAGGGCAAACGCAATGGAGCCTACGATCTCCTCGCCCCGATCTACAACGGGTTCACCGAGGGTTTCGACACCAAGGACCTGAAAGAAGCCAAGGCTTTGTTAGACCAGCTTTCCTGAAAATCTCCAACATCTGAGTGGATGGGCTTTGCGCCGGGACCCGTCGTCGCGAACCTGAGGAAAAGAAAGAGAAAGAAAGGGGTCAGGTCTATACGTAGTAGTAGTAAGCTTGCCTATCCGGTTTGTTGCCAATCATGCTATCGGGTGAGTCCACTCGCCGCTGTAGAGTGTCTCGTAGGTAGGTGCCGAGGCATGTGCCGCAATTCCCAAGATAGAGTTGAATGCGGTCATTGGATAGAAACGCCGGTT
>JANNFC010000468.1:0-2711 GCA_031379405.1 Betaproteobacteria bacterium | reverse complement strand
GTGGAAGGACTTCGAGAACCGCTATGTCAACGTCGGCGCCAGCCTGCGCGGCGCGATGCACGCCAACCCGCACATGCGCGTCTACGTGGCCAGCGGCATTTACGACCTGGCCACGCCGCACGCGGCCGGCGACTACACGCTGAGCCACCTGGGCTTGCGCGATGGGCAGTTGAAGAATATCAGCGTGAGCTACTTCGAAGCGGGGCACATGATGTACATCCACCAGCAGTCGCTGGCCCGCATGGCCAAGGAGTTGCGCGCGTTCGTCGGCGCTACCTGAGCCGTCGTCCCCGATCGGACTTCCAGCCGGGAATTACCTCACTGGCAACCCCAGCGGCGTCGGGTCGCGCCTGACGAAAGCATCAGCGATCACCTTGGCCTGGAAGAGGGTGCGCACGCGCTTGTCACCCGCCGTCGCCAGAATTGCCTCCTCCATACTGGACGCGCAATCGTGATGCGCACCGCACGAGATGCCGTACAACGCGCTGCTCGCTGAGCAATCGAATCCAGCAAAGCAGATTGCAACGTTGGCAGCGTCAGTGAGTGTTCCGGGCTCCTCCCTGAGAGAACTCTCCATCTTGACGTCGGGACGATTCCGGCCAACCTCCAACAGCCAATGGACGAGGTTTCCGGAATTCGATAGCAGAGCCACCGGCCCGTAACGTGTCAACACGTCCGAAAGCCGATCCCCTGCACGTTTCACGTCGTCATCCGTGGGCGATCGAGGCATGCCCGCATAGTTGGTCGAAAAAACCATCTCGTCGGAGATCATGCGCTCCCGCAACTCGCGACCCATGCGCAGCAAGTCTTCGGTACGCAAAGTGACGAATCCCTCACACCGAATCTTCATCTGTGCCTTGATCGCTTGCGCTCTTCGCATGGAGTCACCGTCGGGAAATGGCTTCTCGAGCGGTGTCGAGGTCGGGTGAACGTACGAAAGGCACGCGTCATAGGCTAGATACGCGAGATATTCCCTCTCCTGAATCCCAGAACGAACTCCAGCCTTGAAGACATCGAAAATGCTGGCTATGCCGCTGCCCAACAAGGCGAAAGTTTCGCCCTGGAAATCAGCAGCCCTCAAAGACAACTCCGGGCGCGGCACCGGCGCCGGAGCCGCAGAGGCCGCCTCAAGGGTGCCTTGCGCGATTGCCGGGATATTGCGCATAGGGGACTGAGATTCCTCTGGGCCAATGGAATTGGAGGGATCCGCTTTCAGGCCAGAAAGAACAAGAAATGCGCCCATACCAGTCGCAGCCACGGCAGCCACTATAATATAGTATTTACTCGACATTCCAGACCTCGATCGAGATGCAAGCGACGCTCGACTTTATGGACACATCCTTGGGTAAGGCAAAGGCCAATAGACAGCCACCAATGTAAATCCGGTCGTAACCCATTGCCCGAACATGTTAACTGTTCCAAACGAATCAGTATACCCCCAAGTTGACCAGTAAGATGTTGGAATTGGAATGTACCCAAAGGTTCCACCGCCCGCATAGCATCTTGCAGATTCCTTCTGTTTTTCGACGGATATGGTGTACTTGCTTGGAGTGCCAGGAGATGTGGGAGAACTAACTTTTGTTCCACTGGAATTATAGGGGCATGGAAGACTTGAATATGGACTACACGTAGCGGATGTTTCCATGTCCCAAATTTCACCATTCGGGTAAGTTATGCGAACTATATCTCCACGCTTGATGTTCGAAACGCTAGCTCCCATCACGAGTCGCGGTAAGACAGAGCCATACCGAAATGCGCTATCGATATCGTCATTGTGGTTAATATTTGGATAGAATAAAGCCATCAAGAATGGCCATGTAGTTGCAGCCAAACAAATTCCGAGCAAGCCCAATGGAAGGAGCCATGACTTTCGATTCATTTCATCCCCTCAAGAAAAATGTTCTGACAGTTCCATTTAGTACCGCGCGACTAACTGTAGGGCCGGAAAGGAGGGGCGGTCAATGGTGAATACGTGGTCGAGATGCACATGATGTCCATCCACCCGCGAACGCTCGCCCGCATGGCAGGGGAGTTGGGTGCATTCGTGAGCACCGCATGAGCAGCACTCTGAGCAACCCAACCCTGGTCGAAGTGCTGCGTGGTGGCATGGTCGAATCGAGCCACCGCGGCGCGCTGGCGGTGCTGGACGGTGACGGTGCGGTACTGGCCACGCTGGGCGACGTGGACCGGCCGATCTTTGCGCGCTCGGCCGTGAAAGTGCTGCAGGCGCTGCCGCTGGTGGAAAGCGGCGCGGCCGAGCAACTGGGCCTGGGCGACGAAGAGCTGGCCGTGGCCTGTGCGTCGCACAACGGCGAAGAAGCGCACACCCAGGTGGTGGCGCGCATGCTGGCCAAGGCCGGGCTGGACCTTGACGCGCTGGAATGCGGCACGCACTGGCCGTACCTGGACACTGCCGTCCGCTCGCTCGCAGCGCAGCGCCGCGAGCCCACGGCGCTGAACAACAACTGCTCCGGCAAACACGCGGGCTTTTTGTGCCTGGCCTGCGCATTGCACGACCAGGCCGGCGGCCTGAACCTGCGCCAGTACGCCCACGGCTACGGGGCGCCCGACCATCCCGTGATGCGCGAAGTGAGCGCCGCGCTGCAAGCCGCCACCGGCTTCGACCTGGCGGCGACGACCCAAGGCGTCGATGGCTGTTCGATCCCGACTTACGGCATTCCGCTGCGAAACCTGGCGCTGGCGTTCGCGCG
>JANNFC010000079.1:0-3558 GCA_031379405.1 Betaproteobacteria bacterium | reverse complement strand
GCTGCACACCGCCGCCAGTCTGGATAGCACTGAGACTCGAAAGTTCTCCGGCTCGCGTTGCTGGGCGTCGCGCAAAAGATCCGAGAGGCGAGACACGTCGGACGCGTTTGAGTTGTCGTAGTGCATGATGGCCAGATGCAGCATAGATCGGCGATCCAGCGCCTGCGAATTGGCACCGTTGCGAACGGCGCGATCCAACAGTGGAATGCCCCGATCGGGGCGGCCGAGGCAGAATGCAAGTTGTCCGGCGACTTGCAGGCGGGCGGTGTCGTTAGGAGTGACCTTGAGGGCCCGCTCGTAGACCTCCAGCGCTTCGCTGAACTTGCCTTCCTTTGCGCGCAGACGGGCTAGTTTGTCGTAGGCGTCCAGATAGTGGGCGTTCTCGGAAACCAGATTACGTAACGCCGACGCCGAGGTTTGGCTGGCAGCAGTGTCAGACATTGCCTTATGGAAGCCGACTCTCGCCCAAGGGATAGCCTTGTTCTTCAGGACGCTGTCATAAAGCGCCACCGCTTCATCAACCTGTTCCAAGGCCAGATAAGCTTGGGCCATGAACCGCGAGGCATCCATTTTGTAAGGAAAGTGTGGTTGCGCCAGCAGGGTTTTGCCGACCTGGATAGTTTCCTTAAAGTCCTCCTTTTCGAAGGCCGCGTACAGATGGGCCAGTGCGTTCTTTTTTTCCTTGATCTTGAGCAGCCGGGTTTCTAGGAGGACGGCGGTAATGGGTTTTATCAGGTAGTCATCCGGTGCTATCTCCGCCACGCCCGCAACTATCGAGTGCGATGCTTCGCTAGTCACCATGATGAAGATGCTGGCAAGTGGCAGGGTTCGGGTGTGCCTCAGTTCTTCAAAAAACTCCCGCCCCGTGGCGCCGTGATCGAAGAGGTAGTCGCATAAGACAACGTCGAAGGTCCTCTGAGCCAACACGCGTTTGGCATCGGACACTCGCGCCACGGACGCGACCTTACGGATCCCCAGATGGTTCAACGCCAATTGCATGCCGTGACGGGCCGTGGATGAGCCGTCAACTATCAATGCTTTGGCGTCTTTGAACGGGCCCTCTGAGGACATTTAAGGAGACAGTGTAGGAGTATCTCCCTTTTCGTCCTTCGGTGGCGTTACTGAAGGGAAGGGTTCTAAAGGGGCTCGACTAGCAGCAGCGCGCGATCCGGCTCCAGTTCTGGTCCAGGCGCCGCAGGTAATACTCCCGTTGCGTCAGCGCCGGCCGGCCGGGATGGGCCAAATACATGTGCGCAAGGTAGCGTTCATAGGCGGCATCCCCTGACACTTCGCGCAATAGCACCCATGCGTTCCACAGTCCCCGCCAAACGCCCTGAGTGAGACGCCACAGGGGACTGCGGGTCTCGTCGCCCGCTTGCCGCAACGAGACAAAGGGCGGGTTCACCGGCTCTGGTGCAACCGCGTGCGGCTCCGGACAGTAGGGTATTGAACATCGCTGTCCGCCAGAGGCCGCCATCGCGCGCGAAAACACGCCCGTGTCGGTGGCAGAAGCCGGTGCCTGCGCCAGCAGGGCCTCCAGTTCCGCCACGGTTAGTTTTTGCCGAGAGGGTCGTTTCATCGCTTAGTCACCTATGGGTCTAGCGTTGACAGATCTGGCTCCTCCGGCTTAGGCACGGGAGGTTGCGCCGATCGGCCCGAGTTTAGTGGAAACATAGTTCGACTCGGACAACGGTAACACCGGTTTGCCTTGCGCCACTTTCAAGGCGGTGCGCAGCATGTCGGCGATCACGATCCATAGCAGCACGGCAAACAACAGCGCCAGCGCCGCATCGATGCGGAAGGCAATGATTTGCGTCCAAGTCTCAGCCACTTTCTCGGCGGGAATGCTGTCCTGGGCAAGTTTGTCCACGAGCGCATTGGCACCCGCCCAGAAGCCGATCTCGGGATTGGGGCTGAACACCTTGGTGGCTGCGGCCGTCGTGCACACGATGGCCAGCCAGGCCAGTGGCAAAGCGGTGACCCAGGCGTAGCGCCGTTTCCCCATCTTGATCAGGATGCCGGTGACCACGGTGAGTGCGATGCCCGCCAGCAGCTGATTGGAAATGCCGAACAGCGGCCACAGGAAGCGGATGCCGCCCTTGGGATCGGTGACGCCTTGCCACAGGAAGTAGCCCCAGGCGGCGACAAAGATGAAGCTGGAAAGCACCGTCATCGGATAGGAAGATACGTCGCCGAACCGCGGCCATAGGTGCTTGCCGAGATCCTGCAGCATAAAACGGCCGACGCGGGTGCCGGCGTCCAACGTGGTGAGGATGAACAGCACCTCGAACATGATGGCGAAGTGGTACCAGAACTTCATCAGGCCGGCGCCGAAGGTGCTACTGAAAATGGCTGCCATTCCCACCGCCAGCGAAGGCGCGCCGCCGGTTCGGGCGAACAGGGAAGGCAAACCCATTTCGCTAGCCAGGGTCTTCATCTGGTCAACGCTAACTTGGAATTGTGGGCCCCAGGCGGAAATGACAGCGACGGTTTCCTCCGCGGACTTGCCCAAATCGATGTTGATGGCAAAGTAGACGCCCGGATCGAGCACGGTGGCGGCGATGACCGCCATGATGCCCACGAAAGATTCCATGGCCATGCTGCCGTAGCCGATCATGCGGATCTCTTTTTCATTGGCCAGCAGCTTGGGCGTGGTGCCGGAGGACACCAGCGAGTGGAAGCCCGAGATCGCACCGCAGGCGATGGTGATGAACACAAAGGGAAACAGATCGCCCTTGAAGATCGGCCCCAAGCCATTGTGCGCGAATTCTGTTAGCGCCGGCATCTTGACTTCGGGGGCAAGGGAAACGATGGAAAAGGCCAGCATGACCACTACGCCCACCTTGAGGAAGGTGGACAGGTAATCGCGAGGCGCCAGTAGCAACCACACCGGTAGGGCGGCGGCGGCGAAACCGTAGATCATGACGAACCAGGCGCTGGTACGGCCGTCCCAATCGAACAAGGCGCGCACCACTGCGCTCTTGTCGACCCAGAATCCTCCGATCACGCATACCATCAGCAACGCAATCCCGATCAAGGTGCCTTCCAGTACCCGTCCGGGGCGGATGCTGCGCATATAGAGGCCGATCAGCAAGGCCACGGGAATGGTGCCCAGCACCGTGGAGGTGGCCCACGGATCATGCTGCATGGCTTTAACCACGACCAGGCCCAGCACCGCGATCAGGATGACGATGATCATCATGGTGCCCACCAGCGCCGCCCAGCCCCCGACCGGTCCCAATTCGTCCTTGGCCATCTGCCCCAGGCTGCGGCCGTCGCGCCGAGTGGAGCAGAACAAGACGATCATGTCCTGAACACAACCGCCCAGCACCGAGCCCACCAGAATCCAGATGGTGCCGGGCAGGTAGCCGAACTGCATGGCCAGCGTGGGGCCGATGAGTGGTCCGGGACCGGCGATGGCGGCAAAATGGTGGCCGAATACCACCCACTTGTTGGTGGGGACGAAATCGCGGCCGTTGTTGAAGCGCTCGGCGGGCGTGGCCCGGGATTCGTCCAGCACCAGGACCTTGGCGCAGATCCATGCGCTGTAGAAGCGGT
>JANNFC010000073.1:0-7223 GCA_031379405.1 Betaproteobacteria bacterium | reverse complement strand
GGCGTGTCCGGCGGGGATATTGTGGAGGTCTACAACGACTACGGATCGACCTACGCCATGGTTTATCCACAGGCGGAGATCAAGCGCAATCAGACCTTCATGCAGTTTGGACACTATAACGGTATCGCGGGCGATGTAACGACCCCGTGGACTGACCGTAACGTGGTGCCCTATTACAAGGGGACCTGGGCGGATCTGCGCAAAGTCGGCTCCATGGAAGAGTTCAAAAAGACCATTTCCTTCAAGGGCCGCCGTTACGGCGCGTAAGCCTTACGCCCGGCATTGTGCAACGGTCCGCTCCATCGCCTGGAATGGACCGTTCTTTTGAGGGCTAATTTGTTGGCTCCCAGACGAGTCAGAACGCGACGCCCTTCCTTAGGAAGGCCTGCGCCTTCGGCGAGATGCTCCGCACATTGGGCAAATTTGTGGTGCGATCGATCCTCTGAAACAGCTGCTCTCCGCGCGCGAACTCCCGCTGCACAGGTCGTTTGGACTGAAATTCCCGGGTCAACAATGCGCACGCATCACCGATTCGAACGCTGTCGCCACACGTAAACACGTCAATTGCGGCGTAGCGATTCTCCGGCCAGATGTGAATCGCGAGGTGGGATTCTGCGATGACGACGACTCCGGAAATTCCCCATGGTGCGAACTTGTGGAATACCGATTCGACGATGGTTGCTCCGGCAGCGCGCGCGGCATCCATGAGTGTCGCCTTGACCCAATCGATATCGTCCAACCGCTCGCTCTCGCAATCGTACAGATCGAGCACCACCTGTGAACCCAGCATCGCTGGGGTCACCCCTACGCTCTCCAGTTTGGCGTTGGCCGACGGCCCCGGCAATCCTGAATCGATGGGGTCGATGGCACGTCGATTCGCTAGATTCATGGCTTCTTTCCTTTGGAATCGCTTTTCTTTTTCGCTTTCTTCTTGCTCGGCGGACGTCCGGTTTTGACACGAGCAAGACCGCCAACCGCTTGCACCAGATCATCACTCGGAAGCGCGGCCAACACGGCGAGTCCGGCTCGCAACATCTCTGATTTCTTGACGGCCATTCCCAGCCCCAAACACTTCGTCTTGAGCGTGTCGATCAGTTTGTAGTCTGATTTGGGCATGGTGAAGCTATCGCGCACAACGTTATCGCGCTTGACCTTCTTGGCGGATTGCTTCTTCTTCTTGACGATCGTGCGCTTGAGGGCCTTGATCGCGCCCGCATTGCCTCCCACGTCTTCGGCCGGTGCGACTTTGACTGTGCGCTTGCTCCGAACGGCGGTGGGTTTTTGGCTTGGGCTGGACGTAGCAACTTTCGATTGGGTTTTGCGCATGAACTAACTCCTCTTTGGAAGCGAAACTATCGCTTGATATGAACACTGTATACGATATATACGGTTTAATCAAACAGCGATGTGTGCCAGCGATGTGTGCCCGGCGGTATTCGAGTACGCAAACAAATTAGTCTGGCATCACAAAACCCCCAAATCCAGCGGTCCGTCCACAGCGTTGGGATATTGCGGCGATTGAACAGGCGTCCATTCACATAGCGGAAGATTTCGATGGAGCACTGTTCTCCGGTGCCGGCCACGCGTACTTGCAGCCCACCTCCAGCGCCAGCCCGGCAAAAGTGCTCGCGCCGGATCTCGCGCCTTAGCGTGTTCAGGAAAAAGTACTACGGCATCGATGCTTAGGCAGGATGAATGGACTAAGCATCCTGCCCAATGCGCTTCGAAGACCGTAACAAGCGCGTTCTAAGCTTCTCGGCGAGGTGTCGCATCGTATCCTGTGCGGCGTAAGTTGGTACAACACCTACAACCATTGAAGGAAGCGTGCGTGAAATCAATTCTGTTCTCGAGCGTTTTGGCTGGCGCTCAAATGTTTGCCTTCCACGCCTCGAATGCGGCAGTCGTCAAGGAGGTGCCGTCCTGCGCAATGAGTTGTACCTGGAGCATATCGGTGGACGGCTCGGAAGTGGACTCCGGAATGTATATGGCCGATCCGGTTAGCGGCAATCTCATGATCGCACAACCGGTCAATGTCGATCTGGGCGATGGCGCCTTTGTTCGGGTCGACAATATGTTTGGCAACATCGACCCGATTCTTGGATTTTCCACCTCTGCCGGAACCGGTGCCCTGGGCAAGACCTTCGCCTTCAACTTCTTCTTGCCGATCGCGCTGAGCGGACCATTGATCGCCAACTCAAGCGTTAGCTACAGCCTAACTTCCACGACATCTGCCGGCGCCCAGATCGCCCCATTGTTCGCGAAGGTCGTGACTGCGCAGGAAGTGGACACCAGCGTCGGGGGGGTGAGTCCTCTGAACAAAGGCGTGGATGTCGGGAACACATTCTTCTTCAGCGGCGGCCCGCAAACTCAGAACTCGCCGGTGTACACCGCGAATAGCACGTTAACTGGAAACTTACTTTACGATCTCATGAGCGTGACGGTTGCGTTCTCATTGAGCGCGAACAGCCAAGTCGGGCTCTCCGGTTTTGTGCAGCAGGATCTTACACCCGGCGCAGGAGTGGGCACTGTGCCATTGCCTGCGGCGGTGTGGCTTCTCGGCGCAGGTTTAGGAAGTCTGGGGTTGCTGGGACGTCGCCGCAGTACTCACCGCGACACGCGCAGCACAATGAACTGATTTCGAGTCCGTCACTCGAGAATGTATCAAGGTGTTAGGCGAAGCCAATTCGGCAGAACCTTTCCGTTCTCATTGGCGAAGGGCCGCAGAAAAGCCTTTGGGAGCGTCTGTCAGCAGCGCGTCCAATATCCATCTTGAATCTGCGAAATCGCGGATTCGCGAAATCCGATCTTCCTTCAGTTCGATCACCGCAAGGTGTCTTTTGGTTTCCACGTTGCCGGATGCGACGCGAGTGAAGCTAGCGTCATACTGGACGAATACCACGTGGCGTTCTAGGGTTGGAAAGTAGTGAATACCCGAGAAGCTCCAGTCGGTAGCGACCGTATCCACATCGCGTGCGAACTCCTCGATTGCGGCGGTTCCCTTGACGTTGAAGACGCAGTCCAGCCGGGCAATTCCCAACTCCAGTACGGCACCTTCGGTTAGGGCGTTCGAGAGCGTCGCGGTATCGAATGCTTTCGATGACCAGGCCGAAAGATACGCACCGAACGCTTGCGTCGCCAAAGCCGTGTCCCTCATCTGGTCTGTGCTGAGCAAGCCTGTGGATTTCTCGGGTAGATCAGCGCTCACCGCCGATTCGGCATGCACCGCCGAGGACGCAGCCACTGCTGCGAAAATCAATAGGGAGAGAGTTAGCTTACGTAGGCTATCGGCCAGTAACATCCTGAATCGGAAGTGACTTAGCATAACGCGCGTCCTCGGGAAATTGTGGCGCGGTCATAGCGCCGAATGCGGTCTTCCAGGTCAGCCAAGTTCTGAGACTGCGCAAGATAGCATTCGAATTCACGCGCTTGGCTGCGCCATTCAAGCGTTTCGATGCGATCGAAGAAGGTGCGGAGCCACACGTACAGCTTCCGCAAACCGGTTCTGAAGCCGTCGATCATTCCAATGATGCCCGGTGGGGCGACATCACCCGCGAGCGGCAACTCCCCAGATCTAATGGATAAAATGGTGCGACACAGCAAGTCCGCTCCGTTTCCGGTGCCGTAGGCGGTGTTGCTTGGGTCGCTTGAAGGGGTCAAATGTGCCTCCACAGGTGCAATCAAAAAGTGTTTCCAAAACATATCAACCTCCTGAATAAATACATATGGTGCAATGCACTGTCTCACATTACGTCTGACTGCGACAAAGATCCAATCACTTCTTTGGATCCCGGCAATCATTTTTATTTATCCTGGAAGTTGACATGGTGCTTTGCAGCATTTTGTGTCAAAATCGGGGGTCCTCGGATTTCCAGGAGGTTAGATGGAGCTCTACCAGTTACGTAGCTTCGCGACGGTTGCCGAGCTGGGTCAACTGACCCGTGCCGCCGAGAAATTGCATATCAGCCAACCCGCACTGAGCGCACAAATCAAAGCGTTGGAGGACGAATTCGAGGTCAGTCTGTTCGAACGCATCTCAAGTGGGATGCGCTTGACCGCTGCTGGAAAGAGGCTTCTTCCCGACGTTCAGCGAACGCTCTCGGCCGCTCAAGCCTTGCGTGACGAGGCACAAGCGATTCGGGGAGTTGTGCTCAGCACGGTAACGGTAGGCACACTATCGGATCCCGAGATCATCCGTCTCGGCGCCTTCATGAGCGATGCGATAGCACGCTTTCCCATGCTTCAAGTCCAGTTTCATCATGAGGTCTCCGGCTCTGCCTTCGAGCATGTGCGCGATGGACGACTAGACGGGAGCTTCTACTATGGTGACCTTAGCGATCCCCGTGTGTGCGCCTTAGTATTGCGCAAGATTGCTTATCGCGTCGCGGCGCCCGCTGCGTGGCTAGATCGTATCGAGCATGCCAAGTGGGAACAAATTGCCGGCGAGCCTTGGATACTGACTCCTTCCATCAGTACGCACTACCAGCTCGCTCAGGAATTATTCCGCGCGAATGGTGTGACGCCCACCAAGGTGGTCGAAGCCGATAACGAGTCGGTGATCAGTTCTTTGGTCTTGTCCGGTCTGGGGTTGGCGCTCATGCGTGAGGATCTTGCAGTGGAGAAGGCAGCCGCCGGAGAAATCTGTCTATGGAAGGGAGCGAGACTCGCCACCACTTTGCAGTTCATCTACCTCAAGGAGCGTGAGTACGATCCAGAGGTGCGCGCACTGATCGAAGTCGTTAAAGCGGTGTGGAGCTTGCGGCAAAGAGGTCGTCGCGCAACACAGGTGATGCATGCAACGTAGCACTGGTCGACATTATTCATGATCGGAAGCGTGAGAAATTTACTCAGACAAGGGACCCGGCGCGTTCTGGAACTAGTCAGTAAGAGGCTCGGAACGAGAGTCTCGGCGGCTCCGCCACCTGGGCAGTGGGTGCAAGGAAGTCATCGCGAGTCCGCTGGACGGCTCATCCTCGCCCCAATCGTTGCGCCACATCGCCCCTACTGGCTGCATTTGCCCGCAAAGCACACAGTTTCGGAGCAGCTACCGTTGATCGTGATGCTGCACGGCTGCAGGCAGGATGCCAACTCTTTCGCCGCCGGCACCCGCATGAACACCCTGGCGGACCGGGAGCGATTTCTGGTGTTATATCCAGAACAGCGACGCTTGGCCAACCCCCACCGCTGTTGGAATTGGTTTGATCCGTCGAGTCAAAACGGCAGTGGCGAAGCCGCCATCGTGGCACAGATGGTCCGAAGCATAATCTCCGAATACAACGCCGATGGTTCGCGTATTTACGTTGCGGGGCTCTCTTCCGGCGGCGCCCTTGCAAGCATTTTGGCGAGTTGCTACGCGGACATGTTTGCTGCCTGTGCCGTTCACTCTGGGGTGATGTTTCAAGCCGCAGACTCCATCGCAGGAGCCGAACGGGCGATGCATCAAGGTTCGGAATTCGATCCCCTCAAGGCGGGTGAGGAAGCATTCCGCATATCAGGCCATAAGGTCGACGCCATGCCCGTGATCGTGATTCACGGCACACAGGACGACCGAGTCAATGCCAGCAATGCGGATCAAGTCGTCGCGCAATTCTTGCGCATGAATCAGCTAACTCAGAACGATACGACATCCCACCCTAAAATTGAAGAGCGCACCGCCTCGTGTGCCGACGGTCGTCGTTACGGAGTTCGCGATTTCCGGCTCGCCCATCGATCTTTGATACGTCAGGTGATGATCGAAGAGCTTGCGCACGCCTGGAGTGGCGGGGACGCACAGTATTTGTACAACGACCCAAAGGGTCCCGATGCGACGACCTTGATTTGGGATTTCTTCAAATTGCACCGACGCCTACCACTTCTCCATCCAGGCGCACGTGCTGCAACTCTCATCAATCCGCGCGCTTCAACCGCCGTCGCCGAAGGCAGGTGAACATCCCAAGTCCAGACATCATCAGCCACGCCGCGGCAGGAACCGGCACCTGTGAAAGGGGTGACGCCGTTACCATCACGTTGTCGATCTTGCCGATATCCCCCGCGCCGTTGTCCAACCAGAATGCCACCCAAATCTGTTGCTGATCCGAAGGTAGCGCGAAGCCCTCGATAATCCAGCTACTGCTGTTGCCCTTGGGACTGGCGCTCGTCGCGCTATCGGAGAGGGAGAATTCGGTCCAACTTCCCCAGGCGCCCGTGCCGGTTCGCAGATCCGCAAAGCAGCCGCTGCTGCCCTCCCCCACACATGTGCCGAATCCAGGATTGGTCAGCCGGTAGCCCGCACGCAAAAAGTCGGAGGACTCGACGTCATAGGTGCGCCATGCAAAACTTAAATTGACGGCTTGAAATCCAGCGGTACTAACCTTGAACAACAGCCCGGCGTCATCCTGAATACGGCCAACATGTGTGTAGTTGGCATTTGGATCGTCTGGCCGATTGATGCTTCCATAGTTCTGCACGGCCAGGTCATCACTGATACTGCTGGTACTACTGCCAACATCTTCGAAGCGCCCGCCGTACCATACACCCTTGGCGCCTTCGCTGATCCTTGGTATTCCCAAGTTGATGCGCTCTTGCACCGAACCGCCATGCGGCAATCCACCTGAGGGAACAGTAAAGGTGTTTACCAGGGTCGGGAACGAGGTATAGCCCTCGAAGTCCTCCGAGAACAATTCGGCGGCCCCCGCGGTGGCGACATGAAACACTCCCGCACAGCAAACCGCACTTGCTCCTAGCAACATGCGTGACATCGTACGCCCTCCCCTTTTCTTGTTGCTCGCATCGACTCGACCGCAAGGACCGTATTGCTAGTGCACATTGCGCAGAATTCTCTTTACTGCTCGCCCATCCACGGTACGCGCTGGCTCCACACCAATAATTTGCATCACCGTAGGGGCGATGTCGATGTTCTCCACCTCGAGGAGCGAAACACCGCGTTTGATGTTTGGTCCGGCAGCGAACAGAATCGCGCTCATGGACGGCAATTCCGGATCATATCCGTGGGCGCCGTAGAAGTTAGGAACGGAGTGCACGCTCTGGGCGGCATCGTAGGTTGCATCGCCTAGCCGCGCCACGCCAGGGCTCTGTGTGCCGTCGAAGTTGTAGCCTTCCTCGAGCACTGCAAACACGTCACCGAAATCTTGACCGATATCTTCATTGGTACACAGTCCAATATTCGGGCTCACCACCAACTTGAAGGTATTTCCCGGGATATCGTTGTGCACTGAAGTTGAACCGGT
>JANNFC010000046.1:0-3606 GCA_031379405.1 Betaproteobacteria bacterium | reverse complement strand
CGCCGCATTCTACTTCGCGGCAACGCCGTATCTGCGCGAACACGCCCCACACGCGAAACTCTCAACCGTCGCGTTCGCGCTTGGCGCAGCGGCGCCAATCGGATTTTATGATGGGGTCTTTGGCCCGGGTGCCGGCTCGCTTTACACCCTCGCGTTCCTCGCTGCTGCCGGCTGCAACCTCATCACCGCGACGGCCAACGCGAAACTCCTGAACTTCACATCGAACCTTGCCTCGCTTGGTGTGTTCCTTGTCAGCGGACACGTCAACTTCGCGGTTGGACTGCCGATGGCACTTGGGCAATCGCTCGGCGCGTGGGTAGGCGCGCGCACCGCCCTGAAGCACGGCACGTGGATCATCCGCCCGCTCCTCGTCGCGACGACAAGTGCGGCGGCGATCAAGCTGCTGATGGCGTGGTAGTCGCTACACCGGCGACCGCTCTACACCCGTTGGCGGCGGGCCCATTTGGTCGAGCGCGTCATTCTCGGCGTCGGTAAAAATACGCGAGCGCGTGAGAAACCTAACCCCCTCTGGCGCCTCGACGGAAAAGCCCGAACCGCGCCCTGGCACGACGTCGATAATGAGATGCGTGTGCTGCCAGTATTCGAACTGGGACTTACCCATGTAAAAGGGCTGGCCGCCGATCTCCCCCATGTAGACATCTTGCGCGCCAACTTTGAATTCGCCGCGCGGATAGCACATGGGCGCCGAGCCATCGCAGCATCCGCCTGATTGGTGAAACAGAAGCGGGCCATGCAGGATCTGCAGTTTCGTGAGCAGGGCCAGCGTCTCGGGCGTTGCCGTCACGCGATCAACCAAGGCGGTCTCCTCCTCAGTCCCGGATGTATTCCGCGGCCGGTATGACAATCGCGAACATGTCGGCCAGTGCCGTCAAAGCGCCATCGTGGACTTGCTGCGCCGTGAGTGAACCACCGATCGGGTTGGGCAGCGACCGCGTTGCCGTGGCGCTTGCAACGACGGTCGGCTTATAGCCGTGATTGAAAGCCGCGCGCGCCGTTGAATTAACGCACACATGTGTCATGAACCCGGCGATCACAAGATTAGACCGGCCGAACTTTATCAATTCGGCATTCAATCCCGTCTTTTCAAAAGAGCTTGGGTAGGTCTTGGTGATCACGATCTCGCCGACTTGCGGGGCCACCTCTTCGGAAATCTGGCCGATGCGGGCCTTCACGTCGTAAGGCGTTCCAGCAACCGCATCGTGCTGAACATGGATAATGGGGGCACCCGTATCGCGTGCGCGCTTGAGCAGCCTGGCGCATTCTTTGAGTGCAGGCTCCACGCCTTCCAGCTGCATGACACCTTCGCGATACGTGTTCTGACAGTCGATAAGAATGAGGATCGACTTTGATAATTGCTCGGGCTGTGTCGGCATCGCCAGGAGCGAGCGTAGGGTTGGCCGGACGGACATTCTCTTGCTTCCTCATTGTCTCAGATGTGGAAAAATCACCGGGCACCACATGGTGCCCGGTGACCTCAAACGGCGTCAATACTTAGAAGAACCCGAGTGCCTTCGGGCTGTAGCTGACCAGCATGTTTTTCGTCTGCTGATAGTGATCGAGCATCATCTTGTGGTTCTCGCGGCCGATGCCCGACTGCTTGTAACCGCCGAACGTCGCGTGAGCCGGATAGAGGTGGTAGCAGTTGGTCCAAACGCGCCCCGCCTGGATCTCGCGGCCGAAGCGATACGCGCGCGTGCCGTTACGGCTCCACACGCCAGCGCCAAGACCGTAGAGCGTGTCGTTGGCGATCGCGAGAGCTTCTTCCGGCGTGTCGAACGTCGTGACCGAAACGACGGGTCCAAAGATTTCTTCCTGGAACACCCGCATCTTGTTGTTGCCTTCGAGAACCGTTGGCTCGACATAGTAGCCGTTGGCCAATTCGCCGCCATGACGCGTGCGTTGGCCACCAGTCAGAACGCGGGCGCCCTCGCTCTTTCCGATCTCGATATAGGACAAGATCTTTTCGAGCTGGTCGTTGGAGGCTTGCGCACCAATCATGGTGGAAGAATCCAACGGGTGGCCCTGCTTGACCTTCAGAACGCGCTGGATGGCGCGATCCATGAACTTCTCGTAGATCGACTTTTGGACAAGTGCACGGCTCGGGCAGGTGCAGACTTCGCCCTGATTCAAAGCGAACATGGTGAAGCCTTCAAGGCACTTGTCGAAGAATTCGTCGTCGGCATCCATCACGTCGGCAAAGAAAATGTTCGGGGATTTGCCACCGAGTTCAAGTGTGCAGGGAATGATGTTCTCTGAGGCATACTGCATGATGAGGCGGCCGGTTGTCGTCTCGCCGGTGAACGCGATCTTGGCGATGCGCTTGTTCTGGGCCAAGGGCTTGCCAGCTTCGATGCCGAAACCGTTGACGACGTTGAGAACGCCATCCGGCAATAGATCGCCGATGATTTCCATGAGCACCATGATGCTCATCGGAGTCTGCTCTGCGGGCTTCAGGACCACGCAGTTTCCGGCAGCGAGCGCCGGCGCCAGTTTCCATACAGCCATCAGGATCGGGAAGTTCCACGGAATGATCTGGCCGACGACGCCGAGAGGTTCGTGGAAGTGGTAGGCGACCGTGTCGTGGTCGATCTCGGAGATAGAACCTTCCTGAGCGCGCGCGCAGCCGGCGAAGTAACGGAAGTGATCGATCGCAAGCGGCATATCGGCATGCGTCGTCTCGCGGATCGGCTTGCCGTTGTCGATGGTCTCGACGAGAGCAAGGATGTCGAGATTGCTCTCCATGCGATCGGCAATCTTGTTCAAGATCTGCGCGCGTGCCGCTGCGGACGTGCGGCCCCAGGCTTCGCGTGCCTTGTGTGCAGCGTCGAGGGCAAGCTCGATGTCTTCGGCCGTCGAGCGGGCAATATCGCAAACGTGCTGGCCGGTGATCGGCGTGACGTTCGAGAAGTACTGTCCTCGTACCGGGGCGACCCATTTGCCGCCGATAAAGTTGTCGTAGCGCGGTTTAATGATCTGTTTGCCGTTCAGTTTGTCCATGGCAACGTGTTGCATAGCGTTTCTCTCCTCTTGCGATGCAGGGGTTTCTTCGTTATGTTTATTGATGCATAGCGCAACACATAACCCGGCGCGCATCTAAATTGCGAGAGGTTTTAGACTGGTTCTTTAGTAGGAACCCTGGTCGATAAAATAAGAACCCCGGACGCCAACCCGGACGCCCATCCCAACGCTCTTGGGGAGGGTGCATCGCGGGAGCTTGGGCAAACCGCCGCCAATTAATTCGACTGTGGCGTGACGCCTTGCTGCAAGCCGAGCACGTGGCCCGCGAGATAGAGCGAGCCGCAGATAAGCACGCGCTTATTCTCAACTGGCAAATCGACGATCATTTCGAGCGCATCGATCACACCCGCGCTATAGATGGCGCTGAGCCCGGCGCTGCGCGCAATCTCGGCCAGAGTTTCTTCCGAGTGCGGCGCCTCATGCGCACCCGGAATGGGAACCGTGTAGATGGTCCGCACGAGGCCGCGAAACGGCGCCAAGAACCCCAGCGCATCTTTCTGGCCCATCATGCCGACGATGAGGTAAGTCGGCTTGGGCGCTTTTTCTTCCAGGCTGACGAGCGTGTCG
>JANNFC010000044.1:0-9817 GCA_031379405.1 Betaproteobacteria bacterium | reverse complement strand
ATCAGAAAATAATTGAGGATGAATCCGGGCGAATCCTGGGTGCGAACGGGCTTCTGACCCAACGCTTCGCAAAATGCCCACGCTCGTTGAAATGCTTCCTCACCGGTGTTCAGCCCGGGCGACAGCTCCACCAGTTTCATGAGTTGCGCAGGCAGACAGAAGTGCATGCCAACGAAGCGATCGTCTCTGCCTGACCCGCCGGCGATTTCGGTGATGGAGATGGTGGAGGTGTTGGACGCGAACAAGGTGTTCGCGGGACATAGCTTGTTCAGCTGCTGGAAGAGTGCATGTTTGACTTGGAGATCTTCGAATACGGCTTCAATCACGATGTCGCATTGGGCAAAGTCCTGCAGAGATGTGGTGCCGATCCATTGCGCGAGCGTGTCTTGCAATTTCTCCGGCGCGAGCTTGCCTCGCTCGACGGATTTTTGCAGGAAGGCTTGCGTTTGAGCGCGCGCTTGGTCGAGTGCTTGCGCGCGCGTATCGTAGACGATGGTTTTGAAACCTGCACGTGCACACACGATGGCGATGCCTGAACCCATCGTTCCGCAGCCTGCGATACCTACTGTTTTGGTTTCATGCATGGGTTACCCTTTGACTTTCCCTCACGCAGGGTGGGTCACGGCGCGATAAAACCGCGCCTAACCCACCCTACAATTTGTTGTTGGTTTCGATACTCACTTCTTTGCGAGAAAACTGCGCCCGATCAATTGTCGATGAATTTGATTAGTGCCTTCCCAGATCTGCGTGATCTTCGCATCGCGCATGAGCCGCTCTACTCTGTAATCCGCGCAATAGCCATAACCGCCCAGCAATTGCACCGCGTCCGTCGCCGCGCGCATCGCCAAATCGCTCGCGCGTAGCTTTAGGATCGAGGCTTCGACGGCTATATCCGATTCTCCCTGATCCACCCAGTCGGCCAAGCGCCATAGCATCGATTCGCACAGGACTAGTTCAGCGGCGAGATCGGCAACCATGAACTGAATGCCTTGAAACTCCAGAATGCGTCGCCCTGCTTGTCGTCTTTCATTGATATAAGCCACGGCATCCTCGAAGGCTGCGCGTGCGATGCCCAAAGCGTGCGCGGCGATACTGGGACGCGACTTGTTGAGCGAGCCAAACAGGATACGTAATCCGTCTCCCGGATCGCCGAGGAGGTTGGCTCGCGGAACACGGCAGTTGTCGAATGCAAGCGCCGCCGTTCCCGAGGCGCGTGTGCCAAGCTTTTCTTCCGTGCGCAGTACCTGCAGGCCCGGCGTTCCCTTCTCCAATACCAACACGGAGATGGCTGCTTTCGGATCCTCGATCTCGCTCCACTTGCCGAACAACAGGTAACGGTCCGCGACATCGCCATTGCTTATGAACAGTTTGCTGCCGTCGATGATGATATGCCCACCGTCCGGGCGAAAGCGCGTCTTCATACCGGTGGCGTCCGAGCCAGCGGTGGCCTCGGTGATGGCCAGGGCACCCATGCCGCCTTGAGCGATGTGGGGCAGATGTCTGGCTTTCTGCTCTTCGGTACCAAAGGCCACCACCGGCCCCATCGCATGAAAGTTGGTCGCCCAAATCACACCGGTGGACGCGCACGCTCTGGAAATCTCCCGCACACAAGCAAGGTAGCACTTGTACGACAACGGAGCGCCGCCATAGGCCTCCGGAATGAACATGGCGTTCAATCCCATCGCATTGATGTCCGCAACGTTATCCCACGGGAAACTGCTTTCGCGATCGTGTATCCGGGCGCGCGGCGCGATCCTCTCTTGCGATAAGGTGCGCACGCTTTCCAAGAGTATCGATTCCTCTTGCGGGAGATCGAGCTTTGCATCGAGTCGTTCTAATACGTTCATGGATTAGGGGGCAATGCTTTGGGCGCCATCGAAATAGATGGTTTCGCCGGTGAGGAACTGGCTTTCCAACTTGAATAAACTCGCCACCAGTTCGGCCACATCCATGGCCGTGCCCGGTTCGCCGGCGGGAATGCGCTTCTCAAGATAGGCGCGCAGTGGTCCTGCGCTTAAGGCAGCCTTGTTGAGATCGGTCTGAATGTATCCCGGCGCCACGTTGATCACCCGGATACGCTGCGAGGCCCATTCAACCGCCAGGCAGCGTGTCATTGCCGCCACCGCCGCCTTCGACGCGCAGTAGGCGAGATTGCGCTTGACTCCGAGCTTATCGAAGAAGGAGCCCATATTCACGATCAAACCGCCTTGATGGCTTTGAAGGTAGGGATAAACGGCTTGCGATCCCAGCAGCACGGAAGTCGCATTCGTACTCATCACTTCGTTGTACTGCGCCAGGCTGAACTCTTTCGATGGTCCTTCGAGATGGACCCCCGCGTTGTTGACCAGACCGACGATGAATACGCCCTGCTCTGCTATCTCGTGTATCGCGTGCTTAAGTGAAGCCGCATCCGTAACGTCGCATCGAGCCATGCGCCAACGATGAGAAACGCTAGCGTCAACACCGTCTCCCTTGGGCGCGGCTCCGGAGCGCGATAGGCAACCTACCGTGTAACCGTCACGTGCCAACGCGAATGCGATGGCGGCGCCGATGCCGCGGCTGGCGCCCGTCACGATGACGCAAGGATGGGCCGTGCTCATGATGCTCGGGTCACCTTCTCTTTGGCTTGCCACCGCACCGCGGTGGGCTGCACTTTTCCGCTCTTGATCCAATGCGTCAATTCGCGCTTGAGGATCTTGCCGCTAGCCGTGAGAGGAAACGCCGCCAGGCACAGAAAGTATTCAGGCATGTCGTACTTGGAGAGTCCCGAGGCGTGCAAGTGGTCGAGAATTGCTTGCGCGTCGGGCGAAACCTCGCCTGTGGGAACGATCGCGAGGCAAACCCTTTCGCCAAGACGCTCATCGGCCACCGGGACCACGGCGGCCTTGGCCACCTCGGGGTGACGATGCGCAAGATCCTCGATGCGCGCCGGATAGATGTTATGCCCTCCTCGAATGATGAGATCTTTCATGCGTCCGACGATTTGCAGGCAGCCTTTCTCATCAAAGCGCCCGAGATCGCCGCTCATGAACCAGCCGTGCGCGTTAAAGGAATTCTCCGTCGCCTCCTGTCCTGCGAAGTAGCCAAGTGTTAGCACGCCACCGCGTCCTCCAATCTCGCCGATTTCACCGGGCATCACCTGTGCATCGGGATTGTCCTGGCGCCACAACTTGACCTCGTAGCCGTGGCACGCTCTGCCGCAGGTGGACGTGATGGTTTGCGCATCGTCCGTGGGCAAGGTGTACTGATGCGAACCGTTTTCCGTCATGCCATAGATGTTTTGCGGCGTGATCCCGATGTTCAAAAAGCGTTGTGCGATTTCCTTCGGAATGGGCGCTCCCGCCATGTAGAACACGGACACTGCGCCGAGCGCGTTCTGATTGCGGGCTCGCATAGTGGCAAGAATATCGATGGCGTGAGTGGGAACGCCCATCACGTAGGTTGCTCCGCTCTGTTCGATCCAATCGATGGCGGGTTTGGCAACCGCCGGATCGTTCAATACCAGTTCGAATCCTGCCACCAGCGCTTGCTCCAAGGCTACCGTCGCGATGTGGTGGCTGGAAGGACTCAAGGACAGCAACACGGTACGTTCGTCGTGGTGCCAATCGCGGACCATCGCTCGCCCGTTGGCCAGCAGCGTGTTGTCACTGTGCATCACGCCCTTTGGCATGCCCGTGGTGCCGGAGGTGAACGCCAGGTAGATTACTTTGTCGGGATCGAGATCCGGAGGACGTTGCCCCTCAACCGGATGCGCAAGCGGAAAGCAATGGGTGCCAGGTGGCAAATCTGCGTGCCCCATGGCATACACGCGTTTGAGTGTCGAGACTGCCTGCGCGTGTTCGAACACGCTGCACTGCTGTGCATCCGCGCCGTATCCACTCTGCGTGAACAGTGCACGGGCTTGAATGCGATTGAGCAGCGTAACAATTTCCGCCACCGTATAGTTCTGATGCAACGACGGATTGCACACATAGCCATTGCGCGAACAGGCCAGCAATACCATCATGCCTTGCACTCGGCTCGGCAGCCACACCGAGACTCTTTCCCCTGGCCCTATGCCGGCTTGATCGAGGTCATGCGCAATCGCGTTCACCCACGTGAGCACCTGGCGCCAGGTCAAGCGATGGGTGGCATCCCGCAGTGCGTGCGCATCGCCACGTTGCTGCGCGTGCTTGCATAGCAGGCTATAGAGGGTGTCCGTGTGCCAGACGCCCGTTCGGTAGTATTCCCTGGCGGCGCTGGGGGTGTGGAGGGTTAGGAGATGTTGCACGGGGTGAAACGATCAATGATTCGGATTTGGCGACGCGATGGTCGACAGTGTATCTCGTAGGGTGGGTCGGGCGCGTGGTTTGCGCCGTAACCCGCCGGGGCGGTGGTTCCTTCCGAATAAAGGGGACTTCGCGGGCGGGGTATTGACCCCGCCCTTGACCAAAGGGGGGCTACGTGAAAATCACTTCGCCCCCTTTGGAAACCCCCGAAGTTTGCCCCCGCGCCAAGAGCGCGGGGAATACGAGTTAATGTATCCAGCGCCAACAAGGTAACGGTGTCAGGGACGCACACCAGTGCGGACCTTAGTGGCCAAATTTGCCCACATCGGGATGGCGCCTGTCGGCGAAGGAGGCGGACATTTCGTGGGATTCGTCGGTTTCCAGGTAGCCGCGCAGCAGCAGATCGTGCGCCATCCGAGACAGTCCGCTCACGCCGCCGTGGCGGGCGTTGAACGCGGCCTTGACTGAGGCAAGCGCGAAGGCCCCTCGATCCGCGACTTCAAGGGCATATGCTCGAGTGGCGGTCTTCAACTCCGAGTCGGGTACTACCTTGTTGATCAACCCCATATCCAACGCCTCCCGAGATGAGATGCGAGGATTGCGGTACCAGATATCCTTCGCGCGCTTCTTACCGACGAGGTCCTCCAGATACCAGGTGCCGTAGCCCGCGTCGAAACTCCCCATCATAGGACCGACCTGGCGAAACACCGCGCTTTCCTTGGCGATAGTGAGATCGCAAACCATCTGCAGCACGTTGCCCCCACCTACGGCGAAACCGTTCACCGACGCGATGACCGGTTTCTGTAAGCGGTCGATGCTTTCGTACATGTCCAAGGTTGGCAGCACGCCGGCATACAGGAGCGTGTCCTCCATCCCCTGCTTGCGCCCACCGATGCAGAAGAACTTGTCGCCCGCCCCGGTTAACACCACTACCCTTGTGCGCGTCTCACGCCGGATGGCATTGATGCAGTCCCGAATTTCGTGGCACATCTTGGCGGTGAACATGTTGCCGTCATCGGGACGGTTGAGCGTGATGCTGCCGATGGGGCCGTCTTCTTCGTAGAGGATCTCCTCGAATTGCATTGTTGGTGTTCCTTGTGGTCGCCTGGGTGAAGTCAGTCGATATCTTCAGTTCTGTAGCGCATTCGTGTCAAGGATGCTTTGAGGGCAATGCGCCGGCTGCGCGCATACCTGTCGCGAATCGGCCACGGTCCGCCGACCTTGGTGCGTGAAACGCACCCTACAGGTTGGCGTTGCGCGTGAGGGTTCGGGCCCTGGTCATTCCGTAGAATAACGCCATAACGAGTTTTCGCTCCGATCATGGCAAGACTATTCTTGGTTTTGTGGATGTTGCTGTGCGCTGGGTCCGCGTGCGCGCAGAGTGAGCATTTTCTCGACCTGCCCTATGGCCCCCAAGGGGTGCAGCGTCTCAATCTCTATCTGCCCGCCCCAACGCACAAACCGGCGCCCCTGCTGATCTATGCGCCGGGAGGATTTTGGGGCGCCCTCGACGATCGCTTCTTCAACCTCGCCGACGCCAGCAGCAAGTTACGCTTGCAAGGCGCCGCCATTGCCATCGTCCGTACTCGCCCCACCCCGTGGCCTGCGCCAGCGCAAGACCTGGCCGCGGCGACGGCCATGCTCAAAGGCGCCGCGCGTCGCTACCGCATCGATCCGAAACGCATCTTTCTCTTGGGACATTCCTCGGGGGGGTTTGCGGTCAGCCACCTGGCCCTTGACGCGCAGTTGCTGCACCGAGTGGGTCTCACGATCACCGATATCGCGGGCTTCGTCACGCTCAGCGGCTTGCACGATCTCGCCGGTCCGGCCCGCCAGGGACGGGTGGCGGAATTTATCGAAACCGCCTTCAGGAACACTCGGCCTGCCGCGAAGGTGCCAAGCCAGCAACGAAGTCGTTTTCTCATCCTGGCGGGAGAACGTGATCTTGATGGTTTTGTGCGAGATGCACAGGATTTCGCCCTCAAATTACAACGGGCCGGGCTCAAGGTCATCTACCAGACCGTCGCCAACGCCAACCACCAAATCATTGCCAACCTTAGCGCGGAGGACAATTTCCTTGCACGCGAGCTGCTGCTCGACTTTATTGGCGTCGAACCGATGTCAGAGGCGCTTCGATTGCTTGTAGAGGCGGATCAGCGATTGTTCTTTAAACCGGCGCTATCCAGCGAGTCGTTCTGGGGCAAGTTCCCGGGTGCGATCCGGCCTTACCCCGTGGACGAGCGCTTCCAACAATTTCTGTTCGCTCACATTCAAGAGCATCGCTACCAACTGGCGGCCTTGCCGCTCAAGACCTATCACGCTATTCCCGTTGCCGAGTTGATCAAAACCCTTCCGGGCCAGGGCGATTGGTTTGTCACACGCAACCTACGTAACGAAAACTACTACTGGCCGCTGAAGGCGCTACTCGAATACGATCCGGTGATTGTGGTGGGCATCGACGATGAAAAGAATTTGTTCCGCTTCGGCGTGCCCTATCGCAACAAGCGAGAGTTCTCTTGGGTCGAGCGCAAAAAACCCCTTCCCTCGGTCTACCGTGGCCTAGGCGGCATGCTGCATTTTCGCAAGCCTCCACCCCGCCACTTGGTTCTGCGTTTTTCCGCCGACATGAGTTTGCTACCCGAAAGTTTCAGTCTGGCTGAGCGCGCGCCGTTGCAGGCTTTTCCCGATCTACCGGAGGAGCTCATGCCAGTGATGACGCACGAGAACGGTTGCCTATCGTGCCACATGTTGCGCGGGGTCGGCTCGTTGGCTCATCACAACCGCATCGACGACGGCGGCAAGCAAGGCGGTCTGGCGCTGCCTTTGGAAGACTATCCGCCGGAGGTGTGGCATCGCTTCGTCTTTCAACAGCAGGTGGCGGCGAACCTGGTGGGGGTGGTGGCGAATTTGATTCCGGAAGCAGCGCGTGAGCCGCTATTCGAGTTGGTAAACAAATCTCGGGTAAAGCGCCGGAACAAATAAAGAGTAAATCCTGGCCGCACTATCATGCGATCCTAGCACGGGAGGTCCGTCATGCACGGTGCGCGAAGCGCACCCTACAAATACTGCTTGCTCCATCGGGAGTAGTCATCGTTGCGCATCAACTTCTTCATCGTCCGCGGCTACCTCAGGCTGCTCTACGATCTACGCCAAACCGCCCACCCAATCCATCGCGCGCTGCAGCGATGCGGCTCGATCCGCGCCGACAAACATGATGGACAAGATGATCTCATCGCATCCCGAGACTTGCATGAATGTCTCCAACTTGCGCCGGCATTGATCCTCGTTGCCGTGTAACACCACCGCATCCACCATAGCGGGCGACCAAGTTGCCTGCCTTGCCTCGGGGTATCCGGCGGCGGCAAACATTTCCTGATAGTTGGTCAGCCGCGGGTAGTGAGGAAGAAACTCGTCGATACCTTGCTGCAATTCGGCGGGGTCCGAGGTGAGTGCGAGAAACACGTGCCCGATAAGGTTTGCTCGTGGCCCGCTTTTTACCTTCGCGCCCTTTTCGAGAGCGGGCAATGCGGTGTCGCGCAGATAAGGCGCAGGACACAACCAACTCACGGCGCCTTCGGAAATTTCGCCGGCCAACTCGAAGGAGTTCGCCCGCAGGGCGGAGATGATAATGGGTACTTGAGCGCCGTAGTTCAATTTCGCGTGCACTTTGAAATGCTGACCGTCAAAGTCCGTCTGCTGCCCGCTTAGGAGCCCCTTTACGATGGCGACGAATTCACGCAGGTGAGCGAGCGGTTTTTCATAAGGAATACCGTAGCGTCCTTGCATCACGGACGCATGGCTCGGTCCCAGTCCGAGCGTGAACCGACCGGGCGCGAACTGTGCGATGTCCGCCGTCTGTTGTGCCACGACCAGGGGATGCCGCGGCAAAGTGGGCACAATAGCGGTGCCCATTGCGATGCGCTGAGTTTGCGCGGCAGCGGCGGCCAATATCGTCAAGCCGTCGGGCCCGGAACCGGTGGTCAACCACACGGTGGCTACCTTGGCGGTCTCGGCCTGGACAATTGCCTTTAGCATCGCCGTGGCGGTGGGTTTGTGGATGGCGACACCGACTCCGTTCAACGCCATTTCGATCTCCCTGCGTTTTTATCTCGAAGCCGAACACTACCATGATGACAAGGACTTCATCCACGGCAAGTAAGCAATTCACGTCCGTCGAAGGAAATGCACAGCGTATGCGATACAAGAAGCAACAGAACAGCGGCAAAAGAACGGTGCCCGATCGGAGCGCGCAAAAAAAAAGCCCCGCGGGTTGCCGCGGGGCTTAACCTTTTCCTAAAGAAACTTTAGGGAAAAGGGGAGGAGACTTACGAAAACAGTGCTAAATCTGGTGCGATTACTTGGCCTTCGCCGCTTTAGCGCGGGGGGAAGCTGCGTCCACCGCGGCTTGTACATTGGCTTCGGCGACGCTAGCGGCCTGCTTTGCGGCCTTGGTCACGCTTTCGAAGGCAGCGTTGCTAGCGGCAACGGTCGACTTAATCGCAGCTACAGCAGCATCCGCGCCAGCGGGGGCCGACTTCAGTGCCTGATCCAGGCCGGTGGACAATACTTTGTTGAATTCGGAGACTTTGGACTCGATAATCGAGCTAAATTCTTTCTGGGCTTGCTGCGCCACTTCGTAGAAGGTCTTGGACAGGGTCACGGCCTTTTCGACGCTACCTTCTGCCGTCTTGGACTGGGAAGCAAGCAAATCTTGGAACGTTTTGGCCTCGCCAGCGACTTTCGAGGCCTTGGCAGCTTCGTTAGCGGTTTCACGGCCGGCATCGATACCGATGTTGAACAGGCGCTCGGTGGTGTCGATGGAAATACGTGCGAACTGAAGTGCGGCGTCGAGGGTAGACGCATTGAAAGCAGTTACGTGCTCAGGGGTAGCGAACATTGACTGATTACTCCGTGACTCAAGGTTGATTGGTAGCGGGCACCGGTTTCAATAAGCGTACTCGAGAAGAGCCGACAACATCCGCTTTTTTGCTGCACTGCAATAACCGACATTTTAGGGGGATCTTTACCCTTGTCAACAGTTTTTTGTGCGGTGCAGTGCAAGTATTCTGAGCCGATACCCGGCATCGGCTTGGCTTTAGACGAGAAAACCGGCTGACGCCGGCGAGTGTGGCCTCGAAACTCACCCCGTCAATTCGGGACGTGCGCTACCGCGCCCAAGGCCGATTAAGCGCACACCGCGCTATGTCGCCTTAAGGGCACCTCTAAAAATCACGCAAAATGAGCATCGCGAGAGTTGGGTGGATGGAATTCGTTGCGTTCGCAATAAAATTGTGTCCAAGTGAATCAATTGATCGCTTTAGGAGGCGGTTTTTCGGCCTTTTCATCGCCTTTTCCCTCTTCTTACCCAACTGCGCGCGGATTGGCCCCTTGTAAGCCCATCGCTTTTTTCGTGACGCGCGCAATCAGCTGCGTCAAGCGCACCATGTTGTAGACCAAGTTCATCATCGTGATCTTGGCTCGCGCACGCGCCATTCCTATCGTGCGCACAAAATGTCTGCCCATATGTGCTTGCTGCCCAAACACGTGCT
>JANNFC010000028.1:0-14561 GCA_031379405.1 Betaproteobacteria bacterium | reverse complement strand
GCCCACGACGCTGGCGTTGGCCACGTTGTTGCCAATGACTTCCAGATTTCTCGATGCGGCATTTAAACCGCTCAATGCCTGCTGAAAACTCATGCCTTGCTCCCGTGCGTGGTTGGTGTGTTTAGAATATCTGGCGGACCTGGCTCATGACGAGCGAGCCCAAGGTTTTGGTATTCAGTTCCAGTTCATTGCCACCCAAGGTGACGCTATTGACCAGGGTGCGTGAAAGCATTGCGCTCTCCACGGGTTTCCCGTCGCGGTGTGCTTTCACCTGAAAGGTGTACGCATCGTTCTTCAGTTTCTCTTGGAGATCATTGGTGCCTTCCCATGTGAAGCTAGATACCCCGGCGGGGACGTTCTCCTTGGACAGATGCGCCACGACCAGTTTGTCGGCGTTAAATATATCTATGTTGACGAAATCGGCAGGTTCCTTCAAGTCGATGGCACCCACCGCGCCCGCCCCCATATGGTCCAGCACATTGCCGGGCGCCAGCACACTGTGCCCCACGAGAGTGCTTGCCTGTAGCGTCTGGGCGCCCGCCATGGCCTTGCTCATGGCTTCCAACGAAGCGTTTAGTTTGTCCACGCCGGTCACGGTACTGATCTGCGCCAATTGCGATGTGACTTCGGCGTTCTGCAATGGATTGAGCGGATCTTGGTTACGCATCTGCGTGACCAGTAGTTTCAAGAACCGATCGCCCAGATCCTGGGCTGTCTTGCCGGCGGCGGTGGGCTTCTTGACGCTGTCGGGACGAGCGAGGGCTTGCGCTTCGTCGATACTAATGGCCATGTCTATTCCTCAATTGATATGCGTGATCACTGCCCCAAGGCCAAGGTCTTGAGGAGCATTGACTTAGCGGTGTTCATCACATCCACGTTGATCTGATAGGAACGCGAGGCGGAGATCATATTGGTCATTTCCTCCACCACGTTTACGTTGGGCATGGTGACGTAGCCTTGGCCGTCGGCCAGCGGATGATTGGGGTTGAACACCAATCGCGGGGCCGCCGGATCTTCGATGACATCGCGCACTTTGACGCCCATCCCGCTTGAACCTGAATTCAGCGGCATCGATTCGAATACGACTTGCTTGGCCCGATAGGGTTTGCCGTTGGAGCTGACCGCGCTATCCGCGTTGGCGAGATTGCTCGCCACTACGTTCAGGCGCTGGGACTGCGCCGAGAGCGCGGTGCTGGATATGCTGAAGACGTTGAACAAGGACATTGGGGGTAATCTACGGGTCAGTGAGTGCGGCCAATGAATTGAGGCACTCAGCTCATCATGAACTCTGAATCGCCGCGAACATTCCACGAATTTTGGCGCTCATGAACGCGAGATCGGCTTGCATGCCGATCGCATTATTGGAGAACTGCGCCAGTTCCATATCCGTTTCCACGGTATTACCGTCAATACTATCTTGCACCGGAACTCTGTACTGAAGCGCAGCCACGACGGGCGATGCCGTCTTGCCGCTCAGATGGCGCTCCGAGGTCTTGTGCATCCCGAAGCCGGTTTCGCGTGCGCCGCTGAGCGCTTTCGCAAAATCGAAATCACGCGCCTTGTAGTGTGGTGTATCGGCATTGGCGATATTGGCGGAGAGCACTTCGCTGCGCGCGCTGCGCAGATTCAAGGCTCGCAATGGCGCGGCGAAATACTTGTCCAGTCGTTCGATCATGCGGTGAGCTTTCTCGGCAGCGGGAGCAACTTGTCCCTGGGGCCATTACAGCAGAGCCTGTGCCACGCGGTGCGAGTACGGCTGCGATCTGACAACGTACTCATTGGCAAAGGTATTTTTGAGAAATCGCGGGTATGACGGCCGACTGCGTGAGGTCAGCACGCGAGTCCGCTGGAAATGCTTGCCGGGACCGGCAAAGCGTTGCCGCAAGAAATGCGGGCGAGCCCGCATTTCTTAAGATGGCCTCTAGGCAAAGACCGAATGGCGCATACAGAAGGAGAAGCAGAAGGAGCAACGCACTATGAGGCGCCACTCAGTCTAGGATAATTCAGTTTAAATCGCCGGCAAGGCGTTGGTGGCGTCGGCCACGACGACTCTGTTCTTGCCCTGGATCTTGGCCTGATACATGGCCTTGTCCGCGCGCCCGATGACGGAATCGCCGGTCTCCTCGGCTTCATGCAGTGCGATGCCCGCGCTGAAAGTGATGAGCAGGCGCTCGTTGTTGTGCATGAAGAAACGCTTGGTCAGTGCGCGCTGCAAACGCTGCATCGCAAGCAGCGCTTGTTCCGCATTGGCATCGCCCAGAAGGATGACGAATTCCTCCCCGCCATAGCGTGCCACCACGTCGGTGGGGCGCACGGCGCGACGCACGATCTTGGTCAAGTGAATCAATGCGGCGTCGCCGGCCTGATGCCCATAGGTATCGTTGAGGCGCTTGAAGTTGTCTAAATCGAGGACGGCTATACACAATGGCGCGTTGCGGCGTGTCGAGCGTGCGATCTCGCGCTCGATGGCGTCCTCGAGCCCCCGGCGATTGAGCACACCCGTGAGCTGGTCTTCTCTAACCTGCTCGCTGACTTGGGTCAATTCCGTTTCCAGTTCGCGCACGCGGCGCTCCGCGGTATCGGCCTGGCGGCGGGCCACGACAAACTCTTCTTGCTTGCGCATGACATCCATCTGCATGGCGCGTGTATCGGACATCAACTCATCGAGCATAGCGCGCAGTCCCACGATGTCGTCCAGCGTTTGCAGGCGGTCCGCGTAATTCCCGATCTTGCGATTGAAATCCGAGGTGGAATCGGTCATCTCGCTCAGGCGTTCGACGAATGTCCCCAGCAGCCCTTTCAACTGTGACTTCGCTTCTCGCAAGCCGTGCTTGAGCACGCCCTGTTTGTACACCACATCCTTGAAGCCGCGCTCGATCTGCACGATGCCCTCAACGCTCAAAGGCTGGTTGACCAGATCGCGTAAGGAGTCGAGCTGCCCGCTGACCCATTGATCCTCGTCGACCAGCTCGCCAATGTTATGGATGAGCAGGCCCACCACCTTCATCATACCTTCCAGCAGTTCGGCGTCGGAATCGCTACGCAGTTCGACTTTGAGCCAGAATTGCCGCAAATGTCCGGCAAGCCGTGTCCACATGCTCGCACCGCTGGCAGCGCGGATTTGTTGCGCGAGCAAGTGCGCTTCGTCCGCCAGATCCGGGTGCCGATCCAGACGTGGCGCCACGCCCACGTCGAGGGCTTGTGCCAGCAGGTCGCGCACAATGCCCAGCCCGTTGCCGTCGTCGCCCATCACAGGTTGGACATCGGTCACCGTAGGTACCGTGGCCTTCGGCTCGCCCCAAGTGCGCACCAGTCCGAGCAGCTTCTCCGCAAGTTGCGAATCGGCTACAGCGGAAGAGAGCAGCTTGTCGATGACATCGGCCTTACGTACTGCACCTTCGGTGGAAAGATGCCGCGCGAGCGCGCGTAGCGCACCTGCCCACTGTTTGCGAGTGTCGCTGGGCTGGCCGTTTCCGGAAAGTTCGAAATAAATGCTGTGGTAGTTCTCGGGGGTCGGGGCAATGCGTCGCGTCGCCAGCAAGCGCAAGGTCTCGCGCGCGATATCGGTGGGATTTGTCAGGGCGGGCATGCCGAATGCATTGGAGGGTCGGTACGATCTTCAGGTAAGCAATAGGTCGCTTGACGTCCCATGACTTAACGACGGCCGAGCAACGTCTCTTTAGATGCCATTCCACTCCCATCACTATATAACAGAGCCCACACCGGTGGCATGCGCGATCGCGTTATGTCTGGCCGTTTTTTCCATCGATACGGCGCAGGCGCAATGGCAGGATCTTGCCGCCTTACGTACCACGGCGGAAACCTATGTCCATAACCAGTTGCGCGCAGCCCCCGGAAAAGTTCATGTCACCGCCGCCCATCCGGAATCCCGCCTGCGGTTACCCGAGTGCGCGAAGCTGATGGCCTTCGCCCCTGCGGGAACGCGCTGGTGGGGCCCCGCATCGGTTGGCATTCGCTGCCAGGCACCGTCTATCTGGTCGGTGTATCTGCCGGTGAGCGTTCGTATATTGAGTGAGGTGGTCGTTGCCGCCCGAGGGATTCAGAAAGGGCAGTTGATTACCCATTCCGATGTATCACTCCGGGAAAGCGACATTACGCAGCTTGCGCACGCTGGAGTGCTCGACATTGAACAAGTTGTCGGCCGAACCGCCAAGGCGAATATCGGTGGAGGCATGCTGGTACGCAGTGATCTGCTGCAAGCCCCGTCGCTGATCCATCAGGGTGAATCGGTACGTCTGGCTTATGCCGGGGACGGCTTCGAGGTGGTGAGTTCGGGCCGTGCGCTGAGCACGGCGGGTCTGGGTGAATCCGTGGACGTACGTGCGGGTTCGGGCCGGTTACTGAAAGGCGTGGTGCGAGGAAAAGGATCGGTTTGGGTGCGATAGGCCGCGATAGGAATGATGTGAATGGCATGCTGCTGTTAACATACCGGATACCATTCTCCGTGGGTTTGGGGCGGGATTTGCCCCGTATCCGGTCGGCATCGTCAGGGAGATTTGCGCGGTTTCTAAAGTTCTCTTTTGCGGGGTCGATAAACCCATCGAGGATGGGGTAAGCCTTAGCCTACTTCTGCCTCCTTTAATTGAGGACATGCCGTGAAAATCAATCCAGGTTCAGTCAAGCCCGTCACACCCAACGGGATCCAGGATGTCAGCAACCGCAATTCCAGTCCCCGGGATACGGGCTCGCTGCCACCTACCCGCGACAAGGTAGACATCAACTCGGTCGCCGCGCAGTTGCACCAGTTGGAGCGCGCCCTGAATGATGTCAGCATCGTCGATACCGCCCGTGTGGATGCCATCAAGCAAGCCATCAGCAGCGGCCAGTTCAAGGTGAACTCCGAGGTCGTCGCCGATAAGCTGCTGGCGTCGGTCAAAGAACACATTTTTGCTCACAAGGGTTAGCACGATATCGACCATGTCGCGGGCGCCAGACCACGCCACCTTTATTTCGAGCCTACGGCGGGAAGTGTCGGCCTTTGTGGAGTTCATCGACTTGCTGCGCGCCGAGCAAACCTGTTTGACACGGACGGAAATCGAACCGCTGAACGAGCTCGCACGCCAGAAGGCGGAAAAGGTCGAGGAACTGGGCTCGCTGGCCAAGTTGCGTTGCGCTTTCCTGGAGTCCCATGCACTGGAAGCCACGGCGCAGGGCATGCAAGCCTGGGTACACGCGCAAGCGGGTGCCGAAGCCAGCGAAGTGTCCCGCCTCTGGGGCAAGTTGTCTCAAAGCGCAGCCGATGCACAGCACATCAACCGCCTGAACGGAACCCTGATCAACAATCGCCTTTCCTATAACCGGGAGGCGCTCAACGCTCTCAACGGCATCACCCGACCCATGGGCGTGTACGGTCCGGACGGCTCCACCGCCATGCGGGTCGCCCATCGCGACTTCGGTGCCGCCTGAACGGCCAGCCTAGCTTAATTTATTTCCTTGATATTGGGACTTATCGTCCCGTCCGGTAGCACGTTGGTCACTTTCGGCTCAATCTCGCCTGCCACCGGAAGTACAAGAATACTCACCCTTCTGTTACCCCCTTTACCCCCGTTCCCACCGTTGCCCGCCTCGCCTAGTCGCGTATCGCCATAACCCAAGGCGGACAGCCGCTGCGGATCCACCCCATTGTCAATGAAATAGCGCACCACCCGCGCGGCGCGAGCTGCGGAAAGCTCCCACGGGGACGGATAGAGATTGGCCACTGGCTCGTTCTCACTATGGCCTTCCACACGTACCAAGTGCGCATTGCGCGCCAGGATACGAGCGATGTTGCGCAATGGGAAGAAGGACTCGAAGGTCATCGCTGCCTCTCCGACCTTGAAGGTAACCTTGTTGCTCAGTTCGATACTCAACCCTTGCGTCCCGCTGGCCACTCTCACGTCGCCGGTTTGGATCAATGGGTCGAGTTCTTTTTTCAGCTCCAGCTCCACGTCCCGTAACTTGGGCAAGGCCGGCCGCTTGGGAATTTCCGGGTTGGGCACCGCTTGCGGAATGACCCCCGCGGGGACCGGTGTCGTCGAGGGCTGTCCGGTCTTGTTCTCAGTGATGCTTTTGGCCTCCAGATTGCCCTGCGGTTTGAAGGCTTGGATCAGCGATTCGGACAGCACGCGATACTTGCTCTCATTCACTTGAGAGATTGCGTACATCACCACGAAGAAAGCGAACAATAAGGTAATGAAATCCGAGTAGGAGATCAACCAACGATCCGGACTATCGATTTCGCCTAATGCCCGCTGACGACGCGCACGCCGCTTGGATCGCCGATAGGCCCGGTGGCCGTTTTGCTGGCTGCCGAAGTAGATTTTTAGATCGGATTCCTCTTCCTCCCCTTCCTCCGGTAGCTCGGCAAACAGTGCGGCCGAGGGCGGCGGCGGGGTCTGTGCGGGACTGATGGGCAGTCCGGCGGAATCGCGGACCACAACCGTCTGTGCCGCCACTAGCGCTTGGCTCCGGCTCGCGTGCCTGAACGCATTCGAGACGGATCATCCGCCAGATACGCTTCCAGGCGTGCGGCGAGATTGCGTGGGTTCTCTCCGTTCGCGATGGCCTCCAGACCATCGATCACCATCTCCTTCAAGCGCACGTGTCGCGTAATCTGGAGCTTGAGCTTATTGGCCACGGGAAGGAAGATGAGGTTGGCGGTGCCTACGCCATAAATGGTTGCCACAAATGCCACCGCCACCCCTGCCCCGAGCTTGGCGGGGTCGCTGAGGTTTTGCATGACTTGAATCAGTCCCAGCACGGCGCCCAGGATGCCTATGGTCGGTGCGTAACCGCCGGCCGCTTCCCACACCTTGGCGCACTGCCGGTGGAAGTCTTCCCAGATTTCGATTTCCAGTTCCAGGTTGTCGCGCAACATTTGCGGTTCGGTGCCGTCGATCAGCAGTTGCAATCCTTTTCTGATGAAGGGGTCACGCTGCCCTCCCATGCTGGATTCCAATGCCAGAAACCCGGAGCGCCGCGACGTGTTGGCCCATTGGATGAGTCGGCTCATGCCATCGCGAAAATCGACCACCGGAGGTTTGAAGGCCCAGGCGATCATGCGCATGCCGTGGCGGAAGACAGGTTGGGAGGTCTGCAGCATGACCGCGCCCAGGGTACCGCCGATCACAATCACCAACGCAGCGAGTTGAAACAGCGAACCGACGTTGCCGCCTTCCAAGGCTTGTCCGCCAACGATGGCGACCATGCCCAGGATCAAACCCATCCAACTGAGTTTGTCGATACGGCGCATTAGATGAACATACAAAACGTGAGGACCCTGAGGAACCTGGGGGCGATCGCGTGCGCGAAGTGCACCACTACAAGCGGCACCCTACAAGCGGCACACTGGCGCAGGTCTATCCATCGGCGCGAACTCCCTCGCCTCTGGTGGGAGAGGGCTCGGGAAAAGAGGAGGGGGAAGGAGAAGCAAACGCGCGCCAACATACATCGGAATTACGGCGACGCAAGTTGAAACTTGACCGAGGACGTTGCGATTGCGCTACTGCTTACGAGTCCATTCTTTCAAGCGCGAACGCAGGCGCGCCACGGCTTGGCTGTGCAGTTGGCAAACGCGCGATTCGCTCACGCCCAGGATCTCCCCGATTTCCTTCAGGTTGAGTTCCTGCTCATAGTACAAACCCATCACCAGCTTTTCGCGTTCGGGCAACGAACCGATGGCGGTGATCAGGTGGCGGCGGAAGTTCTCATCTTCGATGACGTCAAGCGGCCCGACCTGGCTGTCGGAAACGTAGGCATCGAAGAAATCGCTTTCGTCGGACTCTTGAAAGTCCTCGTAATGCAGCAGTTGATAACCGCGGGACTCCAACAGCATGTGCTGGTACTCGTCGATGGGAACGCCGAGTGTTTCCGCGAGTTCCTGCTCACGTGGCGCGCGACCCAACTGTTGTTCGAGATTGGAGATCGCCGCCTCGATGCGGCGCAGGTTCTTGCGCACGTTGCGCGGTAACCAATCGGCTTGTCGCAATTCGTCCAACATGGAGCCGCGGATACGCTGAATGGCGTAGGTCTCGAATTGTGCACCTTGGGTATCGTCGAAATTCTTGGCGGCATCGAGCAGGCCCATGAGACCGGCCTGAATCAGGTCATCCACTTGAACACTTGCGGGCAATCGAGCCATGAAGTGATAGGCAATCCGCTTGACCAGCGGCACCATCTGTTCGACAAGTTTGTTCTGATCTTTGGAAAGTAGTGTAGTCGTTGCCATCAGTGCGCAGGTGTGGCGGGGAGAGCCGCAACAAGCCGGCGTGCAAACCCGGACATGTCGTTCTCGCCGGGAAAAGGCCAAAGCAGGATGTGTTCCGCCAATGCTCGCAGCATACGGGCGAGGGGTGAGTGAGGATGTGTTTCGAGAAAATTCATGTCCTTGGGCAGCCGCTGCGACAAGTGCTCGTCGTGCGGCAATTTGCCAAGAAACTGGATCGGTTGACTTAAGTACTTATCGCTTGTGCTTGATAGGTTGGCAAAAATTCGCTTGGCATATTCTGTGTCGGCGCATCGGTTGATCAACACATGCAGACGGCATTTGCCCGAAACCGACAAAATCCGCTTCATCAGGGCATAGGTGTCTTGCAGTTCGGATTGACGCGCTTCGAGCAACAAGATGACATCCGGCGCGCAGGCTGCGATGCGCGCCTGACGCTCCCTCGACGCTCCGGGTACGTCCACTAGGACAATCTCGGCGCCCCGGCGTGCGCGCTCCAACGCATCCCCGAGCCCACGATCGTCGCCCCGGGCGTCACGCCACATCGCCATCAGCGCCGGCGGTAAAGGCGCGCAAGCGTCCTCCTCCTTAGCGGCATCGAGGACACATACCTCGCGCCCGAGTGCCGCGATCGCCGCCGCCAACTCACGCGTGACAAAGGAGACACCGGCCCCGGGCCGGGCCGAGGTCAGGGCAAGCACGCGCACGAAGTCACGGGAGATCAGGCGGCGTAGCCCCGCCGCCTGATCGGCCATGACTTCAGCCACTCATGGCCCCGAATGCGGAATTCGACGCGGAACCAGGTGCGGCACCCGATGAGGCTTGGGCTAAGCTCGCCGACTCCGCGAACAGATAGGGGACGTCATCGTCCGTGAAGGCGAACATGCCGGTCTCGGGCGCGAGCCGAATGGCGCGTTCCACCAAGTACAGCGGGCTGGCCAGATGCAGGTCCTCCGGAACCCGCTGGCCGTTGGTGACGTAGTACACAGGCATCTTATGGCGAATGAGCACATCCAGGGCTCCGCCCAACGTCACGCTCTCGTCCAGCTTGGTCAGAATGCAGCCGCACAAAGCGGGACCCTTGTAGGCGTTGACCACTTCAGCCAACACATCGGTCTGCGACACGGCGGAGAGCAATAGCAAGCGCTGTACGGGTTTGCCGTCGCCGCACAAGAGCGCCACCTGGTCGACCAATCGGCGGTCGCGCTGCCCCATGCCGATGGTGTCGACCAGCACGATACGGCGCGAGCGCAGATCGCCCAATGCGACGCGCATGTCGGTTTCGTCCCGGATAGAGATGACGGGTACACCCAGGATCTTGGCGTAGACCCGCAATTGGTCCACGGCGCCGATACGATAGGTGTCCGTGGTGACCAGCGCCACGTGCTCGGCCCCGAAGCGTAGCGTCGCCTGGGCCGCAAGTTTGGCTACGGTGGTCGTCTTCCCTACCCCAGTCGGACCCACAAGGGCAAAGATGCCGCCTTGATTGATGATGCTGTTTTCGTCCCGCACCACGTTGAGCATGGCCTGCAAAGCGGCCTTGGTCCAGCGCAGACCACGATTGACATCCACGCCCGCAGGCATGCGATCGACCAGCTTGCGGGCCAGCCCGACGCTAAACCCGGCGGAGAGCAATTTACGCAGCGCGGCGCTGCGCGCAGGCTCTCGACGGCGTAAATCGTTCCACGCCAGCGCCGCCACTTGCTCCTCCATCAGGCTACGCAACAGCCGCAGCTCGTGGACCACATCGAAACTGCCGGGTGTGGCCTGCGGCCGTTGCGACACCTGCCGCTGGTCCGGCGTGCCCGCTGGCAGGACGGGTGCCTCCAGTTTTTTAAACACCCGTCCGTCCGCGCCCGCGGTAACCGCCTTGACTTCGGATTCCGCCACCGCCATCACCTCGACACCGGTGGCGGTCTTGCGGTTGCTCAGGATCATGGCCTCATCGCCCATGGCTTGGCGCACGAGGCGAAGCGCCTCGCGCGAAGTCTGTGCATAGAACTTCTTGACCATCATGTCAGTTCATCCCACAGAAGAAATGAAAGGGACTTCGTGGGCGGGGTATTGACCCCGCCCTTGCCCAAGAGGGGCTACGTACCATTCGCTGCGCCCCCTTTGGAATCCCTCGAAGTTTGCCTCCGCGCCAAGTGCGCGGGGAATACGAGTTGAAACCATCACGCGCGTCCTCCCAGTACCCCAATGACTTTTACGATGCGGTTGTCCGGCACTTCCGACTGGGAAAGCACCTTCAATTGCGGCGTCGCCCGCCGAAGGAAACGCGCCAACAACGCGCGAATCGCAGCCGGCACCAGCAGCACCGAAGGAAGGCCGAGCTGCTCCCTGCCCTGCACGAAGCTCCCGGCCTGCTTCAAAATTCGTTCCGCCAGACCCGGTTCGATGCCCGGCCCTTCGGCACCCCGAGTGGCTGCGGCTTGGGTGAGCATCTGTTCGAGCTGCGCATCGAGCGCCAGTACTTCGATGTCCTTCTCCGCCGGATAGATACCCTGAATAATGGCCCTGGAAAGTCCAACGCGCGCGGCGGCGGTCAGCTCGTCCGCATCCTGCGTGCGGGCGGCGTGCTCCGTCAGCGTTTCTAGAATGGTGCGCATGTCGCGAATATGCACGCCTTCGCTGAGAAGGTTCTGCAGCACTCTTTGCACGATAGCCAGCGGGATCAACTTGGGAACCAGGTCTTCCACCAGCTTCGGATTCTCCTTGGCCAGATAATCCAGCAACGCCTGCACCTCCGCGCGCCCGAGCAATTCCGCGGCGTGGCCCTGAATGACGCTCGACAAGTGGGTCGCCACCACCGTGCTCGCATCCACCACGGTGTAGCCATTGGACTGCGCTTGATCGCGCTGAGCAGAGTCGATCCATACGGCGGGCAGCCCGAAGGCCGGATCTTTGGTGGCGGTGCCGCTCAATTGCCCGATGGCTCGCCCCGGATTGATGGCCATGAACATGCCGGGGAACACTTCCCCAGCGCCCGCTTCCACTCCCTTCAACGTGACACGGTAGGCATTGGGGCGTAATTCCAGGTTGTCTCGAATATGCACGGCGGGCACCAGAAAGCCCATCTCGGCTGCCACCTTCTTGCGGATGCCCCGAATGCGTCGCAACAATTCGCCGTCCTGCGCGCGATCCACCAGCGGGATCAAGCGGAATCCCACTTCCAACCCGAGGGCGTCGACGGAGGCAACGTCGCTCCACGACACCTCCGCCGGTTCGGCCTTGGCCAGTTCTTGTTTGGGTGCGGGCGCGGCATCGGCCTTCTGGCGTAGATCGATGGCATAGCCGATCCCGGCTGTCGCCGCAGCGATCAATAGGAAAGCGATGTGCGGCATCCCCGGAATCAGTCCCAGAGCGCCGATCACGGTACCCACAATGTAGAAAATGCGCGGCTTGCTACCGAACTGCTCGAGGAGCTGCGTATTGAAGTCCTGATCCGTGCCCACACGCGTCACCAGAATACCCGCGCCCGTGGAAATGATCAGGGCCGGAACCTGTGCCACCAAACCGTCGCCCACGGTCAGCAGCGTGTAGTTCTTCGCCGCCTCCGCCACGTCCAGGCCATGCTGGAAGATCCCGATAGCGAGCCCGCCCACTATATTCACCAGCATGATGATGATGCCCGCCACGGCGTCGCCCCGAACAAACTTGCTGGCGCCGTCCATGGCGCCGTAGAAGTCCGCCTCGCGCGCGATATCTTCCCGCCGCCTGCGTGCATCGGCCTCGCCGATCATGCCTGCGTTCAGGTCGGCATCGATGGCCAACTGCTTGCCGGGCATAGCATCCAAGGTAAAACGTGCCGCCACTTCGGCGATGCGACCGGCTCCCTTGGTAATCACCACAAAGTTAATGATGACCAGGATGACGAACACGACGATGCCCACCGCGTAGTTGCCCCCGACGAGGAAGCTGCCGAAGGCTTCGATCACCTTGCCGGCGGCCTCCGGCCCCTCGTGACCGTAGAGCAACACCACGCGGGTGGACGCCACGTTCAGCGATAGCCGCAACAACGTGGTGACCAGCAGCACCGTGGGAAACATGGAGAATTCCACGGCGCGGCCGGTGTAGACCACCACCATCAACACCATCAGCGAGATCGCGATGTTGAAGGTAAACAGCAAATCCAATAGGAATGTGGGCAGCGGCAGCACCATCATTGCCAAGATCATGACGATGAGGATCGGGCCGGTGAACGGGCGTATCAGGGCCAGTCGCGATCCGATCGTGGGGCTGGCTAAGGCTTCGCTCATGGCAGCGTCCCTTCAGGATCCATGTCCGCGGGCACCCTGATGTGCGCGGGCGGTTGCGGCAGCTCTCCTCCGGTGGATTCGTAACGCCGCAATTGATAGACGTAGGCCAGCACCTCGGCCACCGCGGTGTAGAGCGCAGCCGGAATTTCTTGCCCAATATCGGTGTGGACGAAGAGCGCCCGCGCCAGGGGAGGCGCCCGCAAGATGGGTACGCCGGCTTCGGCGGCGACTTCCCGGATGCGCTCGGCCACCTCCAATGACCCCTTCGCCACCACTTGCGGCGCGCGCATGGCGCTGTCCCGGTAACGCAGGGCCACGGCGAAGCGGGTGGGGTTGGTCACCACCACGTCGGCCTTGGGCACTTCCGCCATCATGCGCTTGCGTGCACTTTCGCGTTGCAGTTGCCGCACTCGACCCTTGATTTCCGGGGTACCTTCGGACTCGCGGGCCTCTTGCTTGAGCTCGTCCTTGGTCATACGCAATTCCTTGTGGTAGGCCCACAACTGATAGGGCACATCCACGGCCACGATCAGTCCCATGCCGGCAACAATGACCAGGAAGGCAAATCCGGCCATCTGTCCGACATGGCTCAAAGCTTGATGCAGCGGTTCGTGCAGCAGGCCGAGGAGTTCGTCGCGTTGATTCCACATCACCATCGTCGCCACCCCTCCCAGCACGACGGCCTTCAGGATCGCCTTGCCCATCTCGACCCAGCCCCTGCTCGAGAAGATGCGCCGTAGCCCCGAAAACGGATTGAGCTTGCCCAGATTGGGCTGTAGCGGCTCCCAGCTGAACAACCAACCGCTCATGAGAACGGGTGCGACGACGGCAACCAGCGCCACAGCGATAAATAGGGGTGAAAGCGCCACCAGTGCGGAGGAAAATCCATCGAACAGGCGCGCACCGAGGACGTCGTTGCGAAACACGGCTTCTCGCTCGAGGATGAGCCCGTCGCGCATGATATGGAGCAAACCCTGCATCAGTGCCGATCCGCTATAGACCAGCATGACGCCGGCAATCAGCAGCACGGAAAAGGTGGTGAGCTCAGGTGAGCGCGCGTCCTGCCCGCGGTCGCGCGCTTCCTGGAGTCTTTTCTGCGATGCCGGTTCTGTTCGTTCGAGGTCGGACGCTTCGGCCATGGGCGAAGTCGCAGGCCATCTGTGTGGCCAGGGGTAGTGGAACTATGCAAAGTGTAGCACTTGTTCCGCCGCGTAAACACAAGATCTTCGATAAATACCGAGGATGACCACAATAGGTTGTGGTTTATGCGCAACGCATTGCGCTTGGCAACGACCGTCATTCCCGGTTTGCCGCCATCGCCGCCGTGGTGTCGCCCCCCAACGAATCGGCACTTTCTTTTGAAGCCGAGCGCTTGCGCCTTGACGCCTTTGATTGCGGCATGCAATTATGTGGTCCCAACCAGATCGATGGTTCGGCCGGCACTGTGGTCTTGCGCCACAAGTGCCAGACCGGGAGTTGGCTCACAAGCTGTAGCGCCAACCTCGGGGAGCAAACAACTATTACTAGAATTACTAGAACTCCGAGCGCGTGCTCGCCTGGGATCCTCCAGCGAAACACGCCCATCGGTTTGCGGCGCTCGCTTTTTCGTCGCCCAAGCTCCGCGACTTAGGATGAACCCTCGGCCGCGGGACCCCTAAGTTTTTGACTCTCGAGGAGGAGTACATAGTGAAACTCGCCAAGTTCACCTCGCTCACTTTGCTGGCTTCCGCCACCTTCGCAGGCTCTGCCCTGGCGAACGAGGAGCTTACAAATCTAAGCGCAAACCCAGCCAACTGGGCGATGCAGGCAGGCAACTTCGCCAACCATCGCTACAGCGAGCTCAGCCAGATCAACAAGAATAACGTCAACAAGATGAAGGTAGCGTGGATCATGTCCACCGGCGTGTTGCGCGGCCATGAGGGTTCTCCCCTCGTGATCGGTGACAGCATGTACGTTCACACCGCCTTCCCCAACAAGGTCTTCGCGTTAGATGTTGCAACGCAAAAGATCAAGTGGAAGTACGAGCCCAAGCAAGATCCCGCCGTTATTCCGCAAATGTGCTGCGACACCGTTAACCG
>JANNFC010000016.1:0-4614 GCA_031379405.1 Betaproteobacteria bacterium | reverse complement strand
GCAACGTATTCTCGACGCTTGTATACAAGGCGGGCAGGCCTATTGGGTGTGCCCCCTCATTGAGGAATCGGAAGCACTGCAACTGAAAACCGCGCTCGAAACTTTCGAACATATCCAAACCACATTTCCTCGACTACGCGTCGGCTTAGTGCACGGACGACTCAAGGGGGACGAGAAAGCCGCTGTGATGCAGGCTTTTAAGCAAGGCGACATTCAACTACTGGTCGCTACCACCGTCATCGAAGTGGGGGTAGACGTGCCCAACGCTTCCATCATGATAATAGAACACGCCGAACGCATGGGCCTCGCCCAACTGCATCAACTGCGTGGCAGAGTAGGGCGCGGGAGCAAAGCCAGTGTCTGCGTTCTGCTCTACCAACAACCATTGGGCGCGCTTGCGCGTGAGCGCCTACGCGTCATCTACGAAAGTAGCGACGGATTCGAAATCGCACGCGAAGACCTTCGCATTCGCGGCCCCGGCGAACTCCTCGGCGCACGTCAAAGTGGCGTTCCTATGCTGCGCTTCGCCGATCTCAACCTCGATACCGATCTGCTGGAGGCGGCACGCGATGCTGCCGCCCGCATGCTGCGTGATCATCCCGAGATGGCGCAGGCTCATCTGCAACGCTGGTTGGGAGGGAAAGAGGATTACTTGCGTGTCTAACCGGCTGCAAAACCACCCACACCACCCACCGTAGGGCGGATAAGCAAAGCGCAATCCGCCGAACGCACCTAGCGCGTATGCCGCACCACCTGCTAACAAAACCCTTGCAGCCCGATTTCAAAGCCCTTATAGTCCACCCTATGCTCTCCCAGGCCCCACTGCTGTCCCTACCTTCTGCCAGCCTAGCGCTGGTCGGCCTGCTGCTGCGCCCCGCGCGCACATAATCTAAACTCTCTCTTTGCTTTACCCCAAGCCCGCCAGGCGCCCCCCCGGCGGATGTGGCGTAGTCCCTTCAGTGCGAGCACCGTCATGATCAAGAATCCATCACAGAAATACAGTCCTTTCGTCCCGGTCCCATTGCCCGACCGGACTTGGCCCAATGGCGTCATCACCAAGCCCCCGGTGTGGTGCAGCGTCGACCTGCGCGACGGCAACCAGGCGCTCATCGAGCCGATGGACGCGGAGCGCAAGCTGCGAATGTTCATGACGCTGCTGAAGATCGGCTTCAAGGAAATCGAAATCGGCTTCCCCGCCGCGTCCCAGACGGACTTCGATTTCGTGCGCAAGCTCGTTGAAGAGAAGCTGATCCCGGATGACGTCACGGTACAGGTTCTGACCCAGGCGCGCGCGCCGCTCATTCGCCGCACATTCGAATCGTTGCGCGGAGCAAAGCGTGCCATCATGCATTTGTATAACTCCACCTCGACAGTGCAGCGCCGCGTCGTGTTCGGCATGGACCGGCCCGGGATTGTCGGCATCGCGGTGGATGGCGCTAAGGTCGTGCGCGCTTGCGCCTTGGAACAGCCCGAAACCGAATGGATTTTCCAGTATTCGCCCGAGAGTTTTACCGGAACGGAATTGGATTTCGCGGTGGAGATTTGCGACGCGGTAAACGAGATATGGAAGCCCACCCCGCAACGGCCGGTCATCCTTAACCTGCCTGCCACCGTGGAAATGTCCACACCCAATGTCTACGCCGATCAGATCGAATGGTTTGGGCGCAACATCGCCAGGCGCGACAGCATAGTGCTTTCCGTGCATCCGCATAACGACCGTGGCTGTGCCGTCGCCGCCGCCGAGCTGGCCGTCATGGCAGGCGCGGACCGCATCGAAGGCTGCTTGTTCGGCAACGGCGAACGCACCGGCAATGTGTGTTTGGTGACTCTCGCTATCAACCTGTACAGCCAAGGCATCGATTCCGGACTCGACTTCTCCGACATCAACGCCGTCATTCGCGCGGTGGAACATTGCAACCAGTTGCCCGTACACCCACGCCATCCTTATGGCGGCGAATTGGTGTTTACGGCTTTCTCCGGTTCGCACCAGGATGCCATCAAGAAAGGCCTGTCGGCGCGCAAATCCACCGACCTTTGGGAAGTGCCCTACCTACCCATCGATCCTGCCGACCTGGGTCGCGCCTACGACGCGGTGATTCGAGTCAACAGCCAGTCTGGCAAGGGCGGCATCGCCTATCTGCTGGAACGCGACTACGATCTGTCGCTACCGCGTTTACTGCAAGTCGAGTTCAGTCGCGTGATTCAGGCGATTACCGATACCACCGGAAAGGAACTCTCCGCGGCGGCCATCAAAGCGGCCTTCGACAAAGAGTATGTGGAGTGCGACCAGCCGCTTACCTTCATGGAGCATCGCATCACGCACGATGCTGGTCGAGCAGATATCGAACATGTCGCCGCGCGCTTGAAGTGGGATGGACGCGAGATCACCGTCACCGGCAAAGGCAACGGACCGGTCGACGCCTTTGTCCACGCACTGTGCGAAGGCTGCGGGCTGGACTTCCATGTGATGAACTATCACGAGCATGCGGTGGGCGGCGGCGAGGACGCCACCGCAGTAGCCTACGTGCAAATCCGCATCGGCCGCGAACAATCCCTCTACGGGGTTGGCATACATAGCAACATCGTCACGGCGACGTTGCGAGCGGTGCTCTCGGCAACCAATCGTGCAGTGAAGCAAGGTCTGCTCGAAGTGAGAAAACCGGCGCCTAAAGTCGCTGCCGCGTAGCTGTCGTCATCATCGGGTATGCTTAGCGCCGCTTTCGCGGCGCTTTGCTTTTGCGCGTTCTAAACTCTGATACTAACAATGACCCCTGCTCTGCATCGTATCGTTATCGTCGGCGGCGGCGCCGGCGGCCTCGAACTTGCCACCCGCCTTGGCGACTCACTGGGTAAGAAGCGCAAGGCGCTTATCACGCTGGTCGATCAATCGCGCACACATCTTTGGAAGCCCTTGCTGCACCAAGTGGCGGCGGGCAGCATGGATCAAAACGATCACGAACTGGACTACCTGTTCCAAGCGCGCTGGCATCACTTTCAGTTTCGCCTGGGACGCATGGACGGACTGGATCGTGAGAAGAAGGAGATTCAGATTGCACCGACCGAGGACGAGCGTGGCAAGGAGGTGATCCCTCGTCGAAGCGTGCCCTACGATACGCTGGTTGTTGCAGTGGGCAGCACCGTCAACGATTTCGGCACGCCAGGTGCGGCGGAGCACGCCATCGCCTTGGACAACGCGCAGCAGGCGGTGCTTTTCCATTCCCGCTTGTTGAATGCATGCTTCCGCGCCAGCTCGCAAGAAAAGCCACTCGGCCCAGGTCAGTTGCATATTGCGATCATTGGCGCGGGCGCAACGGGCGTGGAACTCGCCGCCGAGTTACATAACACCACGCGTGAATTCGTGGCATTCGGTCTGGATCGCATCGACCCCGAGCGAGATATCAAGATCACCATCATCGAAGCCGCCCCCAAAATCCTGCCCGCGCTTCCTGAGCGATTGTCCTCCACGGTGCTGGATCTTCTGCGCAAATTGAAGGTGGAAGTCTTGACTGGTGAGCGGGTGACCGAAGTGTCGGAACACGGCGTGCGAACCGCCACCGGGCGCGACTTGCCCGCAGAGTTGGTCGTGTGGGCGGCAGGCATCAAGGCGCCGGATTTCTTGAAAGACATCGCCGGCCTCGAAACCAACCGCATGCATCAACTTGTGCTGAATCAAACTCTGCAAACCACGCGCGATCCGAATATTTTTGGGCTGGGCGATTGCGGTAGCTGCCCGTGGCCGGAAAAGCAAACCACCATTCCACCGCGTGCGCAATCCGCCCACCAACAGGCTTCGCATTTGCTCAAGATGCTCAGCCGACTGATGTCAGGCCAGCCCTTGGAGCCCTTCAAGTACCGTGATTTCGGTTCGCTGGTATCCCTTGGAAGCTTCAGCACCGTGGGCAGTTTGATGGGCGCCATCACGCGCGGCAGCTGGATGATCGAGGGCTACTTCGCCATGCTCATGTACCGCTCGCTCTACAAAATGCACGAGTATGCGCTGCATGGATTCACCAAGGTATTCCTGGATACATTGGCGCGCCTCATCACTCGGCGTACGGAGCCGCATGTGAAATTGCACTAGCCTTCTGGGCAGGCAGCCATTGAGCAATGCGATCTAAAGCCACACACGGCGCTCGGATTGCTTTCGTATACTCTGATGCTGGAAATTTCGTTCCCACAGGCGCCGCATGCAAACCATTTCTGAAATGTTTTGCGACATGGTGGGATTCACCGAACTGGCCGCACGGGTGGATCCGGAAGTGCTGCGGCGAGTCATTCGCCTGTACGAGGATGCCTGCACGGGGTGTATCACGCGCTACGAAGGCTACGTATACCAACGCCTGGGCGGATGGCATCGTGGCCTTTTTTGGGTTTCCGTTGGCCCATGACGCGCCTGCAAGGCATCGCGCCCGTCGGGGGAATTGTGGTCAGCGAGCGCGTACGCCAATTGATAACTCGTATTCCCCGCGCTCTTGGCGCGGGGGCAAACTTCGGGGGATTCCAAAGGGGGCGAAGTGATTTGTACGGAGCCCCCTTTGGTCAAGGGCGGGGTCAATACCCCGCCCGCGAAGTCCCTTTTATTCCTCACTGCGTTCTAAAATCGGCACACTCATT
>JANNFC010000672.1:0-11630 GCA_031379405.1 Betaproteobacteria bacterium | reverse complement strand
GAGTAGGCCGTGAGGATTCAGCTCCGAAATCGTTTCATCGTTGCGATGCCGACGCCCTTAGCCTGGCGCAAGGCCGTATTCGCTCCACCGTTAATGCGAGGGGGAAGCGAGGTCGCCGGGTCCCCAGCCCAGGGCATGCTCACCTCCCGCAAGGGGCGGCCACGACACCCAGTGGAGGGAAGGGACGAACACGTCGGTGTATCGGCGAGGCCACAGGCCCGAGACGCAGAGCCCGAGAAGGCGTGTGAAATGGACCTGAGCCGAATAGCAGAGGTAGCCAAGCAAGATGCGAAGGTGAAGTTCTCCTCGATCGCTCAGTTTCTGACGATCGAGGCGTTGTGGGAGGCATTTGATGGACTGCGCCAGGATGCTGCTGCCGGCGTGGACGGGCTCACGTGTGCACACTACGCGCAGGGGCTGATCGAGAATCTCAGAGGGTTGCATGAGAGGCTGAAGAACAAGACCTATCGAGCGCAGCCGCTACGCCGACGATGCGCTGCTTTGCTTTCAGTACCGTGAGGATGCACAAAAGGTACTCGAGCTACTGCACAAGAGGTTTGAACTTTTCGGGTTACGGCTGCATCCGCAGAAGACCCGCCTCGTGGAGTTCGGGCGAGGCGCCCACGCGCAGGCAAGACGGACCAAGGTCAAGACCGCGTCGTTCGACTTCCTGGGATTGACGCGCCGGTGCGCGACGAGCCGCAACGGGAAATTCACGGTGCACGTGAGAACGATGAAGAAGCGCCTGAAGCGAAGCCTGCGGGCGATCGCAATTGTGTCGGATGCATCGCCACGACCCGGTGGAGTTCCAGGCGCGCATGCTCAATGCGAAACTGCGCGGCCATTACCAGTACTACGGCCGCCCGACCAACTTCCGCAGTCTGTGGAAGTTGTATCGGGCGGTGCGCCGTACTTGGCGGACTTGGCTGACTCGGCGCACGCACGGCAAGCCAATGTCCTGGGCTACGTTCGCGAACCTTCTGACCCATCACCCCTTGTTGCGCCCGCGCATCACACACGCTTGGACACCACGGTGAATCGACCTGAGGAACCCGCTGCGGCAATTCCGCACGGTGGGGTCTGTGAGGAGCGAGGGCAGTGATGCCCTCGCTTACTCGGAGTCGTATACTTCGAATAGTTCATAGAAAAGACCTTCGATGACCACTATCAATCTCACCAAAGACAATTTCGACCGCACCGTCAGCGACAGCCCCATGGTGATTGTGGATTTTTGGGCGCCCTGGTGCGCGCCCTGCCGCTTCTTCGCGCCGACTTTCGAGTCGACTTCGGAGAAGTATCCCGGTGTCGTGTTCGGCAAGGTGAACACAGAGGAAGAACAGGAACTGGCCGGAATGTTCGACATTCGTTCTATCCCCACGCTGATGATTTTGCGCGACAACGTTATCCTCTATTCCGAAGCGGGCGCATTGCGACCCAACGAGTTCGAAGACATCATCAACAAAGCCAAAGCCCTCGACATGGAAGCAGTGCACCGGGAAATCGAGGAAGAAAATCAGCCCCCCTCGGCGGCTGATACGCAGGCGTAGCGCCAATGCGGTGCGAGTGACCGGCTTGCGAGTCGCGCATGCGCGGGCTCGCGCCATGGGCATAGAAGAGGTCATTATTATGCGCACCGATGTAACCGAAGCCAACTTCGAAGGCTTCATCGCCGAACACCCTATCGCGATGGTGCTGATGCACGTGCCTGAGAGCTTCACCGCGGAGCAACTGGATTCACTGGCGCGTGTGTGCGAACGCACGGCCATGCCCTGCGCGCTGGCGGCGGTGGACAGCACAAAGTGCCCCGGGGTTCTCGCCATGTTCGGCGTCGTACAAACGCCGTACCTGCTGATCTTTCGCGATCGCGTTGCCCTCTACGCCGAACCGGTTCAGCCCACGGCGCTCGGATTGGAAAGTTTGCTGGCGCAGATTCAGCAGCTAGACATGGATAAAGTGCGGCAGGACATCGAAGTGGAACGCCAAGCGCAAGAGGCCCTGCTCGTGCGCCGCGCGTGCCCGACCAAATTCAGCGGACCGGCGCGAACTCGCGATTGAGGGTTGGACGTGCCACTGGCCGTTTGCTCTGCGGATTAACCAAAGCCAGCGATAGCGTTATGTTCCACACGCAGTTTCTCTGTTTCGAAACGCTGCGTCTAGTATGTCGGAGCGCTGCCCGGCAAACTGCGATAAACTTCGGACTCTTATACTTCGTTGCTATTCGTGGTCGATGGGGCCAGCGTGGTAGTACTGTTATTGAAGACTCGCTCCCTTCCGCAAGCAACAAAGTTTTTTACTGAGGCGTGCGTGGCATGAGAGGCTTGAGACGTAATTTACTGCTATTTCCCCTAATAGTCTTCACGCTCGTAAGTTGCGGAAAAAAGGAAGACTTGGCCTCCGCCCAAGCCAAGTCCGCCAGCACCAAGGCGACGGCGGCCACTGCTTCTGGTGGTAAGCCGGCGGGAATTCCGGTCAAGGCCGTCAATGTCGAGGTCGGGAATTTTTCGTCGGAGTTGACTGCGGTCGGTACGCTGCTGGCCGACGAGGCCGTGACGATTCGGCCCGAGATCGACGGAAGGGTAGTGACCTTGCCATTTCAAGAGGGGCAGGCGGTAAAGAAGGGCGCGCGCCTAGTCTCCATTGACAGCTCAGAGTTGGAGGCGGCTTTGGCCGCGGCGAGGGCTGATCAACGTACGGAATCAAGCCGCTTCAACCGCGCCCAGGAGTTGTTCGGGAAGGCATTCATCAGCCAAGAGGCGTTGGATGTGGCGCGCAACAACATGGAACGATCCAAAGCGCGCGTGCAACAGGAAAACGCCCGTTTGGCGAAAACCGTCATCCATGCCCCCTTCGACGGAACTGTCGGACTGCGCAAGGTCAGTCCCGGCGCTTATGTCAAAGCTGGTGACGATATCGTTCGATTAGAGAAGGTCAGCGCGATCAAGCTCGACTTTCGCGTACCGGAGAAGCACGCCAGCCGCCTGAAGAAAGGCCAAGAGGTGGCGCTGGCGGTGGATGCATACCCTGCTGAACGATTCACCGGGCAGATTTATGCCCTCGAACCCGTGGTGGACGAGCGCTCCCGCACCGTACTGGCGCGCGCGCAAGTACCCAACAAGGCCGGAAATCTTAAGCCGGGCATGTTCGCGCGCGTGATCATTTTGTTGGAGAGCCGGCCAAACGCCCTCATCATCCCGGAAGAGGCCATCGTGCCGCAGGGCAAGGATGCCTTTGTCTATCGCATCAAGGAAGGTGGCGTCACGGAGATTGTTCAAGTGCAGATCGGCGCGCGCCGTCCCGGCCAAGTGGAGATCGTGAGCGGCTTGAGCGCGCAGGACCAAGTCGTCACCGAAGGTGCGATGAAGCTACAGATGATGCCCCCCGGGATGCCCGTGATGGTCATGGCCCCCAACCCTGGAGGCAAAGCACAGATGGAAACTCCCCCCGCTCAACCCAGTGCCAAGCCTAGCGCAAACGACGACAAGAAAGACACGGTAGAGCCCAAGAAGGGCGCGTAGTCTCATATGGGCAAGATGCTGACAGAACGGGTGAAGACTATGCAGCAACGACTCTGTCCTCGGGGGATATACAAGGGGAGCACCCCTTATTCCCGTCTGGGGGATAGGGGTGCTTCCCTTGTTCGTAACATACTTTTGGGCCGCACAGCTTCGACTGTCTCGGTTCCGGTTCCGGCGGCTTAGGAGACAAACCATGGTTTTATCGGATCTATCAATCAAGCGACCCGTCCTGGCGACGGTGATGAGTTTGATGATCGTGCTGATCGGCGCGATCTCCTTCCAGCGATTGGCCGTACGCGAATACCCCAAGATCGACCCGCCCACGGTATCCGTGCGCACCGTTTACAAGGGCGCCACCGCGCAGGTGGTGGAGAGCGTCATCACGCAGCCCATCGAAGATGCACTCTCGGGCATCGAGGGCATCAAGACCATCAAGTCCAAGAGCAAGGAGGAGGTGAGCGAGATTACCGTCACCTTCGTCACCACACGCGACGTGGACGCGGCCGCCAGCGATGTGCGTGACCGAGTCTCGAGGGTCAAAGCGCAATTGCCGCGCTCGGCGCTCGACCCCGTGGTGAACAAGATCGAAGCCGACGCCTGGCCGATCATCTGGATCGCCATCACCAGCGATCACCATACGCCGATGGAGTTGACGGATTACTCCGATCGCTACTTGACCGACCCGCTGAAGGCTCTGCCAGGCGTGGCAACCGTGGTCATCGGCGGCGAACGCCGGTACTCCATGCGAGTGTGGATCGATCGCGAGCGCTTGGCAGCACAGGGCTTGACCTCGCAAGATGTCGAAGAAGCGCTCTTGCGGCAAAACCTCGATTCTCCGGGTGGGCGCATCGAAAGCACCGAGCGCGAATTCACGGTACTGGCGGAGACCGATCTCAAGAGCGCCGAGCAGTTCAACAACATGATCATCACGGAGGTCAACGGCTACCCGGTGCGCTTGCGCGATGTCGGCAACGCCGCGCCCGGCCCCTACGAGAAACGCAAGATTGTCCGCATCAAGGGCGAGGAGGCTTTGGCTCTTGGTGTGGTGAAGCAATCCACTGGCAACACGTTGGAGATCGCCAGGGCGGTCAAAGAGGTCATCCCCAAGCTGCAAACCACCTTGCCCGAAGGTATGAAGCTCAAAGTGGCGGTGGATACTTCGCTCTTTATCCAGTCGTCCATTGACTCTGTGTTCACCACCTTGCTGGAAGCCCTGGCATTGGTGGTGTTGGTAATTTTTTTGTTCCTGAGGAGCGCGCGCGCGACGCTGATCCCGGCGGTGACCATTCCCGTCTCTTTGGTGGGCGCGTTCTTCTTCGTCTATGTGATGGGATTCTCCATCAACGTGTTGAGCTTGCTCGGAATCGTATTGGCAGTAGGCTTGGTGGTGGACGACGCCATCGTAGTGTTGGAAAACATTCATCGCCACATCGAGCGCGGTTTGTCTCCGATCCAAGCGGCCAAGAAGGGGACCCGGGAAATCGGCTTCGCGGTGATCGCCATGACCATCACACTGGCGGCGGTGTTTGTTCCCCTGGTGTTCATCACCGGGCGTACTGGGAAACTTTTCATCGAGTTCGCCATGACGGTATCCGCCGCGGTGATCGTGTCCGGTTTCGTCGCATTGACGCTCACGCCGATGATGAGCTCGCGCCTATTGAAAAGTCATGCCAGCCATGGTGGACTCTACCTGGCCACGGAGAAATTCTTCGTCGGAATGAATAACGTGTACCAGCGCATGCTACGCGCCACCTTGCGCGTGCGCTGGGCGATGGTCGTGGTCTACGTGGCGGTCATCAGCGCCATGGGCTTTCTGTTCTGGAATCTGAAAGACACGGACGATATCTCTCCCGTGGAGGATCGCGGTATGTTCATGGCGTTCGTAATCGCGCCTGAAGGGTCCACCATGCAATACACCGACAAGTACATGCGCCAGGTGGAGAGCATGGCTACTTCGATACCCGAGATCGAAACCATGTTTGCCGTGGTAGCGCCCGGTTTGGAGCGCCCGAACCCTGTCAACATCGGTATCGCTTTCTCGGTCCTTTCCCCTTGGGGCGATCGCAATCGCAGCCAAATGCAGATTAGCAAGGAGATGGCGCCAAAGCTCTTCGGTAGCCTTCCAGGCGTGCTGTCTTTCACCAAGGATCCTCCCTCCTTGGGGGGCAACTTTCTCGACAAGAAACTCAACTTCGTCATCTATGGAACGAGCTACGAGCAGTTGTCCAGCGTGGTCAAGCCGATGATGGGCGAGCTGAGCAAGTACAAAGGCATCACAGGACTCGACACTGATCTGAAACTGAACAAGCCGCAGCTCAAGGTGGACATCGATCGTGACAAAGCCTCCGACTTGGGCATCTCCATGGAGACTATCGGGCACACGTTGGAGACCCTCATGGGCGGCCGCGACGTCACGCGCTACAAGCGCGAAGGCAAGCAGTACGACGTGGTGGTGCAGGTGGAAGACGTCAATCGGCGCCAGCCTTCGGACCTCACATCGATTTATGTTCGCGGTAAAGACGGTGCGCTGCATCAGCTTTCTAATTTGGTTGGCGTGCGCGAACTGGTGGCACCAAAGGAGTTGAACCACTACAACAAGCTGCGCGCCGCCATCATCAACGGCAATGTGGCTGAAGGCTATGCGCTAGGCAACGTGTTGAAGCATGTCGAGAAAGTGGCCGAGGACGTGTTGCCCAAAGGCAGCCGTACTGACCTCGATGGCGAATCGCGCGAGTTGCGCGAAACGGGATTGGAAATGTATCTCGTGATGGGGCTCGCTCTTCTGTTCATATATCTAGTTCTTTCCGCACAGTTCGAGAGCTTTGTGGGGCCTCTGGTCATTATGCTGACGGTGCCGCTGGCTTGGGCCGGTGCACTGCTTATGATGAAAATAAACCTAAGTCTCGGCAATGGCGGTACCTTCAACATCTACAGCAAGATCGGCATGGTGATGCTGATCGGCCTGATTACCAAGCACGGTATCTTGATCGTCGAATTCGCTAACCAATTACGGCGCCAAGGCGTGGAAAAGTTCGACGCTGTGGTAGAGGCTGCGACCTTGCGTCTGCGTCCGATATTGATGACGACCGCCGCCATGGTGTTGGGCGCCATTCCCCTCGCCGTTTCCTCCGGCGCCGGTGCGGAAGCGCGTCAAGCCATCGGATGGGTGATCGTGGGCGGACTGTTGTTGGGGACGTTCTTCACGCTCTTCATTATCCCTACCATGTACACCTTACTGGTGCGCAAGGTGCGAGATCCCGAGGATGCGATGCATGAATCCGCCACGCCACCGCTTCTCGCCACACCCGAAGTGCCTATTCCCACTTTAAGCAAGGAAGTGCCCTAGCCCAACGACCGCTATTCACCCCTCGAATTCGGCGGAAGGCGCTGGGAGTGCCGTTGGAGTGAGAACTTTTGGAGTTCACCCGTTGAGGAATTCGAAAGTTAGCCCGCGGAAAACGGCGAATCGCGGAAGTCCGACAGGCTCCTAGCGCTCTTGTTTATATTACTTGGTTACAGAACACGGGCCAGAGCATTTATCATGCACCCATGCTCTGCCTCGACTGCGTCAGTAAAACCGTCTCCGGTGCCAATACTCGACTGCTCATCGACTCCCTGAGTTTCCAACTGGAAAAGGGAGAGTTTGTTGCCGTCATGGGTGAATCCGGCATCGGCAAATCCACGCTGCTCAATCTGGTGGCAGGTTTGGATCGCCCAGACACTGGCGCAATCTTACTGGATGGCGTCGACATTACGCGCCTGGCCGAAGACGAAGTCACCTTGCTTCGACGGCAGAAGATCGGGTTCGTATTCCAGGCCTTTCATCTTTTGCCCTATCTCAGCATCGCGCAGAACGTGGCGTTGCCTCTGCGGCTGCTAGGGAACAACAACCGCAAGAGTTCGGCGCGCGCCGTGGAGGTGCTTGCCCAGGTGGGTCTAGCGGAGCGCGCCGACGATTCGCCAGCCGCTCTCTCCGGTGGAGAAATGCAGCGGGTCGCCATCGCGCGCGCACTGGTTCATCGTCCACCCCTCATTTTGGCCGATGAACCTACCGGCAATTTGGATCCTGGCACAGCGGCCAGGGTACTGGACTTGTTGGTCGAGCAGGTTCGCGCTGCGCAAATTGCCATGCTTCTGGTTACGCACTCACCCGTAGCGGCGCGGCGCGCTGACAGAGTAATGATGCTCACCGGAGCGGGCCTTGTTCCGGCATAGACCACTCGCGGATCTGCTATTCGCGGGCTTGCGCCAGGATCGCGCCCGCTTCTCCATTGCGCTATTCGCCATTGCCCTTGGTGTGGCACTGGGCTTCGCCATTCAACTCATCAACCATCAAGCCCAGGATGAGTTTGTGCGCGCCACTCGCAATCTTTCGGGCGAAGCCCACCTCATCGTGCGCGGTCCGAAGGACGGATTTGCCGAAGACATCTACCCACTGCTCGCGACTCGCGATGATGTGGACACCGCCAGTCCCGCGTTGGAGCTGGAAATCAAAGTCGCAGGTCACGATGATCCCATCAAACTATTGGGCATCGACGTCTTTCGCGCATCCCGAGTGCAGCCTGCATTGGTGCCTGTTCCCTCGGACGAAGACGATGCGCTGGCGACGCTGCGGGATGATAGTGTGTTTTTGAGCGCCGCCGCGCGCAAGCGCTGGAATTTGAACTCAGGGGATACCTTGCGTGTGCAAGTGGGCATGAGCGTCATCACGCTGCGAATCGCGGGCACACTGACCGCTTCCGACCACGCTCCCTTAGCCGTGATGGACATCGCCGCCGCGCAACAAACATTCGACCGCGTTGGCGCCATCAATCGTATCGACCTGAAACTGCGTGAAGGGGTCGATATCGCGCAGGCACGCGACGCGATGAATCGCTTGATGCCGGCGGGTGTACATGTGATGACATCGCAGGAGTCCGAATCCAACGCCGTACGCATCTCTCGAGCCTATCGTGTCAATTTGAACGTGCTCGCGCTCGTCGCGTTGTTCACCGGTGGGCTGCTGGTGTATGCCACCCAATCCATCTCAGTCGAACGGCGCGCGGCGCAGCATGCGCTGTGGCGCGCACTTGGTGCGACACGAGGGCAGATCAGAAACGCGCTGCTACTGGAGGCACTCGGCACCGGATTGATAGGAGGACTCCTCGGTGTATTGCTGGGCGCCTTCGCGGCGAACCTGGTGCTTGGCTGGTCGCAGGGCGATTTGGGATTCGGCGCGCGGCCACTGATGAATACGCAGATCGAAATCTCTTATCCGATTGCAGGGGTGATGATCGCTTGTGGAATTCTTGCCGCGCTCGCAGGAGCGCTATTGCCTGCCCTTCGCGGTGCGAGAATTCCTGTCGCGTCCGCACTAAAAGGCCAACACGAATTCACCAGCACGAGCACGCCCACACGCGCCGTCGTCGGATGGGTGATTCTTATCCTGGGCGCGGCATTCTGCTCCGTTCCGCCCATTGCTGGCTTACCGGTGTTCGGCTACGCCGCCATCGCCGCCTTGTTACTCGGAACGATAGCTTTATTGCCGCGTCTTGCGGAAATCTCATTGCGTTGGATAACGCATGATCTGCCATTGAGTCTTTCATTACCGGCGGCACAATTACGCGGTTCATTGCAACAAGTATCGCTGAGCCTTGCGGCCACCGTCGCCGCCGTGAGTCTTACGGTTTCCATGGCCATCATGGTGGCCTCCTTTCGAGATTCGCTGAGTTTATGGCTGGACCGCGTGCTGCCCGCCGATCTGTATGTACGCACCGGACAACCCAATGATTCCGCCTTTCTCGACCTGCCGATGCAGCGAGGCGTGGAGGGAATTGCGGGCGTGAAGCGCATTCAGTTCCAGCGTAGCCAACAAATTCTGCTAGACGCTGATCGGCCTCGCATCGCGCTCCTCGCGCGCGATACATTGGGCTTTGACCCGAAAGAGTTTCTTCCGATCATGGGGAAGACGGTCGAACAGTCCAAGCTTCGTGCCCCCGCGCTGTGGATCAGCGAGATCGCCGCCGATCTTTACGGCCTTAAGCTCGGGGACCTGGTAACCGTGCCTATCGAAGGCAGGCGTGTGGAGTTCGCCGTTGCCGGAGTGTGGCGTGATTACGTCCGGCAGCAAGGCGCGCTCTTGATCGATCGCGCGCTCTACGTGCAACTCACGCGGGACGAGCGGGTAAACGAGCTCGCCCTTTGGTTGGAGCCCGGTGCGTCCCTCGAAGCGGTCAGTACGGCAATCCATGGATTATCTCCAGATGGCGGAGTCGAAATCGCATCCCCCGCAGAGCTTCGCAAGATTTCCTTGTCGGTATTCGATCGCACCTTCGCCATCACCTACGCGCTGGAGAGCGTGTCGATCCTCATCGGTCTGGTAGGCTTATCAAGCAGTGTGGCCGCACTGATTCTGACGCGCAGGCGAGAGTTCGGCGTCATGCGACATCTCGGCCTCACGCGCGCTCAGATTCGCAACCTGCTCACCATGGAAGGGTTGATGACGACAGGCGTTGGCATCCTGGTGGGAAGCATACTCGGCTGGGTGATGAGTCTGATCCTTATTCACGTAGTCAACAAACAATCCTTTCACTGGAGCATGGACCTATGCATGCCATGGATGGGCCTTGCGGTGTTTGGAGTCAGTCTGCTGGCGTTGGCGACGCTGACGAGTTGGTGGAGCGCACGGCAGGCAGTGGGAGATGAATTAGTGAGAGCGGTGAAGCATGATTGGTAGACGAAGGGGCTATGCGATAGTTTTCGAATCCATTTTGATGTCGATCTTTGCGAGTGCGCTGTGACCTTCCGTGCGTTCAGGAGTGTAGTGTTCGGACTCCTATCCTTTCTGTCTACGTGCGCAGAAGCCGCGGACTATCCCAAGGTGGTCTCCGGGTACACGATGCAATTTCCCGGAGACCACGGCGCGCACCTGGCGTTTCGCACCGAGTGGTGGTACGTCACCGGCTGGTTGCATGGAGAAGATGGGGAGGAGCGAGGATTCCAGATCACATTCTTTCGCCACCGACCTCTTCTCCAGGAAGACAATCCGAGCAAGTTTGCTCCCAGGCAACTCATCTTCGCCCACGCCGCCGTTGCCGACGCGAAGCGCGGCAAGCTGCTCCACGACCAGCGCGCGGCACGCGCAGGATTCGGTCTTGCGTTCGCGCAGGAAAACGACACTAACGTTGGCGTGGATGGTTGGTCATTGAAGCGTAGCGGTGCCACATACCGAGCGATGATTGAATCGCCTAGTTTCGGATTGAATCTCTCCCTCGAGCAAACGCAACCGTTGCTGTGGCAAGGAGACCACGGATTCAGTCGCAAAGGCCCGCAGGCAGATCAAGCCAGCTACTACTATAGCCTGCCGCACCTGCGCGCAAGCGGTACGGTTTCTCTAGAAGGCCGCAGCATTCAAGTGAAAGGCACGGCTTGGCTCGACCACGAGTGGTCCAGCGAAATTCTGGCGCAGGAAGCTGTCGGGTGGGATTGGCTGGGTTTGAATCTTCACGACGGTGGTGCCCTCATGGTTTTCCGGCTACGCGATCGCGCGGGCAACACTTTCTGGGCGGGCGGGACACTTCGAGAAGCAACCGGGCGCTACAGATCGTTCGAAAGGGAGGCGGTCGCGTTTACCCCTAAGCGGCGATGGCGCTCACCACGCACCGGCGCGGAATATCCTGTTGCCATGAGCGTGCAGGCGGGCGACTTCGAGATTGATCTCGATCCCCTGCTAGACGATCAGGAACTCGACGCCAGTGCCAGCACAGGAACTGTGTACTGGGAAGGTGCGGTGCGGGCCAAACGTGCAGGACGAGAAATTGGGCGCGGTTACTTGGAACTGACTGGATATCACCGGCGCCTTCGACTAAAGTAGAGAAACTTGGGGCCTATCATTATTGCCCATGTTAGACCAGCTCCCTTTACGCCCGCGCCTATGGGCCGATAGCGGACTTCGATAGCCATGACTTGCCGAGCGAAAAGTCGACGGTCAAATAAGCGTCATCTCGAAAAAGATAAGTTTCAAAACATCGGCGACGGTCGTTTCCGTCGGTCGATCACGCGCGCTGCGCTCCTGCGAAACGCAAGACGAGAAATCCCACGATGGCGGCAAGCATCGACCCGCTAAAAACACCGAGC
>JANNFC010000623.1:0-4785 GCA_031379405.1 Betaproteobacteria bacterium | reverse complement strand
ATCGAGCCGGGCGATCCCTGGCATCGGTTCCAGCCGGTTGCGGATCAGTTGTTCCTCAGTGGGGCAATCCATGTTGTCGATGCGATAGCGCACTCGACTGGCGTCTTGGGGAGGAGGAGGGCGCTTGGCAAGCGATGCGCCGTTGCTGGATTCCGGGCCATTGGTGCAGCGCGCGTCGACGCGCACAGGGTCGCGTTCCCGCCCATGATCATTTTCTGATCCGCTGCGATTGTCTTCATCCTGCAGGGGGACGCCGGGCACGGGTTTGGGCTTATTGCGCTGACTCATGTTGCCCCCTATTGAAGTGAGAGAGAGAGTAAAACTAATTGCCGGGCGCCTGCTGTGCGGCAAGTGCCTTCGCCTGTGCTGCCTCACGCGCTGCCCTGCGTTGTGCCAGCCATTCGTACATCAGTGGAAGAAGTAGCAGGGTCAAGGCGGTCGATGTGAACAATCCTCCGACCACTACGGTGGCCAGCGGCCGTTGCGTTTCCGCGCCAACGCCCGTCGAAAGCAGCATCGGAACGAGGCCTAGGATGGCAACGGATGCAGTCATCAAGACGGGTCTTAAGCGCAATAACGTGCCTTGCAGCACCGCTTCGCGCACCGATAAACCGCGTTCCAGCAGCTCGTTCAGGAAGCTCACCAGCACTATGCCATTGAGCATGGCCACCCCGAACACGGCGATGAAGCCAATGGCCGAGGGCACCGAGACGTATTGGCCGGTAATAAACAATCCGAACACGCCTCCGATGACCGCAAAAGGCACATTGGCAATGATGAGCGCGGCGTAAGCTACGGAGTTGAATGCGGTGTAGAGCAAAATGAAGATCAAACCGATGGTTAGCGGGACGATGACAGCCAGTCGTGCCAGGGCGCGTTGTTGATTCTCGAAGGCGCCACCCCACTCCATCCAGTAGCCTTCCGGCAGTTTCACCTCCGCGCGTAGCTTGGCATCGGCTTCCTTGACGAAGCCATCCACATCGCGTCCTTTGACATCCATCTGAATCACGGCGTAGCGCTGCAATTGCTCGCGCCGCACGAAAGTGTAGCCCTCGGTCTTCTCGATCGAGGCAACGCGCACCAGCGGCACCAACGCACCGGACTCCGTGCGGATAGGAATGTTGGCGATGGATTCCACACTATTGCGAAAGACAGGATCCAACCACACGGCGATGTCGAATCGGCGTACGCCGTCAATGAGGGTGCTCACGCTTTTCCCGCCGATGCCGGCTTGCACCACTTCAAGAATCTCATCGGCGTTGATGCCGTAGCGTGCCGCTTCGTCGCGCTTGACGCGGATCACGATCTGCGGTTTGCCCTTGTTTGCCTCAAGTGAGAGATCCGCCACGCCAGTCACGTCGGCAAGCGATTTCTGCATGCCTGCGGCCAGTTGGTCGAGCGTGGTCAGGTCCGGCCCGTAGACCTTCAAGGCGAGGGTGGCCCGCACCCCAGAGATCAACTCTTCGACGCGCATTTGAATGGGTTGCGTGGCGGCGAAAACGGATGTGCTGATCTCCTCTTCCAGCGTTTCTTGCATCTGCGCAGACAATGCTGGCATGCTCATTTTCTTGGGCCATTTGCCGATCGGCTCCACGTCGACCAAGATCTCCATGTAGTTGGCGTCCGCGGTTTCTCCTTTCTCCGCGCGGCCGATGGTGGCCAGGACGGACTTCACCTGCGGAAAGTTCTTCTTCAGCACTTGATCGAAGCGCTGCGAGACGCGGATCGACTCTTCCAAGGAGGTGGAGGGAATGCTCGTCACCCGAAACATGATCGCCCCTTCCTGCAGGTTGGGCATGAACTCCTTGCCGAGGAAAGGAAACAGCGCCATCGCCGCGACCAACGCCGTCATGGCGCCGATCACCACCTTCTTCTAGTTTTCCAAAGCCCAACTCAGCAACGGCACGTAAGCGCCTTTGACCCAGTGCATGATCCAGGTGTCGCGCTCTTCCTTTGCTTTGAGGACCAACGAGGCAATCACCGGAACTAACGTCAGACTCAGCACGAGGGAGCCCAGCATGGCAAAGGTGATGGCATAGGCCATGGGCTTGAACAACTTGCCCTCCAAGCCCGTCAGCGAAAACAAGGGGAGAAATACAACGATGATGATCAGAATCGCGAAGGCAATGGGATTGGCGACTTCGCGCGCCGCCTGCAGAACCAGTTTGCTGCGATCAACGCTTTGACCGGCGTGATGGCTCAGAATCCGAAAGGCATTCTCGACCATCACCACCGCGCCATCGACCATCATGCCGATGCCGATGGCGAGACCTGCCAACGACATCAAGTTCGCCGACAGGCCAAAACGCTGCATCAAGATGAAGGCGATCAGCATGCAAAGCGGTAAGGTGACGATCACCACGACGGCGGATCGAATCTCGCCCAGAAATAGAAAGAGGACGATTGCCACCAGAATCGAGCCTTCGATTAATGCCCGCTCGGCGGTGGATAAGGCTTTTTGGACTAGCTCGGTGCGGTCGTAGACCGAGGTCAGAGTCACGCCGGCGGGCAGTGTCGATCGCAGTGTCTTGATCTTCTCCTTAACCGCGTCGACCACATCTTTGGCGTTCTCGTGCATGCGTGCGAGCGCGATGCCCAGCACTGCCTCCTTGCCATCGCGCGTGACGGCGCCGAAGCGGAGCGCGGGGCCTTCGATCACGCGCGCAAGGTCGCGCACATACACGGGTACCCCTTCTCGGCTGGCGACCACCACTTCCTCGATTTCGCGCACACCGCTAACCAGTCCTAAACCACGTACCAAATACTGTTCTTGGCCAAGGTTCACATACTGGCCACCGACTTGGGCATTGTTGGCGGCGAGCTTTTCCATCACGGTTTTGAAGCTCAACCCGTAGCTGATCAGTTTGTTGGGATCGATGAGAACCTGAAATTGCTTCTCCTGGCCACCCCACGAGGTCACATCGTCCACTCCTGCCGCGGTGCGTAGCACCAAGCGTACGCTCCAGTCTTGCAACGTGCGCAAGTCCATGGCGGAGAGTTTTTTGTCGGCCGATTCGATCACGTACCAGAAGACCTGGCCCAGCCCCGAACTGTTGGGGCCTAGGGCGGGTTCCCCGTAACCTGGCGGAATTCGCTCTTTGGCTTCTTGCAGTTTTTCGCTGATCAATCGTCGCGCGAAATAAATATCGACGTCGTCTTCGAAATAGACGCTGACATAGGACAGTCCGAACATGGATACGGAGCGAATTTGTTCCACACCGGGCAATCCTGCCATCGCTGTTTCAATGGGGAAGGTGAGCAGTTTCTCCACATCCTCGGCGGCGAGCCCGGAGGATTCGGTATACACGTTGACTTGATTGGGCGTGACATCGGGAAAGGCATCAACCGGCACTTGGATGTATGCCCGAATGCCAAAACCCACGATGACCAGGAAGCCCAACAGCACCAGGACCTTGTAGCGCAGCGATAGATCCACCAGCGAATGGAGCATAGGATTCCTTAGTGGCTGTGGCCTTCGCCGATCTGCGATTTGAGCAAGCGTGCTTTGACCGCGTAAACACCCGCCACGACCACATTGTCCCCTGGCGAGAGCCCCTCTAAAACGGGTAGCTCGGTAGCGCTACCGGCGCCGGGCATGACTGCTCGCGGGACATAGTGGCCGTTCTCTTCGACGAAGACAGACGCTTTGCCATCCAGCAGAACCACTGCGTCGTGCGGCACGGCGATGGCGTCTTGGGTGGCAGCCGTGTCCAGATACGCTGTAGCAAACATCCCAGGCTTGAGCCGCGCTTGCGAATTCGGCACCTCAATCCTTGCCTTGACCGTTCGAGATTCGGCCTCCACGGTGTCGCTGATGTAGGTCAGGGTACCGGAGAAGCGTTGATCGGCGTAGGCAGCGATCGCGACACTGGCTTTCGCTCCTGGGTGCACTCGAGCCAAATCTTTCTCGAACAGATTGGCTTCGATCCAAACCGTGGAGAGATCCGCGATGGAGAAGACCGGTTTATCAGGCTGAACTAGCTCACCCAATACCGCATCCTTCACGATGACAGTACCGGCAAAGGGTGCCGTCAGCGGGTAGACGGAGGAGGCGGGGCCGCCTGGCACCGGAAGCCCCACGCCGAGGACGCGCAGACGATCGCGCGCGGCGCGCAAGGCTGCCGCGGCGCGCTCCACTTCGCTGCGCGCCACCAGATAATCTTTCTGCGAGATAATCTGCTCCGCGTTGAGTCTTTCCGCGCGCGCACGGTTGGCTTGCGCCAGATCCGCTGTGCTCTTAGCTTGCAAATACTCGGAGTTGGCGCTCCCGATCTCGATGCTATCCACGTGAGCGAGCACTTGTCCCGCCTTGACCCGATCGCCGAGGTTGGCATGAACACGTACGAGCTTTCCGCTGACCCGCGGGGCAATGTGGGCCAGGCGATCGCGGTTCGCTACGATGGACGCGGTGAGTTGGATCGACGTGGCTAAGGACCGAAATTCCACGATCTGCGTCTTGATCCCCTCTTTACGGGCTTCCTCCTCGGTGAGTGACACGCCACCCTCCACGCCATGCTTATCGTGGGCGGCGGGGGCGTCACCATCTTTATGATCCTTCTTGTCCTGTGCCCTATGTCCCGTGCTCGGCGCGGTCGGTTTGGCGGCCTCCCTTGAAGCGCTACGTGGAGCGTTGGAATTGCTGTCGTCACACGCGGTGATGAATCCGGCCAAAGCCCATACGATGACGGGGTACAAAAATTGGGTCTTCATAGGTGGTCTCGTAAAAGTTAGCATCAGCGCGTAGAGGGAGGCCATCCAGCGGTCGCTTCAAGCTCGACCTGCAGG
>JANNFC010000448.1:0-9275 GCA_031379405.1 Betaproteobacteria bacterium | reverse complement strand
TTGATCGCCGGCTTGATCGTGCTATTCGCCGCCATTCATGCCACTCACGACGAAAGAATCTACGATGCGGCCGTGCTGCGCACGGTCGGCGCTACCAGTAGGCAACTGCGTGCAACGCACGCTGCGGAGTTCATTGTTATCGGCGCGCTTTCCGGCGCGCTGGCGGCGCTGGGCGCTACCGCGGTGGGTTACTTCATCGCCGAGCGCGTGCTCAATGTCGCGTTTCATGCCAATCCATGGGTGTGGGTGATGGGCCTCGCAGCGGGTGCGCTCGGCGTTCTGGTGGTTGGGTTGGCGGGCACCTATCGCATCGCGCGTACCTCGCCTATGGAAATCTTTCGGATGGGATGAACCCAGTGAGAATGCTTTCGGTGATGTTGGTAGTGGTGCTGGTGCTATATATTGCCATCTGCGGTTTGATGTGGTTCGCGCAAGATTCCATGATCTTCCAGCGCCAACCGCTGCGGCCCGACTCGGTGGAAGTGGCTCGCAGTGTGGGAGCGGAAGAGTTGAAGGTGACAACTCCGGAAGGAATCAGCTTGTACGGGTGGCTGCGCAAAGCGCACTCCTCAGGACCGTCACCGCTACTGATCTACTTCGGTGGCAACGCTGAAGAAGTGACGGGAATGTTGGGCGAACTCCAACGCTACCCCGCCATGGCGGTCGCACTAGTGAATTATCGAGCTTACGGACAGAGCGAAGGCGCACCTTCCGAGAAAGCCCTATTAGCCGATGGTGTGATGGTCTATGATGCGCTGGCGGTTAATCCGAACGTGGACAGTGAGCGCATCATTGTCATGGGCCGTAGCCTAGGTACGGGTGTGGCAATCTATGTGGCGTCTGAGCGGAAGGTGCGTGCAGTGATGCTGGTGTCGCCATACGATTCGTTGACGTCGGTAGCAGCGCGCGTCTACCCTTGGTTGCCGGTAGCACAGCTGATACGGCATCCCTTCGATTCGTTGTCGCGCGCCGCGCGCATCGCTTCGCCTATGCTGGCCTTGGCCGGGACATTGGATGACGTCGTGCCCCCCGAACACTCCAAGAAACTGCGCGATGCGTGGAAGGGCAATTCCGAGCTTCAATTGCTGGAGGGATCGGGTCACAATGACTTGATGGGCCATCTCAAGTTCTGGCGCACGGTGGATGACTTTTTGCGACGTGCTCTCTAGCGCGGTGCATAGGGTGCGGTCCTTCCTTACGGCGGAAGGCGCTACGCTTTTCCGCCCTACGTGGTAGTAATCAATCCGCGATGCAGTTCCTGAAGCGAGCGCTGTCCCAGCAGCAGCATGACCGAGTCGATTTCTTTTCGCAGAATCTCTATCACTTTCTCGACGCCATCCGCACCCATGGCGGCCAGTCCATAAAGAAAGGGGCGCCCAATCATGCAAGCGCGCGCGCCCAAACACAACGCCTTGACCACGTCCATACCGCGCCGCACGCCGCCGTCGAGGATAATTTCCGTGCGGTCGCCTACGGCATCGACGATGGCGGGGAGGGCGGAAATGGCGGAGATCGAGCTGTCCAATTGTCTGCCGCCGTGATTGGATACGATGATTGCGTCGGCGCCGTGCTGCACGGCAAGTTTCGCGTCTTCGGGCGATAATATTCCCTTCACCGCGACCGGCCCCTGCCACTCGCTCTTGCACCACTCCAACGCTTCCCATCCGAAGCTCAAGTCGTACAGATCCTTGATGTATTCGGTGATAGTGAAGATGTCGGATTTGGAATGTGTCTCGCCTGCCAGATTGGCAAATGTCACAGTGGGGCCAAGCGCAACGTCCAAGGCCCAGCGCCAACAGCGTACCGCGTCGAACAAGTTGCGAAGCGTGAGCCGGGGCGGAACCACGAAGCCATTGCGTATATCGCGCTCGCGCGCGCCTTGTGATTTGGTATCCACCGTGAGCACCAAGGTGCGATAGCCGGCGGCGCGTGCGCGTTGAATGATGCGGCGATTGATATCGCGCTGCTTCAGCAGATACACCTGCAGCCAGTGAGGCCCAGGGGCAGCTGCGTAGACTTCCTCGATGCTCGACGCCGACATTTGGCTTTGGCAGTACGGAATGCCGAGCCGCGTAGCCACGTCTGCTTCCAGACATTCCCCTTTACGCCGCACCATACCGGCGAGCCCGGTGGGTGCGATGATGATGGGCAGGGAAGCGCCGTGTCCCATCACCGTCGTCGATAGTGAGCGTTGCGAAACATCGGTGTTCACACGCGGAATGAATCGAATGCGCCCGAAGTCTTCGCGATTGGCGCGCAATGACACTTCATCCGTCGAGCCGCCATCGACGAATTCAAAGATCGCTTTGGGTAACCGGCAGCGGGCAAGCCCTCGAAGGTCTTCTAGATTGATGATGGGCATAGATAGGATATTGAATGGCGAGCCGCGATGCTACAGCCCGGCGCGCACGTCGGCTACGCCTGCGTTCCATTGAGCGATAAGGCCAGTGAGCATGCTTGACTTATCAGGTGCTTTTTTCATATGGCGCTTGATGCTCTGGACTTCCGCTGCGAGGGCCTTGGCCAATTGTTCCACGGTGGCAAGAGTCTGTGCCGGGGAGAGGGCACAGTGTTGTTGTGCAAATCGTGTCCAGGTGCCGGGCTTGAGGCGCCATGCGCGACGTCCATCCAGGGGAAGGGCGGGCACATCGTTGCGCAAAGCAGCGTAGCCGGTCGTCGTGACGAGATCGTAAAGGGGGGCCAGACGCACATCCGCCGTGCTCGAATACAGCACCCCGAAATTCTTCAAGTGCGCGTCACCGTTGCGCAACATCCAGCACAGCACGATTCTGCGGAATATTTCTCGCCGGGCCTCCACCCGCGCCAAGGGTAGATTCCTCCCGCGTCAAAGGCCGTCAGCCGCTCCCCGACCCAACTCAGGGAGATGGCCTTGGGCATCGCGCCGGAAACACCTCGGTCCAAGTGTGCTTCGACCAAATCGATGAATAGGGCTCTGGTGTCCGGGGCGCTCATGATGGCGGCAAACGAAGGCAAATCGTGCAGGGAGCCCGGCGACACGCCACATGGATAGGCCGAGATTCGCCCGATCTGCTCCGCACCCGTAAAGACAAGGAGATCCAACGGGCGCCCCGCACCTGTTTTGTTGAGGCGTGCCTGCATGTGCGCGAGCAGATCGCCCTCCGGAAGACTCATCTGAAAGATCGGCAGCGTTTACCATCTAGTGCGTTGGCCATCTGGCGCGCCGTTTCCAGGACACATTGTTGATGCATCCGTGCCGGAGCAGGCGCCATCGATCAACTCACAGCGCATGTCCATGCAAGTCTGTCCGCGAAAACTACTTGAAGACTCTATAGTACCTATCGGTGAACGGCTCATTCGCAAATGAACTGAATTCTTGATCAGGCCGAACTTCCGTTATACTTATTGCAGACCGCTGTCCGCAGCGTTGCAACGATGCCAAGCGGAGGTCTGATCGATGATTCCCGAAACGCACTACACCAAAAGCGGCGACGTCAACGTTGCCTATCAGGTTTGGATGAGTCGGCCTTTTGGCCAAGCATACCAGATGAGTTAGGCTTACCGAGTCACCGGGAGCACAGCTAGGCGACTAGCAGACACTATCAACTATAAAGCGTAGGAGACTCTTCATGTCGGTACCAGGCGGTGTGCGTATTGTCTTAACCCTTTTCCTCTTTAGCAGCGCACAGGCGTTCGCAGTCAAAGAGTTGCGCATGGGCTCTCCCTGGCCCACCGCTACGGTCTTGCACGTCGGTGCTGCCGAGTTCGTTAAGGAGGTGGACAAGCTTTCCAAGGGCGAACTCAAGATCAGTCTGTATCCCGACGCGCAGTTGGGCGACATTCAGGCGCTGGTGACGTCCACCCAATCGGGGACGGTGGACCTCACATTTCTGGGGCCGGGCAACGCTTCGGTATTGAAAGGGGGGCAGGCGCTGAACGTGGTTTACGTGCCTTATCTATTCAAGAGTCGCGCCGTGGTGGAGGACGTCTTGAACGGCCCATTATTTCAACCCATCTACGAAGAATTGGCAAAACAGTCCAGCGTGAGAATCTTCGGTTGCTATGGCGCGCGTTTGCCACGCGGACTACAGACAGTGAAGGGACCGATCGTCAAGCCTTCCGACTTGAAAGGCATAAAAATGCGTACCCCACCCATAGAGTTGATGCGCGCCACTTGGGAGAAACTGGGAAGCAAACCGGTGATCATGGGCATGGGCGACATCTATCTTTCCATTTCGCGCGGCCAAGTAGATGGCCAGGAAAATGGGCTGGATGCCATCATCGGATTCAAGTGGTATGAAGTGGCTAAGTTCTATTCGAATACCGATCATGTTTTCGACACCGCGGCCTACTACGCCAATGAGAAGCTTTGGCAATCCCTGACCGCCGGCGAGCGCGACGTTTTGAAACAAGCTGCCAAAAACGCGGGGGCCGCATTGTCCAAGGCGATGACGGCGTATGAGAAGGAAGCTCTCGACATTTTGAAGAAAAATGGCGTCACTATCACCCAGCCGGACCAGGCCGCTTTTCGCGAAACGCTGAAGGACTTGTACAAGGATAAGAAGTACGAAGGAAAGCTGTGGCCGGAAGGATTTGTAGACAAAATACGCGCCGCGCAGAAGTAGCCTTGCCGTTTTGAATCGAAGGTGCTGAGTGAAGCGACTGTTTAACACCGTGTGGGTTGGTGTGGTCGCGGCAGTGGTATTCGGTCTGTTAATCGTCGTGGCATCGCAGACATTGGATCGCTTCGTCTCAATATGGAGCGATTCGCCGGAGGAGTACATCAAGATCGGCCTATGCTGGCTGTGCTTCTTGGGGTTCGCGTTGGCCCTGAAGGATGGCACCGAAATTCGCGTGGACTTGGCAGATCGCATCCTGCCTGCCACCGCGCGCCGATGGATTTACGGCGTGTTCGATGTCGCGCTGCTGGTCTTGATTGCTGTCGTGGTCGCCAAATCGTGGACTGTGTTTCTCATCAGCCAGGACCAACTCATCACAGGGACCGATCTGACGGCAGCGTGGCCCGCCGGCGCTATGTTCGTCGCCTTCGTGCTGATGTTCTTTGCCATTGCATGGCGACTTCTACGCCGATTGCGCGGTGAAGAGATAACCGGCGCGCATCATTTCTAGTCCATGCTACTGACGCTCTTTCTCTCGTTCCTGGTTCTGATTCTGATTGGAATCGACGTCGGTTGGGCGATGATTTTCGCTGCCTGGATCGGTCTGCTGGTCAAGAGCGGCAATGCGGTGGATGCCATCATGATTCCGCAATCCATGATGAGTGGCATCAACTACTATTCGCTGGTGCAGATCCCTCTATTCATTCTGGCCGGTGAATTGATGAATCGGGGCGGACTCACGCAGCGTCTCATCGATTGGGCGCTTGCCATGGTGGGTACGCTCAAGGGAAGCCTGGGACACGTCTCGATTCTCACCAATTTGGTGATGGCCGGTGTATCAGGGTCGGCCGTAGCGGACGCCGTGGCGCTCGGCAAGCCTCTTATTCCAGCCATGAAAAAAGAGGGCTATACGCCGGGCTTCGCCGGCGCTGTGATGGCCGCGGGCGCACTGTTGGGTCCCATCATTCCGCCCTCCATCCCTATGGTGATCTATGCGCAGATCGCCAACGAGTCCGTGGCGAAGATGTTCCTGGCCGGTATTGTGCCGGGCCTGATGCTAAGCGCAGGATTTTTTGTGCTATGTACGATCATCGCGCATCGCCGCGACTACCCGCAACGACCTCCCGTCCCTTTCAAAGGCAAAGTCAACGCTACCGGCCGCGCGTTCTGGGCTTTGCTGATGCCCATCATCATCCTCGTCGGCATTCGTTTCGGCGTGGTGACCGAGACGGAAGTGGCGTCGTCCGCCGTGATTTACGCGCTACTGATTAGTATGTTCGTGTACCGCGAGCTCAAATGGCACGAACTTCCGGATATGCTGAAGAATGCCGGCCGCTCTAGCGCGACGATCCTGTTCCTACTGGCGGCAGCGGGGCCGTTTAGTTGGCTGGTGGCGGAAAGTCATGTCTCCGAGGTGATCGTCGATGCCATCAAGTCCTTCAGCGATCATCCCACGGTGACGTTACTGGTCATCAACGTCGCGTTGTTGGTCATTGGTAGTTTGCTGGAACCGCTGCCGGCGATGGTTATCTTTCTCCCCGCACTGCTTCCGATCGGACATCAACTCGGTATCGACCCCATTCACTTCGGAGCGGTGGTGGTTATCAATTTGATGATCGGACTACTGCATCCCCCGGTGGGGTTGCTGATGTTCGTGGTATCGAGTGTGGGCAATCTCAAAATCACGGAGGTGGCATGGGAGACCCTGCCGTTCCTGGCCTGGTGCCTTGTCGTGCTCGTATTGATCATCGTGTTTCCCCCGCTTACGATCTGGCTGCCGAGCTTTGTGGGGTGAGGATGTAGGGAGATGTTTGCCAATTCAGCATGCGATCCACGCTGTTGGCGCAGGCACTGATACGCTCTACGCGTGCTCCGCTGTAGCCGTGACGCGTAAATTCATCTGTGGCGGCGCCGAGGATTTTGCAGTGAGTGCCTTCCGGGTCGCGCTGCGTGCGTGGCGCGGCACTGCCCTGGGTAGAGGGTGTCTTAGCGCTCAAGGTATTGCAGCTTTTCCTTAACGTCTTTCCAATCGTCCGCGTCAGCCGGCGGATCCTTTGTATCGGTGATGACCTCACAGGTCTTGCTCATCTCGGCGTTGATTTCAACGAACTTACGTTGATCCTGAGGCAAATCCACGTCAGCGTATATGGCGTTGACGGGGCACTCGGGAATGCACACCGCGCAGTCGATGCACTCATCGGGATCGATGATGAGCATGCTAGGGCCTTCTTTGAAACAGTCCACCGGGCAAACATCGACGCAATCGGTGTACTTGCACTTGATGCAGGATTCGGTCACTACGTGGGTCATGGAACTTCCTCAAAAGCGGATTCATCGAAAACCGAAGTTTAAGGTGATTTGCGCCACTGGCAAGACGCGAGGTATCCTGGCCCCACGGGTTTCCCCTCGCCTATCCCCAAACCAACCCAATAGGGGGTATCGGGGGGAATTTATCGAACGGGCGGTGGTGTGTCGCACACCCAGGCTGGAACGATTGTAGGTTGAGGACGCCTGCGGGTGGGAGGGTCGAAATGAATGCGATATCACGACACGCTTGGTGTCTGTTGCTTGGGCTGCTTGCCTACCAGTATGCAATCGCCCGTCCACCGCAAACCGGCGTGGCGGACACGCCGCCGATGCAAACCGGTTTCTATCGTGGCAAGCCGGTGACCTACGTCCTGAAGAACGGCCGCGCCCTCATGCAAGGAGACATCCTGCTGCCGGTCGTTGAGGCCCTGCCTCCGATGCCCGCCACGCCTGGCATCATCAGCCCGCAGGCGGTTACGATCGCCTATCCGTCCTCCAAGTGGCCTAAGGTGGGGAGTGTCTATCAAGTCCCCTACATCACTACCAGCACGGCCGCCAACCTGGCGAGTGCCATCAGCAGCTTCAACGTCGCCTTTGCCGCTGTGATCCAATTCATTCCACGCAGCACCCAGGTTGACTATATCGAAATCACGGTGAATGCGGCCGACTTTAGCGGGCAAGGGTTTTCAGCATTGGGACGCGCCGGCGGGCGCCAGGAGTTGTATTGTGCCGGCAACTGCACGGTGGCTACCTATCTGCACGAAATGGGACACGCGGTGGGGCTGTACCACGCCCATGTGCGGCCGGATCGAGACAGCTACGTCAGCGTCAATCTGGCGAACGCCATCAAAACACTGAAAGCGAACTACGACATCCCGATGGACAACGTTGCGCAGCGTGGCTCCTACGATTACGCTTCCATCATGCACTACGGTGCTTTCGCCTTTACGCGCAATGGCGAGCCGACCATGGAGAGCATTCCCCCCGGTATGCGCCTATCCAGAGCAAGCGGCTATTCCGAAGGAGACATCGATGCTATCAAGCGCCTGTACGATACGGCGCCGGTCAGCGTTGTGGTCACCAGCAATCCGTCAGGACTCCAGGTCAGCGTCGATGGCGGAAACGCCACGACGCCGAGCACTTTTGCGTGGGCGCTCAACTCCACCCATACGATCGCGGTGGCGGCCGGGTCGCAGAATTTCAGCGGCAAGGTTTTCAGCTTCGGACGCTGGAGCAACAATGGTGCCCAAAGCCAGTCCATTACGGTGACGCCCGGCGACGGTGCGCCCGGTTCGCCGGCGTCCTCGCCGGCGATCACGGTGTACTCTGCCAATTTCGTCGAACTGGTGGCCTTCACACAGGCGGTCACGCCAGTAGGTACGGGGACGATGAGCATTACGCCGCCTCCGCAGCCAGCCCCCCCTGCTGCAGGGCAGTTCCTCGCCATTCGCCAGTCGATTTCGCTGCAGGCCACCCCCAACACCGGACAGAACTTCTATGGTTGGTTCGGCCTCGGGGGCGCGTTCAGCCGCAATCCACGCCCGATGCGAGTTCCGGAAGATAACTTTCCGCCCATCGCACTAACGGCAGCCTTTACGACTTCTGCGTTGGCGACCATCACCACCAATCCTGTCGAATTGTGGCTCAAGGTCGATGACTCCAATAATTTCTGCTGCTACGCCCCGCGCAGCTTTGGTGCTCCAAACGATCCGGCGTGGACCGCTGGCAGCAACCACAGCATCAATGTCTTCAACCCAGTCTCGCCTTATAGCGCCAATACACGTTATGCCTTCAGCAACTGGAGCGACGGCGGTGCACAATCCCACAGCATTGCGAAACCGGCGGTTAACACGACCTATACCGCCAACTTCACCGGGCAATTTGCGGTAGCCGCCTATGTCAATCCTAGCTGCGCAGGGAGTATTGCCCAGATACCGTTGCCCACCGCTGGTTTTTACAACGCCGGAACGGCCGTCACCTTTTCACAGACGCCGTCGTCCGGTTGGGTATTCGCCGGTTGGAGCGAGGACATCACAGCGTTCACCAGTCCGCAGTCCATTCCGATCAACGATGAAGTGCTGGTGATCGCCAATTACAATACCGTTTCCGCGCCGCTCGTCATTGCGGGATTCACACCGGGCAGCATACCCGCCGGGTCTGCCCCTTTTACTCTGTCGCTCAACGGCACAGGGTTTACCAATAGCAGCGCAGTGTTCGTCAACGGCGTATTTCGCGCACCTACCTTTGTGAGTTCTACCCAGCTACGAGTAGCGATGAATGCTGGGGACATCTCTGCTGCGGGACAGATTCCCATTGCCGTTTCCAATTTCCCAGCCGGGGCGGTATGCGCGGCCTACCAACAGCGCGGAT
>JANNFC010000593.1:0-1627 GCA_031379405.1 Betaproteobacteria bacterium | reverse complement strand
ACAAGCCAAGCGAACGTCCCGAAAGACAGGAGAAGGGCCAACACCCAGTGGCCTGTGATTGCCAGCGCGATTATCAATGCAAGTATGACGACTTCAAGCATTAGGATGCTCCGATTCGGAAGCCAACAGCGCCCCGCGCAGGCTTCAGCGATGGTCTAAGCAAGGTGCGTCTTGGCGTAAATTTCGGCTAAAACGAAACTTGCATCGATGCTCGAAAGTTGCACGGTACCGCCACTGTCTATGATCTCCGGGTCGGCAGGCCACAAACCGTCCGACTGGCGGCGAAGCAGTTCAACCCTCTGCCGCGTCGTGTGCACGATCATAATCTCGCGTACGGACGAGATCGTCGTGTAGGCCCATACGTTGTCGCGCGTATCCTTGGAATTTCCAGGTGAAAGTAATTCGATCAGTAGGATCGGATCGGCCATGATGATCTCACCGGATTGATCGGGTGCGCACGTCACGCCGAGATCAGGCACTCGAATATTGTATTTGGCGCTGGCGCGTGGCCGCACTGCGGGTTCGGTGCCAACCCAACAGGGGCCGCCACTTTTTTCGAGGTGCTGGTCGATCAATCGGCCAAGTCGCGCCTGCAATCGAGCGTGGACCGTGCTGCCGGGTGACATGGCGCGTGGCTCTCCGTCGATCAACTCGTATCGGCTGAGATCGGTGCGTGCAAGAAAGTCATCGACGGTCATCTGCACGGGAAGCATGGTGGCTGCGTTGCTCATGTCGGGGCCTCCTTCGCCAGTTCTGTCCCAAGGTAGGCCACTTCTAGAGGTAGATCGAGCCCGCTCGTCGCGAGATCGAAGGCGACGGACAATCCCTTTTGCCCAGCCACGATGCTGCGGCGGTAGAAGGCGTTGGAATCTTCAGTCGTCGAAAACCCGGCGTATTGGCGGATGGTCCAAGGTTGCAGCGCGTACATGGCGGGGTATGGCCCGCGCAGGTACGGAGCGATGCCGGGAAATGTGTCGAGAAAATCCAGGCCCGCTGTATCGGCGCCCGTGTACACCGGCTTCACGGGGATTCCCTCGGGCGTGTCCCATATGCGGTCGGCCGGAACAGTCGGCGCTTTCGCGGGCGCGACCGGACTATCAAGGGAAATCTTAGTGAAGTCGGGGATCGTCGACATGCTTAAGGTCCAGGCCTGTCATTTTAGGGCGCTTTTGCCCGTTGTTCGCTCCTGTTTGCTAGCACGGGAATGGGCTCATTGCGATGCGACAGCTTTCGTTGAACGCATAAGAAAAAGGCCGGTCCCTTGCGAGAACCGGCCAGTTGGGGAGGGAGGAGGAAGTGCTTAGGCGTGGGAGGTAGTGCGAAAAAGCGAATTCAGTTAATCGCGCGCGGCGCCTGCGATGATCGTCAGAAGCGCGAGACCGGGAATGGACACCAAGAGGCCGGCGGTGAGAGCCGCGTATTCGTTGCCGGGCTCAAACAGCGGGGCGAAGGCCAGATTGGCCTCGGGGAATGTAGCAACAAGAACTGTAACCGCGGTTGTGAGGATGGCTGTGGTGCTGGCGATAATTCCGGACATTGGGGTCTCTCCTCGGTTGTGTTGCGACCTAGCTGCAGGCCGCGTTGATCGTGTGTCGTCTTGAGGAAGAGAATGGTTCAAAGCAGTGAC
>JANNFC010000587.1:0-5507 GCA_031379405.1 Betaproteobacteria bacterium | reverse complement strand
CCCCCCGAATGAACAAGGGGTGTCCCCCTTGTATATCCCCCGGGGAAGTGTCGTCGCATCATAATCTTCGCCAGTTCTGTCAACACTTGACCCATAAGCGACTAACGGACTCTTGTTCTCCGTTAGAATCCCACCGTCATGAGCTATCCAGAACCGAAGCCGAAGTGGCTGACGGGCGGCCGTATGCGCCGCACGGGCATCTATTGGTTGCCGAACGCCATCACCACCGTGGCGCTGTTCGCCGGGTTCTACGCCATCGTGCAAGCAATGAACAATCGCTTCGAACTGGCCGCCATGGGCATCCTGGTCGCCATGGTGTTCGACGGATTGGATGGCCGGGTGGCGCGATGGACCCATACACAAAGCCCCTTTGGCGCCGAATTGGATAGCCTATCCGATATGGTGTCCTTCGGCGCCGCGCCTGCGCTGGTCTTGTATGAGTACGCGCTCAAGGGCATGGGAAAACTAGGTTGGGTTGCCGCCTTCGTCTACTGCGCTTGCGCGGCGTTACGATTGGCGCGCTTCAACACCAACATCGGCATCGTCGACAAGCGCTACTTTCAAGGCCTCCCCAGCCCGGCGGCGGCCGGCATTCTCGCCGGATTCATCTGGACATTGGAATCATTCCATCTGCCACCCAATGATTGGCGTTGGGGGGCATGGGCATTGGCATTGTTCGCAGGTCTGACCATGGTCACCAGCATCAAATTCTGGAGCGGCAAGGACATCAATTTGCGCCGCAGCGTGCCGTTCTGGGTCGTCGTCGCCATCGCAATTTTCATGGTCATCCTACTTCAGGTCACCAGCAATTTGCCAGAACTGCTGTTCTTCTTGTTCTTGATATATGGTGTTTCAGGCTACATCATGTGGCTGGCCGAATACGTTCAGAAGAAACCAGACAATCCGCCGCCGGTTTAAGGCGCTTATCTTTTTGATCTAAAAGTCTTCACTACAGGGGAATATGCAGTGCGTGTCTCACCGATCCCTGACGGCGGAAGCCGGGTTAGGTGAGAAGCTCTTGCTTTATCTTGCGGGCGTCTTCGACCACTATCGATAAATCTTCCCCCAAGAGCGTGAAGTGTCCCATCTTCCTGCCGGGACGCGGCTGCGCTTTGCCGTAGAGATGCAGCTTCGCGCGCGGATGTGAAAGTACTTTGCGCCAATCCGGTTCACCGTGATGCCATGCATCACCCAGGATATTGACCATCGCGGCGGGACAATGCATTGAAGTGTCTCCCAATGGCAGCTTGGCCAGCACGCGGGCCTGCTGTTCAAACTGCGAGGTGACACAAGCGTCAATGGTGTAGTGGCCGCTATTGTGGGGCCTGGGCGCGATCTCGTTGGCGAGCAAACGGCCATCGCGTAACGCAAAGAACTCCACGCACAGCACACCACGATAGTCCAGCCGTTCCACCACCTTGGTCGCTGAGGCGCGCGCCAAGTCTTCCATGCGCCCATCCACACGTGCGGGGATGATGCTGAAATCCAGGATGCCGCCGGCGTGCTCATTCTCCGCAACGGGGTAAGTTACCAGCGCGCCGGCGAAGTCTCGCACGACTACGATGGAAACTTCCTTTTCCAGATCGAGCATGCGTTCCAGTACACACGGCTTGTCATCGAGTTCGCGAAAGGCATCACGTAATTCATGCACTGTGCGCACGCGAATCTGGCCCTTACCGTCGTAGCCGAGTCGACTCAGTTTCAGGATGCCCGGCAGCAGACTCGCACTATCGATGCTATCGAGATCACGCGTCGACTCAATGATCGCGTAAGGTCCCACATGAATACCGATACTCGAGAGAAAGCGTTTCTCGCGAATGCGATCTTGTGCGACCGATACACTTTCCGCCGCGGGGCTCACGAGGCAATGCTGCGCAAGAAAGGCGAGTGCATCGGCCGGAACATTCTCGAACTCGGTGGTGGCGGCCTTGCAATGGCACGCGAGTTCTTCCAAAGCAGCTTGATCGAGATAGTCCGCCTGAATGTGCCGGTCCGCGACACTTCCCGCCGGACTCTCCACGCCGGGGTCAAGCACCATCACCTTGTAGCCCATGCTTTGCGCCGCCATGGTAAACATACGGCCGAGCTGTCCTCCGCCCAGAAGACCCAGCCAGGAACCCGGTGAAATCATGCTTTTGGCTGCGGGGGAAGTGTCATCGCTCGCACGCTTTCCTGTTGCTTGCTTCGGAAATCGTCGAGTTTATGTGAGAGAGCTTTGTCGGTCGTGGCAAGCAGGGCTATGGCGAACAACGCGGCGTTGACCGCGCCCGCCTCACCCACCGCGAAGGTCGCCACCGGCACGCCACGCGGCATCTGCACGATGGAGAGCAACGAATCCAACCCTTGCAAATGCTTGCTGGGCACGGGAACACCCAACACCGGCAATGTCGTCTTCGATGCGATCATTCCGGGCAGGTGCGCGGCCCCGCCGGCTCCCGCGATGATGCAGCGCAGGCCACGGCCCGCCGCCGATTCGGCATAGCGAAACATTTCGTCCGGTGTGCGGTGTGCGGACACCACTTTGGCTTCATGCGCGACGCCGAAGCGCTCCAAGTAATGCGCGGCGTGCTGCATGATTGTCCAGTCACTGTCGCTGCCCATTACTACGCCTACCAGTATTTCAGGCATATCAATCTATTGTTTCTCGCCGATGCGAACAATTTTCATGAGGTTGGTCCCACCGGGCTGGCCGATGGGTTCGCCCAAAGTCAGCACGATGAGGTCGCCTGCTTTCACCACACCGGCCTCGACCAACTTCTCCTCGGCCAGACGCAGCAAAGTATCTCGGCTATCCCCCACATACTGAAGCATGATGGGAAACACATCGCGGAATAGCGAGACCTTGTAGCGCGTGGACACTTCCGGTGTCAGCGCATAGATGGGCACGCCGCAGTTCAAGCGCGACATCCACAGCGCGGTAGAACCCGATTGCGTCAAGGCGGCAATGGCCTTCACCTTCAAGTGATAGGCGGTGAACAACGCAGCCATGGCAATGGATTGATCCACGCGAGTAAACACGCGATCGAGAAAATCGCGATCCAGCGTGACCTCTTTGGACTTCTCCGCCTCCAGACACACCCGCGCCATGGCCTCGACGGTTTCCACCGGATACTTGCCGCTCGCCGTTTCGGCGGAAAGCATCACCGCATCGGTGCCATCCAACACCGCATTGGCGACGTCGGAAACTTCCGCTCGCGTGGGGACCGGGCTGCTGATCATCGATTCCATCATCTGCGTCGCGGTGATGGTGAGCTTGTTGCGCTCACGCGCCATGCGAATCATCTTCTTCTGCAACGCGGGCACCGCAGCGTCACCCACTTCCACCGCGAGATCGCCTCGAGCCACCATGATCGCGTCGGCCGCGTTCATCACCTCTTCGAGGGCGTTGATGGCTTCCGCTCGCTCGATCTTGGCGATGAGTAGCGCCTTGCCACCGGCAGCGCGCATCAGCTCCCGCGCCATATACATATCCGCACCGCTCTTGGGAAACGACACCGCCAGAAAATCCGCCTTGAGCTGGGCGGCGACGCGAACGTCTTCCATATCCTTGCCGGTGAGCGAAGGCGCCGTCAGCCCGCCGCCTTGCCGGTTGATGCCCTTGTTGTTCGACAACTCGCCGCCGTGGCGCACAACGGTGACCACCTGGCTGCCGCGCACTTCCTTTACGTCGAGCACGAGGCGGCCGTCATCCAGGAGCAAAACCGACCCGGCGGGCGCATCGGAAGGCAATTCCTTGTAATCCAGACCGACGCGCTCTTGATCGCCCAATTCGCACTCGGCATCGAGAATAAAGGTGTCGCCCTTCTTGATCGTAATCTTGCCGGAGGCGAACTTGCCGATACGAATCTTCGGGCCTTGCAAATCCACCATGACACCGACGGTACGCTCCTGCTCGCGCGCGATTTCGCGCACCAGCATGGCGCGCTTGATGTGATCATCCGCGGTACCGTGCGAAAAATTCATGCGCACGACGTTGATGCCGGCGGCTATCATGCGCGAGAGAACTTCGCGATCCTGTGATGCGGGTCCGAGCGTTGCGACAATCTTCGTACTGCGTTGCATTGGAGGATTTCCTTTGGTTGCCAGTTAGTCAAACCGCGCGCTGCTCGAGTACTTCAACAGCGGGCAGTTTCTTGCCCTCCAAAAATTCCAGGAATGCGCCTCCCGCCGTGGAGACGTAATCGATCTTGGCGGTGATACCAAATTTTTCCAGCGCGGCCACAGTATCGCCCCCGCCCGCTAGCGAGAAGGCATTGGAGGTAATGATTGCGTCGGCGAGCTCACGTGTGCCGTTGGCGAATTGGTCGAACTCGAACACGCCCAGCGGTCCGTTCCAAACCACCGTTCCAGACGTGGCCAGCAAAGCGCGCAGCATAGCCGAAGTCTTGGGCCCAACGTCGAGAATGAGATCATCGTCCTCGATGGCGTTAACGGGTTTCGTGGTGGCCTTGGCAGTGGCGGAAAATTCCTTGGCGACCATCACATCCACCGGCAACGGAACATCGCCGCCTTTAGCCCTGAGTTTGTCGATGACTTTTTTGGCTTCACCCACTAGATCCGCTTCGCACAGGGACTTCCCAATCTTCAGCCCGGCTGCAAGCATGAACGTGTTGGCGATACCTCCGCCAACGATGAGTTGATCCACTTTTTCCGAGAGCGCAGCGAGCACCGTGAGCTTGGTGGAAACCTTCGAACCGCCGACGATCGCCACCAACGGCCGCCTGGGATTTTGCAACGCCTTACCCAAAGCCTCCAATTCGCCCACGAGCAGGGGACCGGCACACGCCACCGGCGCATACTTCGCCACACCGTGGGTGGTGGCTTCCGCGCGATGAGAGGTCGCAAAGGCATCATTGACGTATACATCGCACAGCGCCGCGATGCGTTTGGCCAATCCATCGTCGTTGTTTTTCTCGCCTTCGTTGACTCGACAGTTCTCCAGCACGACGACCTCGCCCGACGATACGCTTACGCCGTCGAGCCAGTTTTGCTTCAACTGCACGTCGCGTTTGAGCAACTCGCCCAGCCTCTTCGCAATCGGAGCCAGAGAGTCTTCCGGCCTCAACTTCCCTTCCGTGGGTCGCCCCAGATGCGAGGTCACCATTACCGCGGCGCCTGCCTTCAAGGCATGTTCGATACATGGCACGGATGCGCGAATGCGCGTGTCGTCGGTGATAGCACCACTATCGTCTTGCGGGACATTGAGGTCGGCACGAATGAGGACTCGCTTATTGCGCAAGTCCAGGTCCGTCATTTTAAGGATAGCCATTGGGTCAAGGGTGATGGACGTGGCGTCTACACACTACCGTCCTCGCTTCGTCATCTATTTTGCGGCCATCAGCGCAACGGTGGTATCCAGCATACGGTTGCTGAAGCCCCATTCGTTGTCATACCAACTGCTGACTTTGACCAACGTGCCATCGGACACCTTGGTCAAAGTGGAATCGAAAATCGACGACGCCGGGTTGTGGTTGAAATCCACCGAGACCAAAGGCTCCACGTTGTAG
>JANNFC010000545.1:0-4533 GCA_031379405.1 Betaproteobacteria bacterium | reverse complement strand
GTGCCTAGAACACAAGCAGCATCGATCTTGCGGTATTGGGCCAGTTAAGCGACACCGCAGCCATAGAACTCGTATTCCCCGCGCTCTTGGCGCGGGGGCAAACTTCGGGGGTTTCCAAAGGGGGCGAAGTGATTTTCACGTAGCCCCCTTTGGTCAAGGGCGGGGTCAATACCCCGCCCGCGAAGTCCCCATTATTCGAAGGTCTTCATCTCGGGTTCTTGCTGCGGTGTGTCGTCGAAGCCTTCAATAACTGCGCCTCATGGCGCGTCCGGTTGACAGAAATGTAGGCTGTAAACGACGCAGCATACGGTGGCGAACTCATTTCTTTCCGGGCGGGAGCGCGTAAACCCGGGCGAGAATGAATGCAACATTGCGATGCTTGGCTTGTGCAAACCTGAGCGAGAATGATGGCGACACCACGATGCGCGGCTTGCGTCACGCCGAGACTTCGCCGGAGACAGGCGGGGACCATTACCCACCATTCAACAAGGTTCTCGTTGGCGCGGCGCAAGCGCATTTCCCTGGCAGCAACAGGCGGTAAAGCCGGCTGTTGCCGCCCGCTGAACTGGGGCGTTGGGCGTCACACGTCTCACTCTGCCTTGGCGCCTGTCTCGCGTACCACCTTGGCCCATTTCGCGACTTCTTCCTTAAGGTAGTGCGCAAAGCTCTGCTGTGTACCCCCGACGGGCCCGAAGCCAAGCGTTGTCAGTCGTTCCCGCACCTCCGGCTGCGTCAGCAACTGGTTCACGCCGGCGTTGATCCTCGAGACAATGCTCGCGGATGTGCCGTTGGGAACGAATACACCCACCCAGGTGTAGTGCTCGAATCCGAGGAAGCCCAGTTCGGCGACCGTGGGCACGCTGGGTAGAACCGCTGCGCGCGTGGAACTCGTGACGGCCAGCCCGCGCAGTCGACCGGCCTTCACTAATGGCACTGCGGCCGCAAGTGCCACGCTGGTGACTTCAACCTCGCCTGAAACCGCTGCGGACAGCGCCGGGGCTCCACCTTTATAGGGCACGTGTGTGGCATTGACCTTCGCCAGGACCTTGAACAGATACTCGGCGGACAGGTGTGGCGTGCTCCCGCTCGCACCCGATCCGTAGTTTAGGCCCTTTGATTTCGCACGCTGGATCACTTCCTGAAGTGTCGCGGGCCCCGAAACGCTTCCAACAATGATATTTGGGCTGGAGGCCACGTTGACGACCGCCACGAGATCGTTCTCAACGTTGTAGCCAGGATTCGCCCATAGGGTCGCGTTCACGGCGACCGCACTTGTGGTCACGAGCACCATGTAGCCGTCGGCCCTCGCCTTCGCAACCAGCGCGGCGCCGATGTTGCCGCTCGCCCCAGACCGGTTCTCGACGAGCACAGGCTGGCCCCAGAGCTCGCCAAGCTTCTGGCCGAGCACGCGCGCAACAACGTCAGACGGCCCACCGGGCGCGAACGGCACCACGAAGCGCACTAGCTTCGACGGATAGGACTCCGCCGCCTGCACCGTCGCGCACATCAACAGCACGAGACATGCCGTGGCAAGCCTGTGGATCATGGCCGTCCTCCGCCGCTTCCGTGACGCCCAACGAGATGCCCATAACCGGCGCCCAGACAGCAAGCGCAGCGCCGCTGTTTGGGCGTGCGAGTTCATGGGCGGGTTATGCGTCATCTCGAAACTTTCAGCGACACGACGGGATCTTCGTACCGGGGTCGTAAGAGGAGTAAGAACGCAGACGTCAACTGCTTGTACGGACCGAAGGATGTGCCGGCAAGTTCAGACTTAGCTTGTTCAAGTGTGAGCGTCGGCTCATCCGTGAACAAAGAAGCGACAATCTCTGCATACGGTCCTCCCTGGAAGGTCTTACCGTCCTTCACCATGAGAAGGTTAGAGACATGCGCCTTGAGTTCACCGGGCCGCCAAGTGCACATCACCTGCTCGCCCTGCGCAGTACGGCGGGCAGCGTCCTCGCACACCACCTCGGCAACTTCCACTGCGACCAAACGGCCCTCGGCATTAGAGCAGACACAATCGGGCGAATCGGGGGTGATAAATCCTCGGCGAGTGAAGACGGGCGCCACTCGTTCTGTAGAGCGATTCCAACGCTTCTTCCACGACCCCGAGTTCCTTTCGGTCTTTGTGGAACCACTCAAAGAAGGGCGCGTACTCTCTCATGACGCATAACGCAAAGGTAACCGGCGCGCAAACGGCAACCGGAGCGCCGCTGTTTGTGCGTCCGGTTGAAGCGGTTGTTGGGCGGCTATTACGCAGAAACCTCTTGCGCCGGCATCCGTCTTGGGAAAGTCACGACGGCCCGGCTGCTCGACTTCTGAGCTTGGCGGAGGCGATCGGCAAATTTCTCCAGATCGTAATCGCAAGCGGCGAATAGTTGCTCGCGGGCCGAACGCACCTCCGCCACGATTTCGTCAGTCCAAGGTTGTTCATCGCGTTGGGGATGTACCATAGTCAGCCTCCCATAAGTTCGTCGGGCGTACACAGAATTGGCGGTTCGTAGCCATTGTCACGGCAGGCTCTCTCTACCTTTGGTCGGAGCTCAGCATTCGCAATGTGCGTCGAGTTCCAGGTTAGCAGATAATCAATCCCGTGGCACGCGGCGAGGGAAATATGAAGGGCATCCGCTGCGGCACGTGCCGGAAGGCCAGCCCCTTGCACAAGGTTTTGCGCGAGAGCGATCGCCTCTTCGGAGATATTCAGCGAGGGTAAATCCCGAATCAGCTGAGCCCGCCTCTCAGCAGCATCAGGGTCGCCGGCAGCGGCTTCGGCAACCACAAGCTCAGATATGCATACCTCGAACGCCGAGCGACGGCGCGCCCACCACTCGTGCGTTAGCTGCTGCCGCGCCGCCGTGACCAAATCTCGGCTTGGGCGGGCTGCGAGATAGCTGATGATCGAAGTTTCGAGATAGACTCGCTCAGACATCACAGAAGCTTAGCGCAACTGCCTTGAAATGACCAACCAGCGTAGCCAGAAGCCGGCAAGTTGAGAGCACGGACGCCGGCACGTTCGCTGCCGCCCAACGTATGAGGTAACCGGCCCATTGCGGCAGGACGCGCATGGCCCAGAATGAAATGAAGGCCATGCGTGGCATGCCGCAATGCGTTCGGTTGACCGAAGGGTTAGGCCTCATTCGCAGGGTGGCTAGTTTGAATTTGTCTGTGAGACTCCGGTGAATCGGTTCGAAACATATTTCTATGTGCCTTTTGCTGTCGGTGCTTTGGTTGCGAAGTCAAGATGTTCGGTCCATCCGCTTAGGCATTCGACCCAGTCACCTGGCTCACACTTACTCTTGCTTTCCCGCAACAGTGCAAAAACATGATCCCTTGGTATGTCAGCTCCTGCGTAAGCCTTGAAATCGGTGGTTGAATCGCCGAAAGCCAAAACTATGTTCCAGCCTTTGGTAACGTACTCTCGTAGCATCCGTAACTTGTAGATATCTGGGTTGTTGTGATCTTCGTTCGTTTGAGCGACATGGATATTACCTTCTGGAAACCCGTTGCTCTTGAGCCAGTCGGGGATTCCTGCCTGCAATTGGCTGATGCGCGTGCTGAGGTAAATTATTGTGTAGCCCTTATCTGCATAGATGCGAACGGCCTTCGCCGCGTCGGGGCGCGCCTGAAAAACGGAGTTCACGTCCGGGGTTAGTGTTCCGTCAATATCAAAGACGATGGCTTTTGCCCCCATTGTCATTGCGGTGGGAACATCCTTGGGAGCCAGTTGCCCGCAGCCGGAGCATAATAGAAATATCAGCAGGACATTGATAATTCGCATGGCGTCTCCTCTCTAGAACTCAATTTTCGGTCATTGATTTATTGGTGCTGGATAGCGGAGAATGAAATTGATGAAGCCCAATGCCTAACATCACCGGACGGCAGCGGCGGGCGAAGCCCGCCGTTGACGGTCCGCTGCATGTGCCCCGTTAGGCTGATTCCGTTGACAGGCTATCGTGGCACCTGGATGCTCTGTATTCAATGTTGCCTGTTTCGGTGGTTTGCTAATCACTGGAAGTTTTTGTCTCGGTCCGTATGCTCTCATTGAAGAGCAGATCTGTTTCGTCAGTTGCTTCCGCAAATATCCTCGCCTCAGCTGCCTCAAAGCCTTCACTTTTGAGACGAGATTCGGAATAGACATGAATGATAACTACATCTTCCCTTCGAGGGTGGTTGATTGAGTTGAGTAGCATGTGCCCCAGGCGCGATTCAAAGTGCAGAAGCAGTGGCCCGGTGCGATCGATCAGACGAGTAGACACGGCGCGCACCTGACGATCATCTTGATAGGCTACGCCGCACAGGACATCCAATGTGGATTTCGTCGCCCATTTGCAAATCTCAGAGGCCTAAGCCGGACGAGCCGGAACCAAACAGGGGTTACGATTAATGCCTGACCGATGATGGGGAGTGCGACCATGACTATGGCGGCATTGGAAGAGCGCTACGCGGCGAATCTGCATGGGGTGTTGTCGTGTTTTGATCGAATCATCATTGTCGGCACGTTGCCCGGAGCGTGCTACGCGCAAGGGATGACGA
>JANNFC010000439.1:0-1753 GCA_031379405.1 Betaproteobacteria bacterium | reverse complement strand
GCAGCACCCTTCGATGCCGACCTGCGCGAATTGTCTGTCTCGGCGCTATGCACCAATCGAGATCTGCCGTTGCGGATGGTGCTAGGTAGAGGCGAGACTGATTTTTTCTTCCCGGAGGCAGGAGGATCGACAATCAATTCCGTACGTGTGTTGCGCGGCCCGTCCAAGCCTTATTCGCCGGTCTGGCAGGGTGGGGTGGAGTGGCGCTTCATTAATCTTCTCGGGCTCAACTACGTGTCGTTACTGGACAGCGAAGAAGATCCGACCGCGCTGGATAGTAAAGGCGCGGCGGCGTTGCGTGAGGTGCTGCGGCTGCATGTCACCTCGAATGAGGCCACCGTTAAGCGCCAGATCGAAGGACTGCGATCAGCACGCGTACGGCGCATCGTCAAGCGGCTGCCGGTCGAAAGGGTGTCGAGCGCGTCCAAGTCGACTGCGCGGCAGCGCGAAGCACATCTCATCACCTATGGCCGGGGATTGGAGATTGCACTCGAGGTGGACGAGCAATATTTCGAAGGCGCCAGTGCCTTTTTGCTCGCTAGCGTGTTAGAGCAGTTCCTTGCTCGCTACGTGTCCATTAATTCATTCACGCAAGTGGTATTGATTTCTCGCACGCGTGGCGAGATCAAACGATGGGCGCCGCGATGGGGCAGCCGAGCAATCATCTAACCTATCTTGAGGCGTTGGCCAAACAGCCCTTCGCGGCGGATTTCTTCGCTACGCTGCGCCGGGTGGAAAGTCTGTTCCCCGAGCGGCCACGTTTTGGGCGCGCAGCGTTGCCAAGCGATGAACCCATTCGCTTTGGGCAGAATCCGGAACTTGCTTTCGCGGCTTCCACGCTGGCCTCGCTCGATCTGTCCAACCACAAACTACCACCCAGGCTGGCGGTGAATTTCTTTGGTTTGCTGGGCCCCAATGGGCCGATGCCGCTCGAATTCACCGAGTTTGTACGCGACCAACTAATGCACGAAGACAACCCCACGGTGGCGCGCTTTCTGGATATGTTGCAGCACCGCTTCATCGCGTTTTTCTATCGCGCCTGGGCACAAGCGCAGCCTACGGTGAATTTGGATCGACCGCATGAAGACCGTTTCGCAAGTTACGTCGGCTCACTCGTGGGGTTGGGTACGCAGGACTTGCGCAATCGCGATGAGGTGCACGATCACGCCAAGTATTTCTACTCCGGGTTGTTGGCACGCCAGATTCGGAATTGCGAAGGACTCGCGGCGTTACTGCACGGCTACTTTCGAATTCCCGTCCGGATCGAAGAGTTTGTCGGGCACTGGATGAATTTACCGATATCCGAACGCACGCGTTTGCGGCCTCTGGGGGGGAGTTACAAAGAGGATGGCGCGAAGCTTGGTATGGGCGCGGTGTTGGGTGCGCGGGTCTGGGACCGTCAGCATAAGTTTCGCATCCATCTGGGGCCACTCAACTGGCAGCAATATCAGGCTTTTCTGCCGGGCGGTGTGGCGTTAAACAAATTGCTGTCGTGGGTGCGGCTCTATCTGAACCAAGAGCTCGACTGGGATCTTCGGCTGGTGCTTCAAAAGAGTGAAGTACCGCCCACTCGCCTCGGCGGCAAGCATGGTCTGGGTTGGGGTGCCTGGTTGGGAAACCGCCCACGCGCACGCGATGCCGAAGACTTAACCCTCCATGTTGAGGATGTAGTGCCACTAATGGGAGTCCGAGCGGCCGTGGCCGCCTAATGTTCTATGTCTGAAATCAGCCGCCTCGCCCTCTTCGGCAAACT
>JANNFC010000493.1:0-13371 GCA_031379405.1 Betaproteobacteria bacterium | reverse complement strand
GAAACGCTTTACCTTCCGGCAGTCCCTGTGGCGAGCCAACGAAATGGGGATGAGCTTACGGGTGCCAAGACTGCATCCTTTTCATCCCCTCAAGTTGCTGCGCTTGGCCATCGCGATCGACGCCACCCCACAGCACGTATTAGAAATCTCGCGTTTTGTCTGGCGCGATGGCCACGTGGTGGAAGACGAACTGCCGTTTCAACAGCTTCTGCAACGCCTAGGCGTATCCAGCGTGGACGAGCGTATCACCTCGAACCAAGTAAAGGATCAACTCAGAAGCAATGGTGAAGACGCCATCGCGCACGGAGTCTTCGGAGTTCCCACACTGGTTGCCGGCGACGAGTTGTTTTGGGGCGCGGATGCCACCGACATGTGCTTGGCCTACCTCAAGGGTGATCCGATCTTCGGCTCAATGGAGATGCGTGCATTCGACAGCATTACGGTCGGTGCTGTGCGTAAGCGCCAGTAACTACTAGCACATTCAATCTGCCTGTCGTAATGTTGCGTCTGTGCAGTACACAAAGGGCGCGACATGACGATGATGAAGCAATGGGCGGCCACATTAGCGATTGGCGTTGTCGCGCTGGTTCCGGCCAACGCTGAGAACGTCAACGATAAGGCTTTGAGCGCGGGCGTATTTACCTCCGCCGATCAGACCGCTAATGCCTATATGGTCACCGTGAGCGCGCTTGGCGACGAACAGCGCATGTGGGTTTCAGCGGGCCGGCGCATGTTCAACGAGATCTGGGTATTGCCTACTGAATTCACTGGTGTGTGGGGTGTCGGACCGACGTTCAACGAAAACAGCTGCCTGGTGTGCCATATCAACAATGGCCGGGCGCGTGCTCCGGAGCACGGGACGGAGGTAGGGAAAGGATTGTTGTTGCGCTTGAGCGTGCCGGGGTCTACGCCAGAGGGAGGGGTGAATCCCCATGCCATCTACGGTGATCAGTTTCAGAACCGCGGCGTCAAGAACCAAGTGCCCCGCGAAGGTCAGGCCCTCGTGCACTACGAAGAAGTGAAAATGACCTTCGCCGATGGCGAGGTCGTCGCGCTGCGCAAGCCGGTGATCAGCTTTTCAGAATTGGGATTCGGTGCGCTCGGCGAGGGCGTTATGATTTCCCCGCGTATCGCGCCCTCGCTGGTGGGTTTGGGGTTGCTGGAAGCGATCCCTGAAGAAACACTTCTAGCCATCGCCAAGCAACAGTCGCAACACGGGATTAGCGGTGTTCCGAACTATGTCTGGGATGTGGAACACAAAAAGACGGTCGTAGGGCGCTTTGGTTGGAAATCGAACCAACCCTCTTTGCGACAGCAGACCGCGGCGGCATTTCTTGGCGACATAGGCGCCACCTCGCCCATATTCCCGACGGAGAATTGTCCTGAAGCGCAGACCCAATGCATCACGGGCCCAACGGCAACAGGTTGCAATGGTGGCCGCGGCAAGTGCGAAGAGAAAAATTACTGGGAAGTACTTCCCAGCCGCTTGCGCAATGTCACGCTATATATGCAGGCGCTGGCGGTGCCCGCCCGGCGCAATGTTGATGACACGGCGGTTAAGCGCGGCGAAGCGTTGTTTACGCAAGCCCAATGCACTATCTGTCATGTCGCGCAACTCAAAACGGGGCCAGCAGCCGCTATCCCTTCGGCAGCCCTCCAAGTTATCCGACCCTACACCGACCTATTGCTGCATGACATGGGTGAGGACCTCGCTGACCACCGGCCCGATTTTCAAGCCAACGGCCAGGAATGGCGTACGGCTCCGCTGTGGGGACTCGGGCTGCAACAGGTGGTCAATGGACACACCGATCTTCTGCACGATGGACGGGCGCGCGGTTTCCTCGAGGCGGTGCTCTGGCACGGGGGTGAGGCGCGCGCAGCGCGCGAGCATTTTATGAACCTGCCCAAAACCGACCGGCAGTCGCTGATCAAGTTTTTGGAGTCGCTCTAGGAAACCATCGCTGGCGCTAACACTTTTTGCACGGAAAGGTGTAGATTGCACATGCAGTCTTGCAGTACAAGGGATTCCATTGCCGTGCGAGCAGGGAAGGCGGCAAGGGTGTGAGTGCTGAGGCAGTCTAAGCGAACAAGAAGCTGTACATAACCAACTGGAGGAAGTTGAGATGCAACTCAAAGTAAACAAGCAGGGTCAGTCCTTCGATGGCGACCCGAACATGCCGTTGATGTGGTACCTGCGCGACACGCTGGCTCTGACAGGGACTAAATTCGGCTGCGGCACTGGGCTTTGCGGTGCTTGCACCGTGCACGTCGATGGTAAGGCCGTACGGTCCTGCGTAATGACCATGAACGAAGTCTCCGGCAAAGCAGTCACCACCATAGAGGGTCTTTCACCGGATGGTAACCACCCGGTGCAAAAGGCTTGGCGCGCCGAGAACGTGCCGCAGTGCGGCTATTGCCAACCTGGACAGATCATGCAGGCCGCCTCGCTCATCGCGGAAAAGGGCAAACCGAGTGACGCGGAAATCCTGGAAGCAATGTCCGGGAATATCTGCCGGTGCGGTTGCTATCAACGTATTTTTGCGGCAGTAAAAGCTGCTGCGACGGGGGCCTGACATGAACTCTGAAATCTTCAAGAAGAGTCGGGCGGTCATCACCAACGTTAGCCGTCGCGACGCCTTAAAGGGCATCGTCTCCATGGGCGGGTTGATCGTCGCGGCCCAAATTCTTCCGCGCTCCGCGTTAGCGGCGTGGGATACGGGCGCCGGTGGTATGCCGGGTGGTGTGGTTTGGGATCCGCACGTCTTTGTTTCGATCGCTTCCGATGGCACCGTAACCATCGTCACCCATCGTTCCGAAATGGGTACGGGTTCGCGTACCAGCTTGCCCATGGTGGTGGCCGATGAGATGGAAGCCGATTGGTCTAAGGTCAAGATTGTCCAAGCGCCTGGTAATGAGCAGAAGTACGGTAACCAGGACACCGACGGTTCGCGCAGCATCCGTCACTTCGTTCAGCCCATGCGAGCCTGCGGCGCCGCCACGCGCCAAATGCTTGAGCACGCGGCTGCTCTGAAGTGGGGTTGCTCGAACTTGGAAGTGCGTGCCGAAAATCATAAAATCGTGCACATCCCATCGGGCAAGAGCCTGGGGTACGGCGAACTGGCTGCGGCAGCTGCCAGGCTGCCCACACCCAAAGCGAACTCGCTGGAGTTGAAGGATCCGTCCAAGTTCCGCTATATCGGCAAAGGCAATGTCCAGATTACCGATCTGCATGACATCACCACGGGTAAGGCCATGTATGCGCAGGACATCTCTATACCCGGCATGAGGTACGCCGTGATTGCGCGTCCGCCTGTCGTATTGGGCAAAGCAAAGTCCTGGGATGCGGCCGCGGCGATGCAGGTGCCGGGCGTATCCAAGGTGGTCTTTATCGCGCCGACACCCATGCCGGCCAAGTTCGCTCCCTTGGGTGGTGTGGCGGTTATCGCCAACAGCACCTACGCGGCGATCAAGGGTCGAGAGGCATTGAATGTCGTGTGGGAAGACGGCCCCAACGCTGGCTACGATTCCGACAAGTTCAAGGAAGGGTTGGCAGCCAAGGCACGCATGCCCGGCAAGATCGAGCGCAACGAGGGCGATGTCGAAAAAGCGCTCGCCGGTGCCCACAAGGTCATTGAGCATGAGTACTACATCCCGCACTTCTCCCACGCCACTATGGAGCCACCGGCGGCCGTTGTCCGCATCAATGGCAGCAAGGCCGAGGTTTGGGCTTGTGTGCAGAGCCCAGGTGGAACCCGCGGCGACGTCGCTGCTTTGCTTGGCTTCAAGGAAGACGATGTTACCGTCAACGTCACGTTGCTAGGCGGTGGATTCGGTCGTAAGTCCAAGTGCGACTTCGCGCTCGAAGCAGCGCTGCTGTCCAAGGATTTGGGCGGGGCCGCCGTCAAAGTCGTGTGGACGCGCGAAGACGACATCCGTCACGCCTTCTATCACGCCGTCTCCTACCAGCATGTCACCGCCGGTGTCGACAAGAACAACAAGGTAGTGGCGTGGCGCCATCGCAGTGTGGCGCCATCGCTCATGTCCAACTTCATGCCGGATCCCAACCGTCAAAGCAGTTTGGAGTTGGGATTGGGACTCATCGACACGCCGTTCAATGTACCGAACCTGCGCCTGGAAACCGGCGAAGCGAAGTCACATGCGCGTATTGGTTGGTTCCGTTCGGTGAACAACATCCCGCATGCCTTCGCCATGCAGTCCATGGTGGCGGAACTGGCGCACGAGCTGGGACGCGATCCGAAGGACTTCCTGCTTGAAATGATCGGGCCGCCACGCATTGTCGACCCGCGCAAAACGGTCACCAGCGAGCTGTGGAACTACGGTGATCCGTACGATACCTATCCTGTCGATACGGCGCGCACCCGCAGAGTCGTCGAACTCGCTGCGGCGAAGGCCGGTTGGGGGCGCAAGCTACCCGCCGGGCACGGTCTGGGCATCGCGGTACAACGCAGCTTCCTGACCTATGTCGCAACCGTAGTGGAGGTCGCGGTAGATAAGGCTGGCAACGTGACCGTACCAAGGGTAGACACCGCGATCGATTGCGGATTCGTAGTCAACCCCGAGCGTATCCAGTCGCAGATCGAAGGTGCCGCCGTGATGGGTCTGTCCATCGCGAAACTCACCCAGATCACCTTCAAGAACGGCAGAGTGCAGCAGAGCAACTTCCACGACTACCCGGTATTGCGCATTGGTCAAGGTGCGATGGATGTGCGCACGCACATCGTCCCCGCTGGCTATGACGTACCGTCCAGTGGTGTGGGTGAGCCCGGCGTACCGCCATTCGCCCCCGCGTTCTGCAACGCGGTGTTCGCAGCCACCGGCAAGCGCATTCGCAACTTGCCGTTGGCTGATCAGTTGACTGCGTAGTGGCAGCAGAGGTCTCTGGGGGTCACCCTTAGAGGCCTCGCGCTAGGTTCAAGTTGTAAAGTGCAACGCCCGTTCGATTCTGAGCGGGCGTTGGTTTTTGTGGCGCGTGGCGCGCTCTTCGCGAGCGATCTCACTGATTCCTTTAGAGCTAGCGTAGGGCGGAAAAGCGCAGCGCCTTGCGCCGAGTGAGAACAGCGCACCGCCTCCACCGAATGGGAAAACCGGAAGTCGGACTATTCCCGCCCCTGCAAGAACCGCAACAGCAATTCGGTGACCGTCTCCGGTTGCTCCTGCTGTATCCAGTGCCCCGCGCCTGCCACCAAATGGCACGCGTGCATTCGAGTGCAGGCTTGGGTTTGCATCGTTTCGAAAGCGCCCGGGATTTGATACACCCCCCAATCGGCTTTGCCTGCGATGAAACCCGCGGGGACATCGATGGTCCTCCCGGAAAAGATCTCAAGTTCGTTCTCGAGAACACGCTCAGTGCGGCAGCGATACCACTGCAGTCCGCCTTGAAAACCCGTCCTGGCGTACTCCGCGCTGTACACACCGAGTTCGTCATCCGGTAACCATGCGCAGGCCGCGATGTGTGCAGCTGAGGGCATCTCCTCGGCAACGCATTGGGCCATGCCCTTATCGCGCCGCATGATGTAGTAAGTGGGCAGTTGTGCCAGCTCGCTCGCGGACCAAGCCTTCAGTCGAAACGGTTGATTGCGCGTCCAGTCCGCGCTCTTGTGGTGATAATACGCCCGCAAGAAGGCGTGTAGCCCTTGAGGTGCGTGGCGCATGTTGTCGTTGGCTGCTCGCGTGGAGTAGTACCAGTGGTAGTGCTTGCGAGGCGGATCCAACGCGGCCAGGTCCGCCTGTATGTCCGCCATCGTAGACGATGTTGGTACGTTGACGGTGTTGAATGGCAGTGATGGCGCGCCCGCGAACGGTGCGCTCATCATCACCACCGAGCGGAATACATCCGGCCGCATCAACGCCGACCAGGCCGCCACGTGCGAACCGTAATCGTGTCCCACCACCGCATCGACATAGCGATAGCCCAACGCCGAAATCAGCCCGAGGGCGTCGCGCACGATATTGAAAATACGAAAGCTCGCCAGATCGCCATCGTATTCAGGGTCCCAGCCTGTGGTGCGCCCGTAGCCGCGCTGGTCCGGCGCGATGACGTGATAGCCCGCTTGCGCGAGGGGCAGCATCACCTTGCGCCAGCTATAAGCCAGCTCAGGAAAACCGTGCAGCAGTAGCACCCGCGGGCGATCTCCACTTGCATGGCCCGCCTCCAAAACATGCATGGTGAGGCCATTGATATGGCTCACCATGCGCGAGCGAATAGCGCTCGGCAATGCACTGACATAGTCGGCGTGCTTCATATTAGCGATGCACCGGCTCTTCGAAGCGAAATCCCATGGTGCGGCAATGATAGTGAATGCCGCCATCTTGTGTGATAAGCCAATTGGCGGTCCTGCTGCCTTCATTGTGATGCGAGTGGACGCTGGTAGGCGGCGTCACCATGGTGACGTATGGAGACCAATCCTTGCGAACACCGTCGACCTTGGAGTAGCAATACTCACCTTCGATGGCAAGCGAGACCGCGACCGAGTTATGGCTGTGTGCCACTTGCATGGCCCCGGGTGCAAGTTGGTTCATGGCGAGCGTGAGTGTCGGAGAGATATTCCTGCGAGCTTCCAAGCGCTGGGCCGAGAACACCACCGCCAGCCCCGCCACCGGTTGCCCCGCCAGCTTGATCTTTGCTCGATCTAACTCTTGCGTGATGGTGGCGGCAGGAAAATGTGTGGCTTCGACCAGTGCTTCGTTGTGTGGCGGCGGTACCAGGCGCTCGAAGGCAAGCTGTGGTTCATTGGTGACGATCCAAAGCACGCTGTCGCTTGCCGGACTAAACAATTCCACTGGCCGCCCGCCCGGGAGGGAAAATGCGTCTCCCTTGCGCCATTCGAAAGCGTCCTGGTCTTGCAGCACGCGGCCGGCTCCTTGAATCACGTACGCCAACACCACGCTGGCGCGTGGGTTCAAAGTGAGCGACTCTCCCGCACGAATACGCGCATAGGAAGCCAGTACCAGCGGCGTTGTCGCCGGGAAGGCGAGTTCCATGGCTGCGCCCTGATCACATGGAATAAGCCGGGTGCCCGTCGATGCATCCAACGCGGCGTCGCGCTCGGCGACAAAGGTCGCGCCGGGAACGTCCGGGTAGACAATGTTGAAGGCGTTGCCAGAATCGAAATAACGTGCGCGTCGAGTGTAAGGGGTTTGCAGGGGCGCACCCTGCGAGCTATTGTGCTGTTGCGCTGCAACGGTCATTGGCTTGCCTCCACGACTAGAGTGTGCTTTCCATTGTACGGTCACCGCGGGCCTTCCTCCCGCCGAGATACAATCCGGACAGTTAGAGGTCCAACGAAGATGCATAAGTCTGACCGGGGATCGCCGAAGATTCAGCCGCGGACACCCTGGAGGAGCGTATGACTGACTCGCAGCAAGCCGTAGCGCAACCTGGCGAGCGTCCAAGCGTCGAGTTCGATACCATCGTTGTCGGTGCCGGATTTGCCGGCATGTATATGCTCTACCGCTTGCGTGCTATGGGCTTCAGGGTCCGCGCGTTCGACAGCGCTAGCGACGTGGGTGGCACCTGGTATTGGAACCGCTATCCCGGCGCGCGTTGCGATATCGAAAGCATGGAGTACTCCTATCAATTCTCCGATGAGTTGCAGCAGGAGTGGGATTGGTCCGAACGCTATGCCACCCAACCGGAGCTTCTGCGCTACGCCAATTACGTCGCGAGCAAGTTCGATCTGCGTCGCGACATTCAATTCAACACGCGCGTCCAGCGTGCCGTTTTCGATGAAAACGCCAAGCACTGGAGCATTGAAACCAGCGACGGTTCCCATTACCGCGCGCCCTTCTGCATCATGGCGACCGGATGCCTATCGTCCACCAACTTTCCTGACGTCGCCGGGCTGGAGTCTTTCGACAAACCGATCTATCACACCGGACGCTGGCCGCATGCAGAGGTCGACTTCACCGCTAAGCGAGTCGGCATCATCGGAACAGGTTCCTCGGCGATTCAGGCTATTCCAGTCATTGCCGAGCAGGCATCCCACCTGTACGTGTTTCAGCGCACCCCGAACTACTCCGTGCCCGCGCACAACGCCATGTTGGATCCCGAAGTGCGGCACCAGGTGAAGGTGAATTACACAAAGTTCCGCGAAAGCGGCAAGCAAAGTTACAACGGCGTGTGGTCCTTTCGTTTCAATCAGAGGAAGGCGTTGCAGACCTCTCCGGAAGCAAGACGGCGCGAATTCGAAGAGCGCTGGGCCTATGGCGGCGTGTCCTTCATGGGATCGTTCAACGATTTGATGTTGGAACCGGAAGCAAACGAAACCGCTGCCGCCTTTGTGCGCGAAAAAATCCATCAGATCGTGCGCGATCCGAAAATTGCGGAAGCACTTTCGCCGCGCTATGTCATCGGCTGCAAGCGGCTGTGTGTGGACACCGGCTATTACGCCAGCTTCAATCGCCCTAACGTCACCCTGGTGGACATCAGCGGATCACCCATCGAGTCGATCACACCCGCAGGCGTGAAAGCGCTGGGACGTGAGTACGAATTGGACGCGCTTGTGTTTGCCACCGGGTTCGACGCCATGACGGGTGCTTTAACCAGGATCGATATTCGCGGTCGCGGAGGCCGGTCGCTCAAGGACAAGTGGCAAGCCGGTCCGCGCAATTATCTTGGACTCAGCACCGAGGGTTTTCCCAACTTCTTTACCATTACCGGTCCTGGCAGCCCCTCGGTGCTGACCAACATGTTGCCGTCCATCGAGCATCACGCGGATTGGATCGCGCAGTGCCTGCAATACATGCGGGCGCACGCCATCGCGGCCATCGAAGCAAAGCGAGAGGCGGAAGATGAATGGGTAAACCACGTCAACGCGGTCGCCGGTGCGCACCTGCGCTCTGCCTGTAACTCGTGGTACATCGGCGCCAACATTCCCGGCAAGCAGCGTGTGTTCATGCCCTACATAGGTGGCTTCCCCGCGTACATTCAGAAGTGTAAGGACGTCGTGGCTGCGGGTTACCAAGGGTTTGCCTTATCTTCCTGAACTTTGTCACTGAATGATCATCCCAATGCTGAACACGCGCATCGGTTGCGTTCGCAAATTCGTGTGGGCCGCTGCGTGCTGCCTAATCGTCGCCACATCATCGGTCCGTGCCGCCGAGCCTGCGGACGAGGCTCCCATGGCGCAGCAGGCAGCGGCGGCGGGAGGCGCAGGCCTACGCCCGCCCGCAGGTCGTTGGCTGTTCCAGACCAGCGCGTATACCTTGCACTTCAATCCCGACCCGAGTCACACCAACAAACAGCGCGGCATCAACATCGAATATTGGGCGCCGAACAAATGGCTATTTGGCGCGGCGCATCTGCGCAATTCGTTCAATCAACCCACGCAGTACATCTTTACCGGCAGACTGTGGCGGCCCTTAGATAGCCAGCCCATGCTTTACGTCAAGCTCACCGGCGGTCTGCTGTACGGCTACAAGGGAGAGTTTCGCGGCAAGATTCCTTTTAATCACTACGGCGTCGCGCCCGCGCTGGTGCCCTCATTGGGCGTGTCGGTCAAGCACTTTACGGCAGAGGTCATGTTGCTGGGCGCGGCGGCGGCGATGGTCAATGTCGGGGTGCTCTGGTAAGCGCATTGATCGGCGTCAGTTTTGGCCGGCGACCGATGCTTTCTTCATCGCGTCCCGGATGCGTGTGCCAAAAGTCAATGCGAGCAGCACGACACCGCCGGCAATGACTCCCAGCACTGCATCCAGCACATGTGGTGCGAGCGCGCCTAGGAATCCTCCGATGGCGGGGGCTGCGCCAATCTGCGCGCTTAGATTTTCGAACAAGTGCTGTACGGCGGGAGTGCCGTGCGTCAGGATGCCGCCGCCCACCAAGAACATCGCGACTGTACCCGCGACGGAGAGGGTTTTCATGAGATAGGGGGCGGTGCGCAAGATGAATCTGCCCGTGCCGCGTTGCAAACCGGTCAAGGATCCTTGGCCTGCACGCTCACTCAGGTAAAGTCCGGCATCATCTAGCTTGACGATTCCCGCCACGATTCCGTACACACCGACCGTCATGATCAAGGCGATGCTGGAAAGCACCGCGACCTGGGTGCCGAAGGTGGCGCTGGCAACGGTCCCCAACGTAATAGCGATAATCTCCGCGGAGAGCACAAAATCCGTCCGCACCGCACCGCTAATCTTGTCTTGCTCCATTGCCACTAGATCAACCTGCGGATCGGCGAGCGCGTGCACCAGCGCGGCATGGGATGCTTGATCCTCGTGCTTGCTGTGCAGAAATTTGTGCACTAGCTTCTCGAAACCTTCAAAACACAGAAAAGCGCCGCCGATCATCAACAGCGGCGTCACCGCCCAGGCTACGAAAGCACTGATGGCCAGCGCCGCCGGTACCAGGATGAGCTTGTTCTTGATGGACCCCTTGGCCACCGCCCACACCACAGGCAGTTCGCGGTCCGCTTTGACGCCCGCCACCTGCTGGGCGTTGAGTGCGAGGTCATCACCGAGCACGCCCGATGTCTTCTGGGCAGCAACCTTGGTTAGTACGGCAACATCGTCCAGGATCGAGGCGATATCGTCTATTAGGGCTAACAGGCTGCTGGCCATGAATTACTTCTCCGTTTCCGTAGGGGCCTAGGTCAGTTCGAGTAGCAAGTCTTTCGCCGCCACGATATCCCCCGGTTTGGCGTGCACGACTTTGATGGTGACGTCGCGCTCGGCGCGAATCACACTTTCCATCTTCATGGCCTCGATGGAGATTAGCGGATCGCCTTTTTTCACCGGTTGTCCGGCCTTCACCGAGACCGTGACGACATTGCCAGGCATCGGGGCGCCGACATGTGCGGGGTTGCTTTCCTCGGCTTTGGCGCGCGCTTTGTGCGCGAGCGCCACGCCCGCCTTCGGAATGCGCAGCGGGCGGCCTTGGCCGTTGAGTTCGAAGAACAAGCGCACGTGCCCTTCCTCGTCCAACTCGGACTTGCCTTGCAAGCGGATCATCAAGGTCTTGCCGCGATCTATTTCCACGCCGATATCTTCACCGTCTGCCATACCGTTGAAAAATGTCGGTGTGGGCAAAACGGAAACATCGTCGTACTTGCGATGATGCTCCGCGAAATCGCGGAACACCTTCGGGTACATCAGGTAAGACGCGAGATCGTTGTCGTTCACCTTGCGACCGATGGCGTGTTCCGCTTCGGCGCGTTTCGCCTCCAGATCGGCGGGCAGCATGAAAGCAGCGGCGCGTCCCGCGATGGGGGCGGTTCCCTTTAGTACCTTTTGCGTGATGTCCTGGGGAAAGCCCTCGGGCGGAAAGCCCAACTCACCGCGCATCATCGAAACCACCGATTCAGGGAAGGCGATATCGCGATTCGGGTCGCGTATATCTTCCGGCGATAGGTCGTTGGCGACCATGAAGATTGCCAGGTCCCCCACCACCTTCGACGTGGGCGTGACCTTCACGATGTCACCGAACAACAAATTCACTTGCGCGTAGGCTCTGGAGACTTCCGGCCAACGATGATCCAAGCCCATGGCACGCGCTTGCTCGCGCAAGTTGGTGTACTGTCCGCCCGGCATTTCGTGGAGGTAAACATCCGACGTACCGGCACGCATGTCAGCTTCGAAGGGCGCGTAATAACGACGCACGGCTTCCCAGTAGTGTGACAGGGATTTCAATGCATCGAGATCCATTTGCGGATCGCGTTCCGAGCCTTGCAGCGCCGCCACGATGGAGCCCAAGTTGGGTTGTGAGGTGAGGCCACTCATGGCGTCCATGGCGGCGTCGATCGCATCGCAGCCGGCTTCGATGGCGGCCAATACGCTGGCGGCACCGATGCCGCTGGTGTCGTGCGTGTGAAAGTGGATCGGCAGTCCCACCTCTTCTTTGAGTGCCTTGATCAAGGTGCTTGCCGCGCGCGGGCGGCACACGCCAGCCATATCCTTTACGCCAATTACGTTGGCCCCTGCTTTTTCCAAGGCCTTCGCCATATCGACGTAGTACTTCAAGTTGTACTTGGCGCGCATGGAATCGAACAGGTTGCCGGTGTAACAGATGGCGGCTTCGCAAAGTCCTCCAGATTCGCGCACGGCATCGATGGCCACTCGCATATTCTGCACCCAGTTCAGTGAGTCGAATACGCGAAACACATCCACACCACCTGCGGCCGCTTGCTGGACGAAATAGCGCACTACATTGTCGGGGTAGTTGGTGTAGCCCACTGCGTTGGAGGCGCGCAGCAACATCTGGAACAAAATGTTGGGAACGGCGTCGCGCAGTTTCGCCAAGCGCTCCCAAGGGTCTTCCTTCAAGAAGCGCAATGCCACGTCGAAGGTTGCACCGCCCCAGCATTCCATGGAAAAAAGACTCGGCGCCATACGGGCGTAATAGGGCGCGATGGGCAACATGTCTTTGGTGCGCATGCGGGTGGCGAACAACGACTGATGCGCATCACGCATCGTGGTGTCGGTGAGCAACACGCGCTTCTCCGCTTTCATCCAGGCGGCGAACTTCTCCGCCCCCAGCGCTTTGAATCTGTCCCTTGTTCCTGCGGGGGGAGGTTGCGTGATATCGATGCGTGGCAGGGGCGCCGAATCAATCAAAGAGTCCGTCGTGCACCGCCGTCTCATTTCCGGATTGCCGTTGACCACGACTTCGCCTATGAACCTAAGTAGTTTGGTGGCACGATCGCGGCGTTTGGTGAATCGAAACAATTCTGGCGTCTCATCGATGAAGCGCGTGATGCACTCACCGGACACAAACTGATCGTGTCCGATGACGTTCTCCAGAAACTGCAGGTTGCTCGACAAGCCGCGAATGCGAAACTCCCGCAGTGCGCGGTCCATGCGGGCAATTGCCTCTTCCTTCGAATGTCCCCATGCGGTCACCTTGACCAGCAACGAATCGTAGTAAGGTGTGATCACCGCGCCACCGTAAGCGGTACCGGCATCGAGGCGAATGCCAAATCCGGCCGCGCTGCGATAGGCTGCAAGGCGTCCGTAGTCGGGCGTGAAGCCATTCTCCGGATCTTCCGTGGTGACGCGGCATTGCAGGGCGTGGCCGTTGAGGCGCACGTCCTCTTGCTTGGGCACAAAGGAATCGCCCCAGCCGATGCGCGCCCCTTCGCTGATGCGAATCTGCGCTTTGACGATGTCCACGCCGGTGACTTCTTCAGTGACGGTGTGTTCCACCTGGATGCGCGGATTGACTTCGATGAAATAGAACGCACCCGTATCCGCGTCCATTAGAAATTCCACGGTCCCGGCATGGGTGTAGTGGGCGGCGCGGGCAAGTTTGAGCGCGCACTCACACAGCGACGCTCGCTGCGCATCATTCAGGTAAGGCGCCGGTGCGCGTTCGACGACTTTCTGATTGCGCCGCTGCACCGTGCAATCGCGCTCGAACAG
>JANNFC010000491.1:0-4353 GCA_031379405.1 Betaproteobacteria bacterium | reverse complement strand
TGGCCCCCGCGCCACGCGCGCGGGGAATACGAGTTGTCGGCGAAGATCTGCACATAGCGATCCGTGTCGAGGGCGTGTAGCCAAACGCAAAGTTGTGGGGGAGTCATCAGGATATTGGTTACATGCGGCAAGGCAATGATGGGAATCGTCAGATGCGGATACTTTCCACTCTTGGGGATCTCCAATGCAGCAGATTGTTTTAAATAGCGCGCTGTCACCGCTACCGGGGTACTTCCCCCAATACAGTGCACCGCCGAATCACCCTACGCTGCGTCGCCGGATTATACTCAGTGGCGCGATGCTGTACGCAGCGATTGTCCCAGACCATCATCTGACCCGGCTTCCAGTGATGTTCATAACTCAAGTCCGGATGCACGACTAGGGCGTTGACTTCTTCGATAAGCGCGCGGCCCTCGACATAGTCCATACCCAGTATGTACTCGGCATGGTCTCCCAGGAAGATGCACCGGCGGCCGGACTCGGGATGGGTGCGAATGATGGGGTGATCCACCGGAGGAACCTCGCGGCGTTGCGTTGCCGTCATAGGATCTTCGCCATGCCGACGCGTGCGGGAGAAATCCAGGTTGTGTACGGCCCTCAGTTTGGCGAGGCGCTCTTTCCATGTGGTGGAGAGGCGATCATAGGCGCCATACATATCGCAGAAGTGCGTCTCGCCGCCGGTTTCCGGAATGATCTCGGAATAGATGATGGTGGCCTGCCCTGTCACGCTTCTCCAGGAACCGTCGGTGTGCCATGCCAATGTGCCCTTGTCGGGATGGCGTCCATTGGGATTGCCGTTCTCGTCCAGGTTCGACAGATGATAGAGCTCAGGGTAACCATTGGCGTGGTATTGGTTCATCACATGGACTTGCACTTCGCCGAAATGGCGCGCGAACTCGACTTGGCGTGCCGGCGACAGATTCTGAAATCCAAATAGCAGCACCTGGTATTGCAGAAATGCCCCGTAGATGGCGCGAAAGAGTTGCTCGTCCATCGGCCGAGAAAAATCCACCCCGACAATTTCAGCGCCGAGATGAGGCGTGAGCGGGCGAAAGGTGAAGGGCCATTGCTTGGGATTGGAGATCGAAGTGGGCATTGAAGTCCTTGTGGAGTGGATAGCGATCGGAAACGGTTGCGGTAGCCCGCCCTCATTCAAGGCGGTATCCTCAACCCACGGCGCCCTACTAACTCGTCATCGATTCCAAACTCAGCCCGGCGTGTTCGCGCTGTGTATGGAACTGTATATCTTTCCACATATCCTGGATAACGCGCATCTCATGCGCAGAGCGGGCGAGCACAGCGGGAGCGTCGGCGACATCGAGTGCCACGCGCCCCGCATTGCCCTCAATGAATTTTTCAAGCCTCGTGGGGTCTTCCGCCGTGACCCAGCGCGCGCAAGTATAGGAAGTTGGGAGCATGCGCGCTTCCACGCCGTACTCGTGTTTGAGGCGGTGCGCGGCCACGTCAAATTGCAGATTGCCGACCGCCCCTAATAGCAGCATGGCACTGCGTATGGGCCGGAATACCTGGATCGCCCCTTCTTCGCCTAATTGCATCAACCCGATCTTCAATTGCTTGGCGCGCAGTGGATTGACCACTTCCACGGAGAAGAAAATCTCAGGTGAGAAAAAAGGTAGTCCGGTGAACTGGAGTGCCTCGCCTTCGGTCAAGGTGTCGCCAAGCTGAATGCCGCCGTGGGTGGGAATCCCGATGATGTCCCCAGCGTAGGCTTGGTCCAACAATTCACGCCGTTGGGACATGAAGGCCACCACGTTGTTGGGGCGAATTTCCTTGTTCAGTCGCTGAATGGTCAGTCGCATGCCGCGCTCGAAGCGGCCGGAGCACACACGGATGAATACCACCCGGTCGCGGTGGGCGGGATCCATGTTCGCTTGAATCTTGAATACGACCCCGCTGAACTTGCTGCTGTGTGGGTCCACCGGACCTTGCAATGCGACACGCGGTGTGGGGGAGGGCGCGATATCGACTAGTGCGTCCAAGATTTCACGCACGCCGAAGTTGTTGATGGCTGAGCCAAAAAACACGGGCGTTTGTTTTCCGGCGAGAAACGCCTCGCGAGAAAACGCCTGGGTCGCGCCGCGAATCAATTCGATCTCGCTGCGAGCCTTGTCCATATCCGCGCCGAATCGCTCCGACAATGAGGGATGATCCAACCCTTCAATGACTTCTTCGTGGTCGTCCAAGCGATCCTCACCCGGCCGGAACACACGAATCTGATCGCGCGTGAGATCGTATACCCCCCGAAAACCTTTTCCCATGCCGATGGGCCAAGAGAAGGGAATGACGCTCATGCCCAGCACTTTCTCGATCTCGTCGATCAAATCGACGGGCTCACGCACTTCACGATCGAGTTTGTTGATGAAAGTAATGATGGGCGTGTTGCGTGACCGGCACACTTCCAACAGGCGCAGAGTCTGCGCTTCCACGCCATTGGCGGCGTCGATCACCATGAGGGCGGAATCCACCGCCGTGAGCACCCGGTAGGTGTCTTCGGAGAAGTCCTTGTGTCCGGGAGTATCAAGCAGATTGATGACACGATCGTGGTATTCAAACTGCATCACGGAACTGGCTACCGAGATGCCCCGTTGCTTCTCAATTTCCATCCAGTCGGAGGTGGCGTGACGGGAGGCTTTGCGCGCCTTGACACTGCCGGCGATCTGAATGGCTCCCGCGAACAGCAGCAGTTTCTCCGTCAACGTGGTCTTACCCGCGTCCGGGTGAGAGATGATGGCGAAGGTGCGGCGCTGCTCGATGCGCTCGGTGAGTTGTTGCTGGGTGATATCGGTCACGGGCGGTGCGGCGCTTGCAGAGGGCGGAGCAAAAGACGAAGGGCGCGGATTCTACCAGCGTAAGGTGGATCGACGCTGCAACCCGCCGAGAGTCCGCGGCTAGCGCTTGCGAGCCACGAAGCGCCCGCCGCCCAGCTTACCTTCAGCGTACAGGCCGACGAAGAAGCTGTAGTAACGGTCCCACTCGCGATGGCGCTCTTCGCCGAATTTGCGCACCGTGGTTTCCTGGAGGCTGCGGTACATGGCTAGGCGCTTGACTAAGATCTGCGCCCAAAGGGGGCTCAGGTCTTCTGCCGTCACGACGTCATTGCCGGCCTCGGTGAGGAGGGTGCGATAGCGCTCGATGGATCCCAAATCGGAGAAGGTCATTTCCGCTGCGAGACGGTCCAGTTCCGCCTGAGAAATGCGATCGGTGCGCAGGATGTCTGTAAAGGCGACGACGCCACCTGGTTTCAGAACCCTAGAGCATTGGGCGATCAGCGTCTCCTTCTGAGGGATATGGCACCACGCCTCTTGCCCGATCACCACATCGAAGGCAGCGGCATCGAACGGCATTTCCAGCGCATTGCCGAGCCGAAAGCTCACCAGATGATCGAGCTTGACTATCCGTGTCAGCCTTTTGGCGCTTTCCAGCCTGCTTTCGGTGAGGTCCAGTCCCACCACATGGCAGCCGATCCGATGCGCGAGGTAGCGCGCCGGTCCACCCATGCCGCTGCAAACGTCCAATACCCAATGCTGAGGTTGAATGCCGGCTTTGGCGATCAAGATGTCAGTGGCTTCCAAGCCGCCGAAGTGGTCTTGATCGTGGTCCTTGAGAGTCTCCTGCGTCGTCTGTTCGAGGACGATGCCGCGTTGCCTCAACGCACTAAGAATCTGGTCCTCATTGATAGGATGGGTGTCGTAGTACCGCACAACCGGATTGAGGGCAGGCGCAAAGGACATGGCAGGCTACTTCTTGGCCGCCCGTAAGTAACTGTCGTCACCGGAAATCCAGTCCTCACGCGGAGGGGTAAAAATGTCGTAGGCCACCAGGGATGTCACGGCGGTGGCGGTGTGCATCACGTTGGCGGGAATGAAAATCATCTCGTTGGGGCCCACATCGGTGGTTTTGCCCTCGATGGTAAAGCGCCACGTGCCACGAGTGACGAATGTAACTTGCTGATTGTCATGCGAGTGCGGCGGCACGACATAGCCTTGCTCGACCTCTGTCAGACCAATCATGATCTGGCCGTCGTAGGCGATCTTGCGCAGGAATTTGTCGTTTAGTTTTTCGTAGGGAATATCGTCCCATTTGATGTGTTTCATCGGATTTCCGTTAGTAGTGGCGGGATCGGAGGTGGGTGGCCCGATTCTATCGGGTTAACGCCCGTCAGAAAGATGGAGGCCAGGTGTTAATAAAAGGGACTTCGCGGGCGGGGTATTGACCCCGCTCTTGACCAAAGGGGGCTACGTGAAAATCACTTCGCCCCCTTTGGAAACCCCCGAAGTTTGCCCCCGCGCCAAGAGCGCGGGGAATACGAGTTGAGCACGCTCCTACGCCGGC
>JANNFC010000374.1:0-2090 GCA_031379405.1 Betaproteobacteria bacterium | reverse complement strand
TGGCCCGCGCGGCTCATCGGCGGCGTTAGAGCGCCTAATCGATGACTCGGGATGTTCCGGAAATTCAGTTCACTCTCTTAGAAAACGCACTTGACTCCATAGAGCGGGCCGTTGATCTACTTGCTTGGAAAGATGTTTCCGATCCGAATTCTCGCCTCAAACAGGCTATCCTGCTCATCGCGCAGTCCGTGGAACTCCTTCTAAAGGAGCGGCTGCGTAGAGTGCATCCATCTTTGATTTGGGAAGACGTCGACAAATACCCGAAGCTCGACGCTCGGACGGTAGGTGCCGAGCGAGCGATCTTGCGGCTTCGGCAAATAGGTGGGGTTAACGTAAGTGACGCAGATTTCAAAATCGTTAAGGCGATTCGTAGTACAAGAAACGCCATTGAACACTTCCATTGGAGGATGACCCAGAAGGAGGCAGATACTATCGTTGCGCAATCGTTGAGTTTTGCGATCCACTTTGCCAAGACAGAACTAAATACAGAGATTGCTTTCCGATTTAAGAACGACGACACATGGGATCGCTTACTACACGAACATGTTGCGTTTGCGCGAACTCATGCGGACCGTCTTATTTCAGTGGCTGAAGTAAATGCGTCTCCTATTCGAGAGTGCCCATATTGTCATGCTTTAGCGCAAGATTCGGTTACGAGTGCGTGTTCTGTATGCGGCCACTGGGAATCTTTATCTGAGTTCGACGATGGAATTCCATTCTAAAGAGCTGCGCTCTAACAACGCAGTCGACCTGACGCCGGGATCACTTTTGCGGCGCTGCGCGATCGCTATGGTGGCCGGCGCAGGTCACCGCGAGCGTTAGGCCCCACAACAAAAAACCATGCGTAGTCCCAAGAGAATGACAGACCCCAATTCAATCCAAGGCGCAGACGAAACCTTCGAGCAAGCACTTGACAGCTTAGACGCTGAAGATCCTGCCAAGATTCGAGCGACAATAGCAGCGAGCGATGGCCAGAAAAGCCTCGAAAAGCTATTTGATTACACGAAATTTCATATCGGTTTGTATCTTACGCTCACAACGTCCTACGTCGCCGCTACGTCCGTAAAGAACAAAGAAGGTAACGTGCTGCTGTCCATCGATCAGTGCTATTTCTGGCCGGCTGTTTTATGTTTCATCGTTGCGGGTCTATCCGGCGGCGTAATTGCTAGCAGCATCACCCAGACGTCAGCTCGCAGTAGCAAAGCCTTCCTCGCCCAAGAGATTGGCCCTTGGGAGATTCGAGAATTGCACTTTAAGGCTCTGAAGTGGACCTGGATTGAACATACAGCGTTCTGGATTGGCCTTGGCTTCGCGCTCGTCTCAGCACGACCGTAGTGGGGCCTAACCAGCCAATGGAGCCGACGCGGTGACGTTATGGCATCGAGGTTTTAGGTCGGTGGCCCGCGCGGCTCATCGGCGGCGTTAGGCGTCAACAAGTGCACGCTCCCAGGACGCCATGACGACCAAAAATGAGAATAGACAGATCTGCAGTCTTTGCCGCTTGTCGCGCGCGATCAGTTTCTCCATTTCCGGAATTCGCCATGCGTTCATGAACGAAGCGGCCATTCGAAATGAGTTTGTCGCCCTCGCGATACTGGTGCCGATATCTGCGCTGTTGCCCGTAACGGACATAGAGCATCTGGTACTCGTGCTATCTATGATGTTGGTGGTGCTTGTTGAATTCATAAACTCGGCCATAGAAACTGCATTAAACCGCATTTCAATCGAAGTGCATCCCCTGGCGAAGCAAGCCAAAGATATGGCTAGCGCAGCGGTGTTTATATCTGTACTAATGTCTGGCCTATGCTGGACCGTCATCGCGGTACCGGTATTACTTAAATGGCTTCGTCCATAAAAATTAAAGCGGCAACGCCTTCCAAAAAATGCCGCCTAACCAGCGCATCGAACTGACGCCGGGAGGTGCGTTCTACCGCTCCGCAACTAATTCAGTGGCCGGCGCAGTTCATGCGCGGCGTTGGGCGTCGCGAGAGTCTTTCGAAGTCTGAGATGCAGGGAAAGCGATTCGAGGAGTCAATGTGATCTCACATATCTTCATTGGCATCGCCGACTTTGATCGAGCCTTCGCCTTT
>JANNFC010000422.1:0-2448 GCA_031379405.1 Betaproteobacteria bacterium | reverse complement strand
TACCAGCATCTTGAACATCCGCACCACATCGTAGGGCTTAGCGCCCGCCGCGCTCTTGCGCGCCTTGTCGTGAATACGCTCGAGCTCCGATCGAAACGCTTCCCAATCAATTGTAAATGTGGAGTGAGTCGCGACCAATGTACCGTCAACAACAACGGACTACGACTCACTCCACATTACTGCACTCTCAACATGAATCCCACACCAGGAGTTTTAAGCGCGTGCCCTGCCGATTTCGAAACGCATAGGCACTGCCATCACACGGCGAGCGTCCCAGCGTCTCCTGGATGCGTCTGGAGAGCCCATCGATCCCCGCCCGCATGTCAATGCGCTGTACCGCGATCCACAACTCCTGCGAGCCTGGCATCATCGAAGTCCCCCCAGGAGCTCGACCAGGTACCCCGCCGAGGTGCCCAAAGGAAACTCAACCTGCCAACCCGTAGGCCCGCGCAGCACGCAGCCTCCCACCGCCTCCACCGGCCTACGCTGGACAGGTACCAAAGTCAGGGCCTCCCCCTCCTTCGATTTGCGATAACCCCAGTATTGCAGACTCGCACGGCTGATCCCGTTGCGCGCACAGTACTGCACCTGGGTCAACTCGCTTTCACGCCACGCCCGTACATGCTCCGCCGAAAACTTCTCGCGCTTTTGTTTCGTATCCATCATAGCCTCCATTAGAAAAAACAGAGACTGGCCTCATTCGCAGCAGAAATCCAGGTGGGAGGGTTAAACGCTTACCTCGTAGGATTGGTCTGAGTGGCACTGTTGATTTGATTTTGGGTCGAAGGGTTGGTATCGGGAGCGCCGCCTACTTGCGCTGACGTTTCAGTTCCCTTCTCACCGGCTTTGCCCTGCTGTCCAGGCGCAGTTGTTTTCCCGATGGCCGCCTCCATTGCCGCCTTGGCATCCGTCATGCAACTAGCCATCGTCTCACCTTGCATTCGGTCGCACTTGGCCTTTGCATCTTTATACTGAGCCTGCGCCTTTTCTCGTGCAGCGGAGCTGTCTGCCCGCGCACCCGTCTGTGCTTTGGAACCGCTCGCCGGATCGGTTTGTTTTGCTGAGTTTGCACCTTGCTGATTCCCGGCATTGGTGTCAGGCGAGCCCCCTACCTGCGCGGAGCCTTGTTTATTCGTCTGATTCACGCCATTGTCAGTCTGACCTTGACCCTGATTTTGTGTGCCCTCTTGCACCGTCGACGGACCGGCGACCGCTCCTTTCGTTGGATTGGTTTCCCTGGCGTCATTGGTGGAATTCTTCGCAGGCGAACTTTGGTTCGTGGTGTCGATAACGTCTTTTGCCATGGCCAATGGTCCAAGGCCGGAGAACGTTCCGACGATCAATAGGGATAACAGAGTGCGTTTCATTTACAATTTCCTTGAGATTGAGAGATTAGTAGATCTTCTGAGTTTCAACTTCCCCGCTTTTGCCACCTGTTTCGAGAGTGAATTGCGTCCGGATTATTCTGACTTTTGTAGAGCATATTGAGTCAGAACGCCCAGATCTCATTGGATGCGACCTTACGCGGGACACGCTGCAATGTATGTCTGCCAACACAGAACGCCGACATTAATCGGGTTCACCGCTACGCTGCGATGACGGTCACGTCGGGACGCTCGTGAAAGCGGTGCATGGCGATGGCTGCGACGAAATCCTTCAAAAAATTGCCCGCCAATTTATCACTCGACGCGGCGATTACGCCAAGCCCCTGAAATCTTCCGTTCAGACCTGCCGATGAGCGCGCAGCCTCGGCGATCAGCAAGGCGCCTGCGCCGCTGGCGGCGATAGCCTTGCCATGTTTATACGCTTCCTTTACGAATAGGATGGCATCGGCTTCTGTGCATAACGCTTCCGCACTGCGTTGCCCTCCCGGAACATATACCGCGTCGAACAGAACCGACCCTACGGTGTTTAGACTGTGATCGACACGGATCTCCTTACCTTGGCTAATCTGAATATTGCCCAGACGCGGCGCGATCAACTTCACGCACGCACCCAGGACCTCTAGTTCTTTTTTTACCGAGTCAATCGATGCTCCATCAACATTATCTGCAACCAACACTGCAACTCGACGCCCGACGATGGAATCCTTTCGAGTATTGGCCATACTCAGGGCAGAGTCCGTCTCGGGCGCATGCGTTCTCGGAACATCCTCGGCACCTGCGGGAGGCGGAGGAACAGTCATACCCAATCCGTTGGCCACTCTCTGCGCCAGGGCCGCATCAACTTGAGTTAACGTCGATACCACGCGTTCCCGAATTGCGGTGACGTCAACTTTCCCCAACTCAAAGCAGAACGCGGAAACGATATGATCCTGCTCCCATTTCGCCTGACTGCGCCAGAACAATCCTGCTTGCGAAAAATGATCCGCGAATGACTCGCTGCGCACACGTATCTTTGCCCCATCGATTTGCTCGGAATAACTTACGAAGCCGCCTTGTTCCCACG
>JANNFC010000350.1:0-8090 GCA_031379405.1 Betaproteobacteria bacterium | reverse complement strand
ACGCTACCGTGGATCGATTGCTGTCATCCGAGGTCAAGCTATTGGGCACGCCCGACTCCTATTACGAATTGCTGCAGACACGCTTACCCAGCCACGGTGAACCCATCGAAGCACTACGCAGGCGAGGCATTCTGCTCGACGGCGGTCCGGACGGCGGATTACTCCTACAGATCTTCACCGAGACGCAAGTCGGTCCGATCTTCTTCGAAATCATTCAACGCAAAGGCGACGATGGCTTCGGACACGGTAACTTCAAAGCCCTCTTCGAATCGATGGAGTTGGATCAAATCCGCAGAGGAAAATTGGTGGACATCAAGCGCTGAGCGACCCCGGTCGTTAGGCGGCGCCGTCCGTCGCGCGCAGTACGCGCCCGAAAAACTCGTCCGCGTGGTCCGCATCGACCCAACGCACCACCAACACCAGGCTGCGCTCCGGCTCGACCCACACGAAGGAACTCCCAGCGCCGAAGGCGAAGTAACTCGACTCGGGGACGCTGGGAAACAGGCGTCGGCCGCTATTGAGCCAAGTCAGATAACCATAAAAGGGGGCGAGCTGACAGGGTGTGCGCATGCGTTCGATCCACTTGGATGAGATCACTTGGCGACCATCCACCCTGCCGGCATCCAACATCAGTTGCCCCACGCGCGCCTGATCGCGACTGTTGATGGACACGCCAGCGCCCCAGTGGGTGCCACCCGGGACCGACTGCACCCTGCGTCCATTGAGATCGATCCAGGCAGTGTCATACCCCACCCAACTCCAATGTTCGCTCGCTCCGATGGGCCGCATGATGGATTCGCGGAACACCTCCGGTAGCGGACGCCCGAACAAATGCAGCAGCGCTAACGATAGCTGATTGATACGCACATCGTTATATTCCCAGTAGGTGCCAGGTGCATGCAGCGGCCGCGGATCGCCTTTCTTGCCCCGCTCCTTGACCTCTTGGAACTGCACGACGCGGTAACGCTCCACCTGATCGGGCACACCGAAGCACTCGCCTTCCCACTCACTGGTTTGCTGCAATAAATGGGTCCAGGTGATTGGCGCGTTGTGGGCGTCATCGAAGCCAATCCCGCGAATGCGCGCACACACCCGCTCGTCCAAATCAGGCAACAGGCCTTGGTCGTGGGCGACGCCCGCCAACAGTGCAAGATAGGTCTTGGCGACGCTGAAGGTGAGATCGGCTCGTTCGGGCTCGCCCCAAGCATACAGCGGTGCCCCCTTGCGGAGGATGACGCCCGACACCGGTCCGCGCCCATGCACCGGACCCAGAAGCCGGTTCCAAGGCGGAGGATCCTTCTGATGAATTCCCCACTGATCCCCGATTTCGCGACTCCATGCGGTTTCGTGGTCTATGGCGAACTGCACGGCTTGCTTGAGAGGGCTAATGGACAAGAGCGTCAAGTGGACATGAGCGTCAAGTGGACCTAGGCGTCAACAATCAACTTTCAAAGTGAGATCGGGATCTATGGATAGGTTGGTTGCCATGTGTTCCTCCTTGCAGATGACTCTACACACTACCCGTGACGCAGGCAACACGCGCTTTATCCACGCGCTTTATCCTTGTCGGGAGTAAATTAGATGTCCTCGTTGGTCCGTCCTCTGCGAGAGCGACGTGAAAGTTCGACGTTGCACCCACCTCGGTCCGAGCGTATGATGGAAACGTTTTCATCTGGAAGCATTGTCCCCATGATCAGCGACGCCCAGGCAGCAACCTATCAGCGCGACGGCTTTCTCGTCGTGGAGAATGTACTGAGTCCGGACGAAGTCACGGCATTGCGCCGCGTGACGGAGGACATTGTCGAGAATTCGCGCTTTGTCTCCGACCACAACAGCGTCTACGACCTGGAGCCTACCCACTCGGTAAACGAGCCGAGAGTCCGACGCATCAAGGCGCCGCACTCGCAGCATGACGTCTACGACAGCGTGATGCGCCACCCCAAAATCCTCGCCATCTTGCAACGCCTGGTCAACCCCGCCATTCGGTTCGACACCTCAAAGCTCAATCTGAAAGCCGCAGGCTACGGCGCCGCCGTCGAATGGCATCAAGACTGGGCCTTTTATCCACACACCAACGACGACCTGGCCGCCGTCGGGGTCATGATGGACGATATGGAACTGGAAAACGGACCGCTGCTGTGCATTCCGGGCAGCCATCGCGGTCCGCTCTACGACCATCATGAGGACGGGTTCTTTTGCGGCGCCATCGATCCCACTCGAACCGACATCGATTTCAGCAAGGCCGTTGCCTGCACCGGAAAAGCCGGCAGCATCTCAATCCATCATGTGCGAATGGTGCATGGTTCTGCCGCCAATACTTCAGACAAACAGCGCCGCCTGTTGCTCTTCCAATACCGCGCCGCCGATGCTTGGCCGCTGCTGGCGCAAGGACAGATGGAGTGGGAGAAGTGGCGCTCGCTGCTGCTGTGCGGAGACGATGACCCTGTCGAACCACGTTGCACCGCTGGACCGGTACGCATGCCGCTGCCGGCGGCCCTTCATCAGGGTTCCATCTATGAGAATCAGCGCACGTTGAAAAATCAGTTCTTTGGTGCCGCTCAGATGGCAAAGGTTACGGCGCAGGAACCCTTCAGCACTATCTGACTTTCCAGGACAATGCGCTTCTGCGGCAGGTCGCGATCACCCAGGCGCCGCAGCATCAGTTCCGCCGCGCTGCGGCCAATGACTTCGAAGTCCCGGGCGATGCTGGTGGTCTCCGGCGTCGTCAAACTCGAAACATCCATCGTATCGATACCGATAATCGAACGATCTCTGGGAACGGCGAGTTGGTAATGGCGCAAACCTTGTAGTACCGCGCGCAGTAGCGGCACGCCCTCGGCGACCAGCGCGCTGGGCGCCTTGGCTCCCACAAACAAGTCCTCAGACAAAGTCTTCGATGCGAGCGGCCGCGCTGGTAGTTGAACCAGCCGCACCGGCGAGAGCCCGGCCGCCGCCGCGGCTTGCGTAAAAGCGCGCCGCCGCTCGATGGCGGGACGGATGCGCAGATCACGCTGGATCAGAGCCAAACGCCGGTGCCCCAGTCCGGCCAGATAGCGCACCGCCTCACCCATTGCAGCGGCATGATCACTCAATACCAGGTCGGCTGAAACGGGCAAGTTGCGATCGAGCAAAACAATCGGCACGTCACTGCCTTCGATGGCCCGCACTAATGCCGCATCCTCTTCGTCGGAAACGTAGAGGATAATCCCATCCACTCTGCGTGTGCGCAGCAATTCGAGGGCAGCGACCTCGCGTTCCGGTCGGTAATTGCTGCTGGTCACGAGCATGGTGTAACCGGCTTCGGCCAACGCCTGCTCAGCGGCTTGCGCGACGGCCGCATTGGTCGGACTGGAAAGCTCAGGCGTCAGAAAGCCGATGGAACGGGTGAGGTTCGTGCGCATGGAGCGCGCGGCGAGGTTGGGAGAATAGCCGAGGCTGCGCATGGCTTGCAGCACACGCTCGCGCGTCTCGATCTGTACCCGAACAGGCTCGTTCACCACCCGCGACACCGTCACCGGCGAAACGCCGGCGACGCGGGCCACATCCTTGATCGTCGAGCGCTTCATAGATTGGTTGGGTAACGTTTTCATCATTGTACGTAGATCGCGCGCGATAAAATCGAACCGCGCATTGGTCTACTATCAGCCCTAGCCCTATCGCAGAGACACAAGATGCAAGCACTACGCTTCGACAACGCCTTCGTGCGCGACCTTCCCGCCGATCCGCACACTGGGCCGCAGCGCCGGCAAGTGCACGGCGCATTGTTCTCGCACGTGCAACCCACACCGGTCAGCGCCCCCAGGTTGGTGGCCTATTCGCGAGAAGTGGCGGTGCAGCTCGGCCTGGAAAACGCTGACATCGAATCCGACGACTTCGCACTCGTGTTCGGCGGCAATGCACTTATTGATGGCATGCAACCTTTTTCCGCCAATTACGGCGGACACCAATTCGGTCATTGGGCGGGACAGTTAGGCGATGGGCGCGCCATCACCTTGGGCGAAATCATCAACGACGCCGGCCAGCGTTGGGAACTCCAGTTGAAAGGCGCAGGCCCTACACCCTACTCGCGCACCGCCGATGGACGCGCCGTGCTGCGTTCGTCCATACGCGAATTCTTGTGCAGCGAAGCCATGCACCACCTGGGCGTACCGAGCACTCGGGCATTGAGTTTGGTCGCCACCGGCGACAGGGTCGTTCGCGATATGTTCTACGACGGGCACCCGCAGGCAGAACCCGGTGCTATCGTGTGCAGGGTAGCACCTTCGTTTCTGCGCTTCGGCAACTTCGAGCTTCCCGCTTCGCGCGAGGACAACGCCCTACTCATCCGACTGATCGACTTCACCATCCGACGCGACTTCCCGGAACTGCTCGCCAGCAATGACTCCGAGATCACCGAGCCCATTCGCACGCAATGGTTTGCGCAAGTATGCGAGCGCACCGCGCACATGGTGGCACACTGGATGCGGGTGGGTTTCGTGCATGGCGTCATGAACACCGACAACATGTCCATACTGGGATTGACTATCGACTACGGTCCCTATGGATGGGTGGATGACTTCGACTTCAATTGGACGCCGAACACCACCGACGCCGAGCACCGCCGATATCGATTCGGTCAGCAGCCGCAAATCGCTTTCTGGAATCTGAATCGATTGGGCGCCGCATTGGCCCCGGTTTTCTCAGGGGTCGAAGGGCTGCAAGCGGGACTGCAGTCCTTCGTCGATACCTACACCGCATGCGATCGCCACCATATCGCGGCGAAACTGGGATTCTCGCAATGCCTCGACGAAGACGTGGCGCTGATGAACGCGCTGTATCAGTTGTTGCAGGCGGCGGAGGTCGATATGACTTTGTTCTTCCGCTCTCTAAGCGAGGTAGACGTAGACAATCCGGTGCTCACTCCCCTCCTTCACGCCTTTTACGATGAGAACAAAATGAAGCAGGAAGAATCGGCGTTCACGCAATGGCTTGCCCTCTACGCTGCGCGCGTCCAGCGCGATGCCCTCGATCCGAGCGATCGCCGAGCGCGCATGCACGCCGCCAACCCGCGCTATGTACTACGCAACTACCTCGCGCAGATCGCCATCGATCGCGCCGAACAAGGCGATGATTCCGGCGTCCACGAACTTCTTGATGTGCTGCGCCGCCCTTACGAGGATCAACCGGGACGCGAGCAATACACCCAACGCCGCCCCGACTGGGCTCGCACCAAAGCAGGGTGTTCGATGCTTTCGTGCAGTTCTTAGTAAAGTAGGGCGCGTTCCACGCACCGAGGTGCGCAAGCGCACCCAGTAAGTCGAGGAGCGAAACCATGTCAAGCAAAGCAGAAATCGCGGAGGGCTCCTTTGACGCACACTACGATGTGATCATCGTGGGGTCCGGCGCGGGCGGCCTCGCCGCCGCCGTTACCGCGCGCAAAAAAGGCCTCGAAGTATTGGTGCTGGAAAAAGAACCGCTCTACGGCGGCACTACGGCCCGCTCGGGAGGCGTGCTGTGGGTACCATGCAACGCGCTATCCCGCGCACTGGGTATCGAGGACAGCATCGAAGACGCCCGCACCTACATGAAGCTGGAAGCCGGTGCCTTCTTCGACGACGAGAAGGTCGACGCTTTCCTTCGCAATGGTCCACGTGCGATTGATTTTTTTCAACGCGAAACCGACGTGCAGTTCGTGGCGGTACCGACGTTTCCCGACTACCACCCGGATTCTCCGGGCGGCAAACCCGGTGGCCGATCCATCTTGGCAGCCCCTTTCGATGGCCGCGCTCTGGGAGACCACATCAAGCAGCTGCGCCCTCCCCTCAAAGAAATAACCTTCGTAGGCATGATGTTCAATTCGAGCCTAGAGGTGCAGCATTTCTTCAACGTCACACGCTCCGCGCGCTCTGCCCTGTATGTGGTGAAACGCCTGTTCCAGCACGCGTGTGAGATGCTGATCCACCACCGACCGATGCGCCTTACCAACGGCAACGCGCTGGTGGCGCGATTGGCGAAAACAGCCTTCGGACTCGGTGTTCCGCTATGGGTCAACGCATCCGTGCGTGAATTGGTCTCAAACAATGGACGTGTAACAGGTGTCGTCGCGCACACCGACCAAGGCACCCAGCGCATCGCCGCACGCCGCGGAGTCGTGCTGGCATGCGGTGGATTTCCACAAGATCTCGCACGCCGTAAATCTTTGTTCCCGCATGCCCCCACCGGCCAGGAGCATTACTCCCCCGCACCACCCGGAAACACCGGTGATGGCTTACGGCTGGCGGAATCGGTCAGTGCCAAGTTGAGGCTGGATATACCCCACGCCGCCGCCTGGATACCGGTGTCGAAGGTCAAGCACGCGAACGGCGAGACCGGCGTTTTTCCCCATCTCATCGACCGCTACAAACCCGGCATCATCGCAGTCACTCAAGGTGGCGTTCGCTTCGTCAACGAAGCCAACTCCTACCATGACTTCGGCCAGGCCATGCAAAGAGTCTGCAAGGGCGCAGCGGAAGCCGCCGCCTTTTTGATCTGCGATCATCGTACGATACGCCGCTACGGCATGGGATTCGCCAAGCCTTTCCCGCTGCCACTGTCGCCGCACTTGCGATCCGGCTACCTCACGCGCGCAAACACACTCATTGTGCTCGCCAAGAAAATGGGGATCGATGGGGCTGCGCTAAACCGCACCGTAGAGCAATACAACCTCGGCGCCGTGCACGGCGTGGACGAAGCCTTCGGCAAGGGCACCACGGCATACAACCGCTTTCTCGGGGATGCAACGCACCAACCCAATCCGTGCGTGGCGCCAGTATCACAGGCACCGTTCTATGCCCTTAGGGTGGTTATGGGCGACTTGGGTACATTCGCCGGGATTGAGACCGACGGGCTCGCGCGTGTATTGACCGCCTCCGGTAAGCCCATCGCGGGACTGTTCGCGGTAGGCAACGACAATGCGAGCGTAATGGGTGGCAGCTACCCGGGCGGTGGTATCACCCTCGGGCCTGCGCTAACCTTTGGATTTCTGGCGGGGGAGTACCTGGCGCAAGGCGAGCACACGTAGACGTCGAGTGGCCACGACGTTAGGTCTCCTCTCGGAGTTCAGCCCTACGAACTCGTCATTCCGCGGCACACATAGGCGTGTGTTTCATCTGCCAAGGAATCGGAGGGAATATCCTCCCACATACGATTCATTTTGCCGGTGGTCCACACCACCTTTCCTTCGGGGCTAACGATGTCCATCTGAATCACGCGATGGATTCTGCGCGCGCAATCGATTTCGATAGTGCCGACGCTCTCCCGGAAAGAAACCTTCTGGTCGCCGAAGGTTTCCACCATAGAGAAGGTGTACACGCCCTTTTTGCGAAAGCGCATGCTTTCGCCTTCCACCTGGATGGATCCCGCGTCGACGTAATACTTGCCCTGTGGATCGGCGCCGATCTCGACCCAGTTTTCTTCCGCCCAGGCGTTCACGGCCAAAGCCGCGACGCTCAGGGTCAGGAGTTTCTTCCACCACATAGGCGCTCCTCTTGGAATATGGATGGCTGAAGAATAACCTACTTCTAGCCAACTTCTTGGGCTACCGCAACAAGGTGCGTGGAAGGCACTCGAACGAGCCGAGGGCGGGTTGCAATCTTCGAAAATGACCGTTCTCGATGCAAAATATCGCTTATCAACCTTTCGCGAGCCCACTATGCCCGACCTGTCATTCATCTCCCCTGGCCCCCACAGCCCCTGGGGAACGTATCTGGCGCAGATCGATCGCGTCGTCCCTTATTTAGGTCCCTTGGCCAAGTTAGTCGACACGCTGCGCACGCCCAAGCGATCCCTCATCGTGGACATCCCAGTGGAGATGGACAACGGGGATGTCATGCACTTCGAAGGCTATCGTGTTCAGCACAGCCTGGCGCGCGGACCGGGAAAAGGAGGCGTGCGCTATCACCCCGCCGTCTCCTTGGAGGAAGTGATGGCGCTGGCCGCATGGATGACGATCAAGAACGCCGCCGTCAATCTGCCTTATGGCGGTGCCAAGGGTGGTGTGCGTATCGATCCGAGCAAGTTGTCGCTAAAGGAGTTGGAACGGGTCACGCGCCGCTATACCAGCGAGATCGGTA
>JANNFC010000313.1:0-6363 GCA_031379405.1 Betaproteobacteria bacterium | reverse complement strand
ATCGTGATATCCGAACCCACCCCTACGTTGTACAGTCCGTCTCCAATGCCGCGCTCCATCAGGTATACGCATGCGTCGGCCATATCATCCACATGAAGAAACTCTCGTAGCGGGGTTCCCGTCCCCCAGATGGTCACATCGTCGGCACCATCGACTTTGGCCTCATGAAACTTTCGCATCAGGGCAGGCACGACATGACTCGTTTTCAAATCGAAATTGTCATGCGGCCCGTAGAGATTGGTAGGCATCACGCTAACGTATTGAGTACCGTATTGGCGGTTGAAGGTTTCACAAAGTTTAAGACCAGCGATCTTTGCAATTGCGTAGGCTTCGTTTGTTCCTTCCAGGGGACCAGTGAGTAGATAGTCCTCACGAATGGGTTGGGGGGATTCCCCAGGATATATGCAGCTCGATCCGAGGAACATGAGACGCTGTACGCCCGCCGAGTAAGCCGCTTGGATGACATTGGTCTGGATAGCGAGATTCTGGTAAAGAAAGTCCGCTGGGAAAGTGTTGTTGGCATAGATTCCCCCAACCTTAGCGGCGGCGAGAAAAACGTAATCCGGCCTGGTCTGCTGAAAAAAAGCTCGCACTGCGCGCTGATCGAGAAGATCCAATTCCTGACGCGTTCTCGTGAGAAGATTGGTGTAGCCCCCTATGGTTAGCCGTCTCAACAGCGCCGAGCCAACCATCCCACGATGTCCTGCCACGAATATTCTCCCAGAATGTTCCAATCTCGTCTCCTACTCTTTCCCGCCGATTGGCCGGAATCCGTGACTACTTATCAGATGATCGCGGCGCGCAATTTCAAAATCTTCACGAACCATCTCCTGAACCAATTCCGAGAAACTGATTTGGGGTTCCCATCCCAGATTTCGCCGCGCTTTGCTAGCATCCCCAAGCAAGGTCTCCACCTCAGTAGGGCGGAAATACCTCGGGTCGATCTTTACTATCGAATTGCCGACTAACGCATGACCACTTACCGCACCGTCTGCAGCGGTAACTACGGCCTCTTCACTAACACCGGTGCCTTGCCACCGCAGTCGGATGCCCAACTCACTTGCGGCCACTTCGACAAATTCACGAACACTGTACTGCTGGCCTGTAGCAATCACATAATCCTCGGGATGTTCCTGCTGCAGCATGAGCCACTGCATTTCGACGTAATCTTTGGCGTGACCCCAATCACGCTTGGCATCGATGTTACCCAGATACAGGCAGTCTTCGATTCCAAGCTTTATGCGAGATAGTGCTCGAGTAATCTTCCGCGTAACAAAGGTCTCGCCACGACGCGGGGATTCATGATTGAAGAGAATCCCGTTGCAGGCATAGATGCCGTATGCCTCGCGATAGTTGACGGTAATCCAATAGGCATACATCTTTGCCACGCCGTAAGGACTTCTCGGATAAAACGGTGTGGTTTCGCGTTGTGGTGTTTCTTGAACGAGTCCGTATAGTTCTGATGTCGACGCCTGATAGAAGCGTGTCTTCTTCTCCAATCGCAAAATTCGAACGGCTTCGAGTAGTCGCAACGTCCCCAGCGCATCGGCGTTGGCGCTGTACTCCGGCTCCTCGAACGACACGGCAACGTGAGACTGTGCGCCCAGGTTATACAACTCGTCAGGTTGCACTTCCTGCACAATACGTATCAGATTGGTCGTGTCTGTCAGATCGCCATAGTGCAAAACGAAGCGACGCGAAGAATCGTGCGGATCTGAATAGATATGGTTGATGCGTTCCGTATTGAAGCTCGAAGCCCTGCGCTTGATACCGTGTACTTCGTATCCCTTGCTCAACAACGATTCCGCCAGATAGGATCCATCCTGGCCTGTGACTCCCGTAATAAGCGCACGTTTCATGTGGTTTGTTCCCAGTGGCTGATGCGTGCTCTTAGATTGCGCTCAAATTCGTCGCCGTCCCAATCACGCACCAGAAGCCTTGGCAGTTGAAATAGATTGCATCCGGGGCGGATGATGTCCGCAAAGGTTGTGCAGGCGCTTTGGAATCCGCATGTGCGCACGATGTCGACCGTACGTGAATCGTAGGAGGTCAGCGATCCATAGGGATAGGCGAAGTTTTGCGTTGACCGCCCGATCATGTCCTCAAGTCGCTTTTTTCCGCCACGAATTTCAGCCTCCTGCTCCACAGGCGGAAGCATGGACAACGCCGGATGGGTAGCGGTGTGAGCACCGATTTCAATGAATTTACCGCGGCTTAGTTCTAGAAGTTCATCGATGGTCAGGGGACAATGTGAAGGGGTTTGCTCACGCGCCAGTCCCGCCCAAGTCCTCAATTTTTCCAGGGTCTCCTCACGATACTGGGAAGGCAGATCGTGCAGGGCCCTATGCAGTTCACGGTAGATCTGATGGCGCCGCGTCGGCGTTTCAGAAGCGCCCACATACCAGGACTTGAACTGCTCAGCCATCTGCGAGTTAAAGTCGGCATCGTCCTCGAAATCCCACCGGTAGTGGCGTCCCCCGATCTCCAGTCGCAGTTTTCGTGGCAGAGGATGTTCCCCCAGGATGATTCGTTCGATCTCATCCCACCAGAATCCGTCCATTTTTCCAATATGGTCGGTGGCAATAAAGATCGTGGAGGGGATGTCGAGGCGCTCCATCAGGGGCTTGGCTACATGTAGATTATCCGCATACCCATCGTCGAAGGTTATGACGACGCACCCTGACACGGACCGCCCTTCCTGCAGTTTTTTCACCAGAGTCCGCAGCGCAATCACTTCAAATCTGCGCTTGAGGACCTCGAGTTGCTCGCCAAATCGCTCAGGGCTCACGCTGAGCATTTGCGGATCAATCTTCAACCGCGTAACGCGGTGATACGCCAATATAAGCGCCCGTGGCACTGAAGGCTGATCTGATTCAATGACCTGGCGGGGGGGGGAGCCTGCAGCGAACCGGCGATAGACCATCTTCGCGAAGTCCGGTCGCATGATTATCTTGAGCTTGCGAAGGCGATGACGGAGCGCGAGCGTTCGCGTCATCGCTGATTCGTAACGACTTTGCAGATTGGCGCCTTGCAGCCCAAGATAAAGCGGATTCATCGATTTGGCGGCGAGTTCCCCAGAAGATGGGTATTCTAGTGCGCCGGAAATGGAACTTCAGTTTGAAGTCGACATAATTAGTCAATTCAAACTTGATAAGTTGGTAGGGGGTGCGACAAAAACCCAAGAATGGCAATTCTGAGGGCAACCGCTGTTCAGAGCGCCAGCGTCAGGCCTTCCGCGCCCTGACGGCTATGATGACCGGGTAGTCCGGATCGTGATGGTCGAGAATTCGAACATCCGAGACGTCTTCAACACTTAACCCTTCGAGGAGAGCTTTGGCTGCGAGAAGATTGCCGTAGCTAGACACCTCGACCTGGCCTCCGGGAAAGGCTTCGCTCGCCAATCGCTCCACGGATGCCGTGGTAAATCGCCAATAGTCACCCCAACGATCCATGTCGTAACGGCTTATCTGCGAAATACCCGAGAACGTTCCCAGCAAAGTACCGCCGCTTCTCAAGAGTTGCGCCGATCCGCGAAGTGCCGCAGCCACATCGAAAATGAACTGGAAAGTCTGGGTACAAATAAAGCAGTTGGCAACTGCTTTTGGGAGATCATCCGGTCTGGACAAGTCCCCTATGATAGTCGCCTCTTTTGCCTTCGGGTCGATATGGAGGATCTCGATACCTCGTAATTGCCCCTCGAATGCTAGGGAATATCGCGGTTCAGCGATCTCCAGCGCGATGCCATTGATGCAGTCACGCTGGGAATCGATGAATGCCTGGATATAGTAGCGGTCGATGGGTAACCCGCGGTCAAGCCCGAAGACACGAGATACAGGCATTGCCGCCAGGGTCTCGCCCGCGGGAACCAGTCTTCGAATGAGCGCTTGGGCAACGCCCTTTAAGTACGCCTTCACGCACGTCCCCCCATTTCGGACTTTCCCGCACTGGGGGAAAGTTTGTCATGGAATGTCCACCCCAAAACATTCGCAAGGCGGCGATGCTTGGATCCCCGCCGAAGCTCAGTACTGAAGAAACGCCCCTCCAACGTCCTGATTCGCCGCCTTCCACTGCTCTTTGGTCATACTGCTCGTCGCGGCATCGTACCAGAAGTACACCCCGCTCAAGGACTGCAAATAGTAGATGTTGTTGGTGAACGAAAGACTGTTGGCGGCACCGTGACCCACGCCGCCGCCAACGATTCCATGAAGGTCTGTGGAATCCAGTCGCACCACGTTGTCGCGAACGGAAACATTTCGCAACTCCAGCGATCCGCAATTGGGTCCTGTGAGAGGCGAATCCCCTCCGCGCAGACTGATACCGTGAGTCCCAGGACCGGCCGCGATCACTTCGTTTCCAAATATTTGGACATCCTTTGACGATCGAAGGAAGATCTGTCCGCCGTGCCATAACGATCGCCCGGCCTTGTCCGCATTGTTGCCTCTGGCGATGTTGTACTTGATTGAGGCAGCACAACTCACCTCATGAAATATACCCATCTCCGAATTATTCTCGGCGATGTTGTTCTCGTATACCGTATTGATGTTATCGAAATCGGTCCAGAATCCTCTCCCGACATTGTTGGCAACGACATTTCCGCGAACGCTTAGGCCTCGCGTACCATGGAATTTGCTGCCGCCCGCGTCATTGTTGGGGTCAAACCCATCGGTATTGTTATAGGAGATTACGTTGCCTTCAATCGTCCCCTCGCCGATGATCCCGTACTTCCCATTGTGATGGATATAGTTGTTACGCACGACGCCGCTGCCAAAATTTGCGATGGCTGCAGAGCTTATCAACCGGAACTCGTTGTTCTCGACCCGCCACCCTTCGACCGGCTTGATTGCATTGTGATCCGAGCCCGAGACATCGCCACCGCCAAACTTTTCGAACTGTAGGTACTTGACGGTCACACCCCCCTGCCCTGCATTGGTGTACCCAATGATGCCGCCTGTTCCGGTGGTCGCCTCGAGGTTGTGACCCGTCGGATCGTCAAACAGATAGATCTTGTCGTTGACGTAGCTAAAATAGAAAGTGCCCGTTGCGAGGTCCGTCAGTCGGGTGACTTGAATCAAGTCCTGCCCGTCCCGGAATACTTTCTCCGGATAGACGCAGCCGGGCGCGCTCGTGGTGCACATGGCGTACCCACCATTCGTGACCGGGAACGTAGGTTCCTGCTGATTTTGCCCTGTCGCCACCCAGTAAGATCCGTCCCAAACGAAGGCGGAAAGGATCTTGGATCCGCTGATGATAGCCCCCGGTTCTCCAATGAACTTGTCGTTGGCTCGGGCGACGACCGAGGTAGTGAACCGGTGAATACCACTCTTGATACAAAACGTGCTGCCTGCAGGCGCACTTGCTACGGCAGTTCGGACACTGTCTGTTCCTGGCAGGACAGTGATGCCTGTGCAGCTTGCTGCACCATATATCGCGGTCAGGGTATGATCGCCATCCATTGCAACACTTGTGGTGGAAGCCAGATCATAGTCCTGAGCATTTTTTTGCCATTTCACGAAATAGCCATTCCCATTGCGAAGTGGTGCAGATAGCCACACTCTGGTGTTCGAACCGAAGGTTCGGACGGTTGGCGCCGTACCATCTCCGCTGCCACCCGTATCGCTGGGGTACACCTTCAAGAAGACACTGGACGCATTGGTCGAGTTCAGGGTCAATGTCGACGCCGCCGACGAAACAGGTGCCAGCCGCACGGCATCGGCGGCAGCTTGCCCGTTGGCATCGGATACCTCCACGTATCGCGTGGTGTTGGTGGCAAAAGTGTATCGTCCGTGAAGGACCCACTTTCCCCCGTTTACGCGTTCATTGAAGGTCTTCACGTGAGGTCCGGTGTTGTCCGAGACAGTAATGGGCACGGAGGTCGAACGAGTCACGTGACTGGTCCACCACACATAGACGTCGTACTCGCCGGCTGCGGGTGGGGTAAATGTCCACCGGTAGGTGTCCGCGCCGCTACCACAACTATAAAGGGAATTCGTTACGTAGCTGCCCGCCGCAGCCGAACGGCACCACGTTCCGGTGTAGATCCTTGTCGCATCCTTGACGGAGACAGCCGCATTGTCGACTATGACGCCAGTGGGGTTCTGCGCCAAAGTGCGAGAAGGCCCACAGAACACGCTTCCCAGAATGGACAAGACGAATACACCCATCCATCGACTTCTGGCAACGGGGTCCCAGATCCTACATGCGAATCTACCATACGACTCACTAGGCGACGAAAGTGATGCGTTTGAAAATGTGAGCATGCCTAATCCCCTTTTTCAACGATGAACAACTTTGAGTGATCATTCCCGGACGGTGCACGCTTACACCTCGAATGCTTCGCCATTGGTCTCTTATACTTCTGCTCTT
>JANNFC010000295.1:0-34619 GCA_031379405.1 Betaproteobacteria bacterium | reverse complement strand
TTTCAAGATCGATATCGAGCGTTGCCCGGGGACTACGCATCGGCCAACACCAGCATCAATTGTCCCGTACTGCAATGCTCGAACGGAAACGGAAATGGCCAGATCGATGCAGGAACTTCTATGGAAACTTTGTATACCTGGCATCATCTCAACGCATCAGGATTTTTGAACGGCAGTTATTCGGTTGTCGACACGGAGACATCGAATGCCCCGACCGACCTAACATCACCAAAGAATCCTTATGGAATCTACCTTCAACTTATATATGATGGTATATACGGGGACAACGCGGCTAACCCCGTCGAGCCAAACAAGAACAACCTTAAAGCAGGAAGTCAGCTTCCTATTGAAATAACCGCGGAAGTGGATCGAAAGATTGACGATGGCCTACCCTTGCAAGGCAGCTTTCAATTCTCGGTTTACAAAGGTAATGCCGCTACGGCACCAACTTTAGCCACTTGTGTTGATACCGCCGCCACTCCCGCAAACTGGAAAATCGCTCCGGGGGAGAATAACTGTGGCGCCGCGAGCCTCTTTTAGGTTGGTCCACTAACAGTCTCGAAGGGATAGCCCGGCCATCTCGCCGGATTTATTCTCCTATCGCTGCAGCAACCGCATCTCCGCCGCCACCAAGTCTTCCTCCACGCCCCGAAGCACAACGACATCGCCTTGAGCTAAGGTAGTTTCGCGACCTGGGTCGACCTGCCGTGTATCCCGCCGCCGGATGGCGGTGACCTCGGCGCCCAGGCTGGACAGGTCCAACTGTCCGAGAGTCTTGCCGACCCCGGCGGCGCCCGGCACGATGGTGACGGAATGCAGGCGCGGCTGGGCATGCTCGGGATCGTTGTCCCGTTCGTCGCTCGCCCCTCGGAAAAATCCCCGGAAGAGGCTGTATTGCTGTTCGCGCGTCGCGCGAATTCTGCGCAGCACGCGATTGAAGGGTATGCCAATCAGCATCAAGGCGTGGGAGGCGAGCATCAGACTGCCTTCCATGATTTCCGGTACGACTTCGGCGGCGCCGGCTTGCTTCAGTCGTTCGATGTCGGTGTCGTCGCGGGTGCGCACGATCACCGGCATTTCGGGGCGGGCAGAGTGGGTGATGCTGAGAATGCGCAGTGCGGACTCGGTATCGGCATACGTCACCACCAGTGCGCTGGCGCGCGTCAAGCCCGCGGCGATCAGCACTTCCTTGCGCGCCGCATTGCCGAAGACAACATGCTCTCCGGCCGCAGCCGCCTCGCGCACCCGCTGCGAGTCGGCGTCCAATGCGATGAAGGGCACGTTCTCCTGTTCCAACAGGCGCGCCAGATTCTGGCCACTGCGTCCATAGCCGCAAATGATGATGTGTTTGTCCACGTTCATGCTGTGCGTGGCAATGGTATGCAGCGCCATGGCGCGGTTCATCCACTCCGCGGCGCTGAAGCGGCGCACCAGATGCTCGCTACGCTCCAAGATGAATGGCGCCAGCAGCATGGATAGGATCAAGGCGGCGAGTACCACTTGCAGGGTCGAACGATCAAGCAACGACAGCGATCCGGCGACAGATATCAGCACCAATCCGAACTCCCCTCCCGCGCTAAGCGCCAACCCCACGCGCAAAGCCGTGCTGGTGTTGGCGCCAAACAAGCGTGCAAGCAGCGCGACGATGGCCGCTTTGGTCAGCACGAACACCAGCATGACGAGGGGAACGGCTATCCAATGGGCGGCGATCTCACGATAATCGAGCCGCATCCCCACTGTCACGAAAAACAGCCCCAGCAGTACATCCTGGAAAGGCTTGATGTCTTGCTCGACTTGATACCGGTATTCAGTTTCGGAGATCAACATCCCGGCCAGAAACGCACCTAAGGCCAGAGACAATCCAAAGCGGTCCGTCAGCCACGCCAGACCCAAGGTGCACAGCAGCACATTGAGCACGAACAGCTCGGGGGACTTGCGCAATGCGACCACATGAAACCAGGGCCGCATCAGGCGCTGCCCCACGATCAGGATGAGGATCAGCAGCAAGGTGGCGTTGAGTCCGGCCAGCAGCAGATGCCTGGTGAGCTGCGAGGCATCTTGTGCCAGCGCCGGGATGACGACGAGCAAGGGCACCACCGCCAGATCCTGAAACAGCAGCACACCGATGATCTGGCGGCCATGCTGGGTGTTGAGTTCAAGACGCTCCGCCAGGAGCTTGGCCAGGATGGCGGTCGAGGACATGGCCAGGACCCCGCCCAGGGCCAGCCCCGCGCGCCAATCAAGCCCCAGCCCCATGCACACCGCGATCACGATCAATATCGTGACCAGGACTTGCGAGGCGCCTAATCCGAAGACGATGCCCTTCATGGTGGACAGTTTGGGCAGACTGAATTCCAGCCCGATGCTGAACATGAGAAATACCACACCGAACTCGGCAAGATTCTCGGTGGCGTGGCTATCGGGCAGCCAAGCCAGTGCGTGCGGACCGATGAGAAATCCGACGATCAGGTAACCGATCAATGCGGGCAGTTTGAGCGCGCGAAATACCACCACGACCACCACCGCGGTGGCGAGCAGTAAGAGCACGGAGTCAAGAATCTGCATGGGCGCTGCTGTGATTATCGAATCGGAACGATTGGGCGCAGGATATCGCAGCCAGGCGTCAGGCTAGTGAATTAATGGCATGGGCTATACTCCGCCGTCATGAATGCTCCGCAGTCGCAGACGCCGCCACCCGGCGCTTCCAGCCAAAGCCTTATCGAACGCGGGCGCCGTGTACTTGAAATCGAAGCACAGGCTGTCAGCGCGTTGGCGGCTCGCTTGGACGCGAGCTTCGCCCATGCCGTCAACATGATATTGGAATGCTCCGGCCGCGTGGTCGTGAGCGGCATCGGAAAATCGGGTCATATCGCACGCAAGATCGCCTCGACCCTGGCCAGCACGGGCACCCCCGCCTTCTTTGTCCACCCCGCCGATGCCAGCCACGGTGACCTGGGTATGATTGAGGCTAAAGATGTGGTGATCGCCATCTCCCATTCGGGGGAAAGCTTCGAGCTGGTATCGGTCATACCCCTGATCAAACGCAAGGGCGCACGTCTGATCGCGATCACCGGCAAGCCCCAATCCACGCTGGCACGACAGGCCGATGCGCACTTGGACGCCGCCGTCCAGGAGGAAGCTTGCCCCCTGGGGCTGGCGCCCACCGCGAGCACAACGGCGGCCCTCGCTCTGGGTGATGCCCTGGCAGTGGCGTTACTGGAGGCACGCGGATTCAGCGCCGAGGATTTCGCCCGTTCGCATCCCGGCGGAGCCCTCGGACGACGGTTGCTTACCTACGTAAACGACATCATGCGCACCGGCAGCGCCATTCCGCGAGTGAGTCCGGATACGCGCTTCACCGATGCGATCGTTGAAATATCCAAGAAGGGAATGGGGATGGTGGCCGTGGTGGATGCGAGCGATACGGTGGTGGGCATCTTCACAGATGGCGATTTGCGGCGGAATTTGGGGAAGGCAGTGGATTTTCACGGCACCTTTGTTCGTGACCTGATGACCCCCAATCCACGAACTATTCGCCACGACCAATTAGCGGTCGATGCCGTCAAACTGATGGAAGACCACAAGATCAGCCAGTTGCTGGTCTTGGATGCTGGGCGCAAGTTGGTGGGAGCGCTCAGCATGCACGATCTGCTGCAAGCGAAAGTGGTATGACGATTGAGGTTCCAACGGACCCAAAGGTTTTGGCGCGCGCGAAAAACACTACCCTTCTTTGCCTTGATGTGGATGGCATCATGACAGACGGTCGGCTTTACCTGCAATCCGACGGGGTGGAAGCAAAAGCTTTTCATATTCGGGACGGCCTGGGACTGAAGCTGCTCATGGCCGGCGGAGTGAGCACCGCCATCATCACGGGACGCCAATCCCCAAGTGCGCAAGCGCGCGCGGCGGAACTGGGCATCACCTATTTTCACCAGGGGGTGGCGGACAAACGTCAGGTCATGCACGACCTCATGGCCAAGATGTCCGTTGGCCGCGAAGCCGTTGCCTTCATGGGTGATGATCTGCCGGACCTGGCGGCGCTACGCCTGTGCGGCCTGGCCATCACTGTCCCGGAAGCGCCGGAGATCGTGCGCGCCAACACACACTATGTCACCCGTTGCCAAGGAGGTCATGGCGCCGTAAGGGAAGTCTGTGAGTTGATCCTGCATGCTCAGGGCAAATTGCAAGCTCAACTGGATCGCTACCTCGCATGAAGCGCTACCGGCTGCTGGCGTGGACTCCCATCTTGCTGCTGGCGAGCTTGGCGGCGCTCACGTTCTGGCTGGATCGATCGGTAAAATCCGGGAGTCCTTTGGGCGTGCGCGATCCGTCCAATCCGGACGTCATCGTCGAGGATTTCTCGGCCAACCTGTTCAATCCCGACGGCTCGCCGCGCTACGCGCTGGTGGCGCATCGCATGGAGCACCGGACCGACGAAGACAGTACCGCGCTCGAAACACCAACGCTGACCCACTATATGCCGGGTAAGGCCGAAGTTCAGGTTCGCTCCGAGCAAGCCCACGTGTCGCACGATGCCAAAGAGGTCGTCTTCACCGGCAATGTGCGTATCGTGCGCGCGGCCGACGCCCGTTCGGGTCCCATCACGGTAACGACTTCCCAACTCAATGTATTTCCCGATCAAGACCTCGCGCGCAGCGACAAAGAGGTCACCATTACCGGGGAGCATGGTACGCTGAAGGGAGTTGGCCTAGAATTCAACAATCTCACCCGCCAGATGCGCTTACGTTCTCGCGTTCGTGGCGAGTTCAAGAATCCTAGATCACCCCCAGATTGATCACCCTCACCTAACCGATGAATTCCAATCCGTCCAACATGCCCCGGCTTGCGCTTTTACTGATCGCCGCGAGCCTCGTGAGCGGTGTCGCCCATGCCGAGCGCGCCGATCGCGAGAAACCCATGAACATCGAGTCCGACCGCATGAGCCTCGATGATCAGCGCAAGGAAAGCGTTTTCGACGGCAATGTGGTGCTCACCCAGGGCACCATGATCCTCAAGGCAGACCGTATCACCATCAAGCAGGATGCCCAGGGGTTCAGCGCCGGGGTTGCGCTCGGCAAGCCAGCCTATTTTCGTCAGAAACGCGAGGGCTTCGAAGAATATATCGAAGGCTATGGCGAGCGCCTGGAATACGACGGCAAATCGGAAAAACTACAGATCTTCACCAATGCCCGTATCAAGCGTGCGGACGACGAAGTCAGGGGAGACTATATTTCCTATAACGCCGGCACCGAGTTCTACGAAGTGATGGGGACCAAAGGGTCCACGACGGCGAGCGCGACCGGACCAACGCAGCGAGTCAAAGCCGTCATCCAGCCGAAAAAGAAAGCTGCGGACACCCCTACGAGTGCCCCAAACAAATAAACTTTCCGCGACCCCGGCGCGATGAGCCAACTCAACGCCCAGCACCTGAGCAAACGCTATAAGACCCGGACCGTCGTAAAGGACGTCTCCCTGAAAGTTGAGAGCGGCGAGGTCGTAGGCCTTCTGGGCCCCAATGGCGCTGGAAAAACCACTTGCTTCTACATGATCGTCGGATTGATCCCGACCGACGGAGGCAGCATTCGGATCGACGAGTCGGCCTTGAATCACATGCCCGTCCACCGGCGTGCCAGGCTGGGACTCGCCTATCTGCCGCAGGAAGCCTCCATCTTTCGGCGTCTGACGGTAGCAGAGAATATTCAGGCCATTCTTGAGCTAAGCGGGCTCAAGAACGGCGTCATACAGGAGGAGCTGGACGGGCTATTATCCGAATTGCATATCGCCCATCTGAAGAATAGTCCCGCCATCAGCTTGTCGGGCGGCGAGCGCCGAAGGGTGGAGATCGCGCGGGCGCTGGCTAGCAAGCCAAGATTTATTCTTCTGGATGAACCGTTTGCCGGCGTCGACCCGATTGCGGTCTTAGAAATCCAGAAAATTATCCGATTCTTAAGGGCGCGCGATATCGGCGTGCTGATCACCGATCACAACGTTCGAGAAACGCTAGGGATTTGCGACCGCGCCTATATAATCAACGAGGGCTCAGTACTTGCTTACGGGGCGCCGGAAGAAATAGTTCATAATGAAAGCGTTCGGAAGGTTTATCTCGGAGAGCACTTCCGCCTATAGCGTCGCGCACCAGACTTGTCCCGCCTCGCTTCACTCTACGCGATACAAATGAAGCAGTCTCTACAGCTAAAGCTTTCTCAGCACCTCACCCTAACTCCTCAGTTGCAGCAATCAATCCGGTTGTTGCAGCTTTCCACGCAGGAATTGAATCAGGAGATCGAGCGTTTCCTGCAGGACAATCCTTTACTCGAGCGCGCGGAGGAACCGGAAGAGTATGGCGGTCAGACGGCGGCAAACGCCACTCGTAACGACTTCAACAACAACACGAGCAGCACCCCGACCACCACTCAGGAAACCAAGGAAGGAGGGCCCGCCCAGGAAAGAGAGTCCGCCTCTTCCGATTCCGAGCAGGACTGGTTCAAGGAAGGCGGGAGCAGCAACTACGGCACGTCTGACGACGGCGAGGATTACGATTACCCTCAGCTAGCGGCCGATCAGCCGTCCCTACGGGAACATCTCCTGTGGCAGCTCAACCTCATCAACGTCTCCGGGCGTGACAAGAACTTGATCACGGTCCTTATCGAAAGCCTGGACGATGACGGCTACCTGACGCTGGGCCTGGAAGAGGTGTCCGCCATGCTCCCCGAGGAGCTGGAAATTGATCCGACCGAATTGCAGGTGGCCCTGCGACAACTTCAGAGTCTGGAACCCCCCGGCATCGGCGCCCGCAATCTTGGCGAGTGCCTGGCGCTGCAGCTCGATGCCCTTGCGCAGGACGTCCCCTATCGCGCCGAAGCTCTGGCCACGGTGCGCGACCTTCTCGATCTCCTGGCCGGTCGAGACTATTCCAAACTGAAGAAGGCGCTCAAATGTAGCGACGAAGTACTGCGCGGAATTCAGGCCCTGGTCACCAGTCTCAATCCCCGGCCGGGTGGCAACTACACGAAGAATGAAACCCGTTACGTCGTACCCGATGTGGTGGTGCGCAAGCTCAAAGGAGTTTGGCGGGTGTCCCTTAACCCGGACGCGATGCCCAAGCTGCGAGTCCACCGGATGTATGCCGACATCCTGCATCGAAATCGCGATGCCAGCCTGCAGCAGCTCTCCGGACAGTTGCAGGAAGCGAAGTGGCTGATCAAGAATGTCCAGCAACGCTTCGACACCATACTTCGAGTCTCGCAAGCCATCGTCGACCGCCAGCGCCATTTCTTCGAGCACGGCGAAGTCGCGATGAAACCATTGGTGCTGCGCGAAATTGCCGAGATCCTGGGATTGCACGAATCCACGGTGTCACGCGTGACGACGCAGAAATTCATGCTGACTCCTCGCGGCATCTTCGAACTGAAGTATTTCTTCGGGAGCCACGTCAGCACAGAGACAGGCGGTGCCTGCTCAGCCACCGCCATCCGCGCCTTGATCAGGCAATTGGTCGGCGAAGAAGACTCACGCCGGCCACTCAGTGACAGCCAAATATCCGAGATACTGGGCAAACAAGGCATCGTCGTGGCGAGGCGTACCATTGCGAAGTACCGGGAGTCTTTGCAAATCCTCCCTGTCAATCTTCGCAAGTCCATATAGTCTCTGACAAGGTCAGTGTTGAAATATTTGGCGGCACACTTCGAACTATCTTGGTTCCGGCTCTGCCAACTTGGTTCGATCGAGTTGGTGAGTCTGTGAGTCTGTTTCCTCAACGCTTTACTTGGAGGGAGTTGCTATGAATCTACAGATAACGGGGCATCACATCGACATCACACCGGCACTACGTGGCTACCTAACGTCCAAGCTGGAGCGCATCAAGCGCCATTTCGATCAGATGATGGACGTCAATGTCGTCATGACCGTCAGCAAGCTCGTTCAAAAAGTCGAAGCCAACGTGCATGTGCGCGGCCGCGACATCTTTGTCGAATGCAGCGACGCGGACATGTACGCCGCCATCGACAGCCTGGTGGATAAACTCGACCGACAGATCATCCGCCATAAGGAAAAAATCGCCGACCATCGCCCGAACGGACAACTCCGTACGGAAGACGAGGAAGGATAGGATTACCGAGGGTTTCGAATCCGCTTAGGCGGGTAGCCCGCGACATGACGCTCATTTCCGACCTGCTACCCGCCACCCACGTCAAGCTCGGTATTGACGCCGGTAACAAGAAGGCCCTGTTTGAACAGATCTCGACGCTGTTCAGTGGCAGCCTACCCATCAACGCGTCGCAGATCCTCGGCAGTCTGGTGGCGCGCGAACGCTTGGGCTCTACCGCACTGGGACAAGGGATTGCCATTCCACATGGACGAGTCAAGGGATTGCGCGATGCCATCGGGGCATTCGTGCGCACGCGCGCACCCATGGAATTCGATGCGCCGGACGGCAAACCGGTATCCTTGATATTCGTTTTGCTGGTGCCGGAAAGAGCGAATGACATCCACCTGCAAATCCTGAGCGAGTTGGCTCAAATGTTCAGCGACCGGGAAGTCCGCCGGCAATTGGCCGAAGTCGCGGATGAGCGTGAAGCGCAACAAATAATCGTCGGTTGGGACCCCAATGCCGCAAGTCAACGTCGCCCAGCTGTTTAGAGATAACCAGGATGCTTTGCACCTTTCCTGGTCCACTGATGCTACTCATAGTGGAAATATTCTTGACACCGATCGCATCCAACACTCCACGCAAGGTCTGATCGGCCATCTGAATTTCTATCATCCGAATTGGATACAGATCTTCAGCCGCACGGAGGCCAGCTACTTCGCCACCTTCGACGAAACGGCGCAGGAAACCGCGCTTGGACGCCTGCGCGACAGCGGAGTTGCTTGTCTTATCGTCAGCGACGGGGAGAAGATTCTTCCCTCACTGGAGCGCTTTTGCACCGGTCAAAAGATTCCGCTCATCACCTCCCCGCTGCCCAGCCTTCAAATCATCTGGGTCATCCGCACTTATCTGGGCCGCGCACTGGCCGAATTCGTCACGCGACATGGCGTGCTATTGGATGTGCTTGGGGTGGGCGTAATGCTCATTGGCGACAGCGGAGTCGGCAAGAGCGAACTCGCCTTGGAATTGATTTCGCGCGGCAGTGGGTTGGTGGCGGACGATGTGGTCGAGCTCTACCATATCGCACCGGAAACGCTGGAAGGCCGGGCCCCGGAGATTCTCAAGGACTACCTTGAAGTGCGCGGCCTTGGCATGCTCAACATCCGCACGATCTTCGGCGAAACCTCCGTGCGAGTGCGCAAGAATCTCAAACTCATCGTCCAATTGGAGAAACCCGTAGGGGGTGTGGTGCCCGGGTTGGACCGGCTTCCTTTGAATGCGACGATGGAAGAAATTTTGGCGGTGAAGATACGCAAGGTGATTCTGCCCGTCGCCGCCGGACGTAACCTCGCAGTCCTGGTCGAGGCCGCCGTGCGTAACTACGTGCTGCAATTGCGCGGCATCGATAGCACACAGGAATTCATTCGCCGGCAGGAACAATACTTCGGGCGAACGACCTAAACGACGATGCAACTGGTACTTCTCACCGGCATGTCCGGTTCAGGCAAGAGTGTCGCTCTCAACGTTTTGGAAGACAGCGGTTACTACTGCGTGGACAATCTTCCCGCCACCTTGCTGCCCAGCCTGGTGGACCTGCTCAGTAAGGAAGGCTACGGGCGCATCGCCGCGAGTATCGATGCTCGCGGCGGCACCTTCTTCAAGCAACTGCTGGAATCCTTGCACGCGTTACGCCAACGTCAGATCGACATTCGTGCATTGTTTCTCGACACCAAGACCGAAACTCTGGTCAAACGCTTCTCGGAAACTCGCCGGCGCCATCCCTTGGCGGACGAGCACCACACCTTACCGGAATGCATTCAGGCCGAGCGTGAACTGCTCGAGGACGCCAGTTCGGTGGCGCATCATGTGGACACCAGCGATCTGTCCTCCAACGCACTGCGAGCCTGGGTCAAGGATTTCGTCAACCTTCCCAGTAGCGGACTCACCTTGCTGTTCGAGTCCTTTGGATTCAAACACGGGTTGCCGCTCGATGCCGATTTCGTCTTCGATGTGCGCTGCCTGCCCAACCCGTTCTACGATCCCGCTCTGCGTCCCCTAAGCGGTAAAGATCAGCCGGTGATTGATTTTCTGCTGGCGGACAGTCAAACTCAGGAAATGTTAAGAGATATCCGCTCCTTCATCGACCGCTGGTTTAGCTGCTTTGTACGTGACAACCGCAGTTACCTGACCGTTGCCATCGGCTGCACCGGTGGTCATCATCGTTCGGTTTACCTGGCCGAGACGCTCGCGCAACACTTTCGCTCCCGCATGCCGGTGTTGGTACGCCATCGGGAACTGGCGCAATGAGGCGTTGCCTGGCACGCAATCCAATGCGTAACCTAATGCGTAACCTCGTTCTCGCTCTTGGAATGGTGGTATGCACGAACGCCTTCTCCGCGGACTGGGCCGCTGTCCCCACCGGTGACGGCAATCAGCACTACTACGATCGCAGCAAAGTATTTGTTTCCGGGGATGAGGTCGTCTACTGGCGGCGTGTGGTTTTCTCAACCGCGCACCCGGTGAAAGGTGGCTTTGCCCGCAGCGCCATGTACCGTGAGCGCATTCAGTGCAAGCAGTACCGCATCACCACATACGGCTATCTGCTCTACAGTAGCGACGGCTCGGTGTTGGAAAATGTCTACACGCCCGAAGCCGAGGCCAGCGCCATCGTACCCGAGACCGTAGGGGAACGCTTCCAGCGCATCATGTGCGCGATGCTCGCTACGCCCGTCGCAACGCCAGCCGAAACGCCTCCCCCGCAGAAGGCAACTCCCCCAAAGAAAACCGACGGCAGCGACGACTTGCGGCAAGAAATCGACCGCCTGGAGCAGATGCTCAAGCGCTTGCGCGACCGACTGGGCGAGAAGCAGAACTAGCGGCGGGCATTGAATTGTCCAATCCGCCGGCAATGCGCACTGTTACTCTGGCCTTTACCGGCGCTTCGGGCATGCCCTATGGAATCCGCCTGCTGGAGTGCTTGCTCGCTGCCGGGGTAAAAGTGCAATTGCTGTATTCCCAGGTCTCGCAAATCGTCGCGCGCCAGGAAATGGACCTTGCTCTGCCCTCCCGGCCAGCGGAAACCGCAGCCTTGTTTCACGCGCGCTTCAATGTCGACGCGTCGCTACTCACCGTTTATGGCCGAGAAGAGTGGTTCGCACCGGTGGCTTCGGGATCCAATCCGGCGGACGCCATGGTGATTTGTCCCTGCACGATGGGCACTTTGGCGGCTGTTGCCGCCGGTCTTTCCGGCAGCTTGATCGAACGCGCGGCGGACGTGGCGCTCAAGGAACGCCGCCCCCTTATACTGGTCCCGCGGGAAACGCCACTTTCGGCCATCCATCTGGAAAACATGCTGCGTTTGTCGCGCGCCGGCGCCACCATCCTGCCGGCGAACCCGGGTTTCTATACCCGTCCACGTTCAGTTCAGGATATAGTGGACTTTCTCGTAGCCCGCATTCTGGACCAACTGCGTATCGCGCATAAATTGATGATTCGGTGGGGTGAGAGCGACCAAGGAGAATACGATTAGCGCATTGGAACTTGCCATCTTCCCGCTGAAAACCGTGCTGTTCCCAGGCGGCCGGCTAGCGCTGCGTGTGTTCGAGCAGCGCTATGTGCGCATGGTGAAGGACTGCATTCGCGACGATGCGCCCTTCGGGGTCTGCCTCATCAAGGAGGGCGATGAAGTGGGCACTCCCGCCATGCCGGAAAGTCTGGGTTGTAGCGCAGCGATCGAACAGTGGGACATGCCCCATTTGGGTCTGTTTCAGGTGTTCGCTCGCGGCACTCGGGTATTTCAGCTGCTCGACCATATCGTGGAGAAGGACGGGCTTATTCGCGGCCGGATTGCGTACCTGGAGGATGAACCCGTGAGCGACCTTCCGGAGGAGTTGGAGCCGTGCCGGGAAGTACTGCGCCAACTCATCGAGAAAGTCGGCCCGTCTCATTTCCCTTCGCCCATTCGGCTGGACGACGCCGGCTGGGTGAGCTACCGCCTCGGTGAATTGCTACCCGTGGAATCCGACACCAAGCAGCAGCTGCTCGGTACGCGCGATGATCTCGCGAGACTTTCCCTTATCGACCGGCTATTGGACGCTCAACCAGGGAAGTCATAGTCGTCTTTGCCCAAGGTCGTTCACAGGGTCGTTCACAAGGTCGTGCAATATCGCACGCACGGGCGCGGGAAGCGCAGCTTGTCGCGCATCCTCCAGACTCAACCAAAGGGTGCCCGCTTCGCTCGCCCGTAGCGTGCGCCGAGTCACCTTCAGCAAATAGGGTTCGATCGTCAGCTTGAAGTGGGTAAAACCGTGCTCGATAGCGTCGAGCTTCAAGCAATCCGCGCGCTCCACGCCATAGCGCGCCAGAACACTTGCATCCTCTTCCCGCGACAACTCGGCGGACTCCGGAAAGCACCACATCCCGCCCCAAATGCCCGACGACGGACGGCGCTCCAACAGCACCTCTTGCCCATCCCAAAAAACCAGCATGCGCGTGCGCCGATGGGGGACTGGCTTGCGAGGTTTGGGGGTGGGCAATCGAGAAACCAGTTGTTCACGCTTCGCCACGCAGTGTTCGCACAGCGGACATGCGTTGCAAATCGGACGCGTTCGCACGCACACTCGCGCGCCGAGATCCATCAATCCTTGGGTGTAGGGCTCGATGTCCGTCCGCGGTAAAAGCGTAGCGCACAGCGCCCACATTTGGTGTTCGACGCGGCGCTCTCCGGGAAAGCCATGCACGCCGAAGAAACGGGCGAGAACGCGCTTCACATTGCCGTCGAGAATCGGGTGAATGTGGCCGAAGGCGAATACGCAAATCGCCCCGGCCGTCGAGCGCCCGATACCGGGCAAGCGCATGACTTCATCGAAGGACCTCGGAAACACGCCAGCGCATTCATCGCGGATGCGACGTGCGGCGCGATGCAAATTACGACCACGCGCGTAGTAGCCCAACCCGCTCCAGAGCGCCAGTACGTCTTGTTCGTCCGCATTCGAAAGCGCCACCACGTCCGGAAATCGGGCCATGAAGCGCTCGAAATAAGGAATCACCGTGGAGACCTGCGTTTGCTGCAGCATGCTCTCGGAGACCCAGATGCGGTAAGGATCGCGCGTGTTCTGCCAGGGAAGATCGTGCCGGCCGGAGGTTTTCTGCCAGCCGATGATCTCGGATGCGAAGTCGAATTTGGTGTTGGATCTGGCCAATTAGACTCCCGGGAGACTGGAGCGGGCGATGGGAATCGAACCCACGTCTAAAGCTTGGGAAGCTTTCGTTCTACCATTGAACTACGCCCGCAGTGGTCGCGAATTCTACGATAATAATAGGGGCTTCGAGGGCAGGGAATACGAGTTAACCGCAGTCCTCGGCTATACGTAAACTTCGAAGCCTCTGCCATAATGCCCCATCGGCTGATTCGAGGAGACCCCCCATGAGCAAACCCGTCGAAGCAGGACTCGACAATCCGGTGGAATACATTCGCCGTTTTCATACGGAACTGACTGCATTCCGGCGCGACCTCCACGCCCACCCGGAGATCGCCTTCGAAGAGAATCGCACTTCCGATGCGGTGGTGTCTGCCCTGGGTTCCTGGGGCATCGAGACCAATCGGGGATTGGCACGCACGGGCGTGATTGGTGTTATTCGGGGCCGCGCGAGCAGCTCGGGACGCTCCGTTGGATTGCGCGCCGATATGGATTGCCTGCCAATGCACGAAGCCGGATCGGTACCCTACAAATCCGTCAACGCCGGTCGTATGCATGCCTGCGGGCACGACGGTCATACCACGATGCTGTTAGGGGCCGCACGTTACCTAAACGAAACGCGCAACTTCGATGGCACCGTTCACCTCATTTTCCAGCCCGCCGAGGAACGCGGTGGAGGTGGGGGCGTGATGGTGAGGGAAGGATTGTTCGACAAGTTCCCGATGGATGAGGTGTACGCGCTGCACAACTGGCCCATGATGCCGCCCGGCACCATGGCCGTGCGGCCGGGGCCGATGATGGCGGCTACGGACGAGATCGAGATTTCGATTCAAGGCAAGGGCGGTCATGGCGCCATGCCTCACCTCGCGGTGGATCCGGTGGTGGTCGCGGCACACGTGATCACCGCCCTGCAAACCATTGCCAGCCGGAATGTCAGCCCGGTGGACGCCGTGGTCGTCAGTGTGTGCTCCATGACCACCAGTCAGGTCGGTGTCCACAACGTCATACCGAACGCCGTAGACCTGGTCGGCACGGTACGCACCTTCCGGCCTGAAACCCGCGCTCTGGCCGAAAACCGGGTGCGCGAAATTACCTCCAACATCGCTCAAGCCTTCGGCGCCACCGCGAAGATCACATACAAACAAGGCTATCCCGCGACGGTGAACAGCGCGCGCGAAGCGGAGTTCGCCGCCCAGGTCGGCGAGCGCATCTTTGGCAAGGGCAACGTGGCGCGAGAGTTCGATCCCACCATGGGCGGTGAGGACTTTGCCTTCTTGCTTCAGGAAAAACCGGGCGCCTACGTTTTCCTCGGGCAAGGCGGGGGAGAGCTTGGTTGTCTGCTGCACAATCCGAACTATGACTTCAACGATGCGGTTATTCCCTTAGGGGCGGGGTATCTGGCGGCATTGGCGGAGGCAGCACTCCCACTATAGACTCAGCCAAGTCGTGTATGGACGGCGCAGAATCTAACGCAGTTGTGTTTGGGGGGATCTACAAGGAGGTACGAGATGAGGGTAAACTACCGCCCGGAGAGGAAGGGGGAGATGGGGGAAATGGGGGACAATGCCCACATAGGGCCCCGCGACCGAATCTCACGCAGCGGAATCACCCACTCGCCGGATCCACCGGATATCGAGTCGATGGCGAGCAGATGGGCCATCGACCCTCTCGAGTGACGGCTTCAACGCAAAGGCTTGGACGAAATTTCGCGCTTGCGACGTGACGCTTAAAACTTGACGCTTAACGTGAGTTCCTTTCATATAGAAACCACTGGTGGCACGTACACCGCCACCCCCTTGGAGATCATCCTATGAATCGCGGCAACCGCCGAGGCGAGTTCTCACCCATGAGAGAAGGCAACGACTTTCAACCCGGCAATCGAGCCCCTCGCAACTTCAACAACCGTCCCGATTTCGGCGACAAGGAAGGGGCTGAGGAAAAACTCATCATCCTCGATCCTGATATCGCGGAAGTATTTCGCTCCTCGGACCACGTCAATCAGGCATTGCGTTCCTTGTTGTCACTGGCTCGCCAAGTTACGCGCGGCGCACGACCAGGCGGCGGGCAGCGGCCCGGAGGGCGGCCCGGTGGCGGTCCTCCTGGTGGAGGTCTTGGTGGAGGTCCCGGCGCCGGCCCTGGTGGAGGCGCAAGGCGTCGCCGGCAGCGCGGAGGCAATAATCCCACTCGACCACCCAAGCCCACGCGTCCCGAAGGACTGCCGGTAGACGACGAGTTCGAAGAGGAGTGATCCTCCGCGGGGCGTGGAAGTGATCACCTTGCAAGTCAACGGGCGCAGCGTTAGCGTTCCGGCGCCGATCACTGCGGCGCAACTCATTCAGCAATTGGAACTTAGCGGCAAAAGGGTCGCCCTGGAGCGTAACGGCGAAATCGTTCCGAAGAGCCTGTTCACTCAGCAAGGGCTCGAGGATGGCGATCGCGTGGAGATCGTTGTGGCGGTAGGTGGCGGGTAGAGCATGATGGACAAATCAGACGAGCTAGTTATCGCAGGCAAAGCCTATGGCTCCCGCTTGCTGGTGGGCACCGGTAAGTACAAGGACTTCGCGGAAACCAAAACCGCCATCGAGGCAAGCGGCGCGCAGATCGTCACCGTCGCCATTCGCCGCACGAACATCGGTCAGAACCCAGATGAACCCAATCTGCTGGAAGCCATTTCTCCCAGCAAGTACACCATTCTGCCGAACACCGCAGGCTGCTACTCGGCGCAAGATGCGGTGCGCACGTTGCGGCTGGCTCGCGAACTTCTCGACGGTCATGCGCTGGTCAAGCTGGAAGTGCTCGGGGACCCGCGCTCGCTCTATCCAAATGTAGTGGAGACCTTGGAAGCCTCCCGCACGCTGGTCAAGGAAGGCTTTCAAGTCATGGTGTACACCTCGGACGATCCCATCATCGCCAAGCAATTGGAGGATATCGGCTGCGTCGCCATCATGCCGCTGGCGTCCTTGATCGGCTCCGGGATGGGCATTCTCAATCCTTGGAACTTGCAGATCATCATCGAGAACGCCAAGGTGCCGGTGCTGGTGGATGCGGGGGTGGGCACCGCGTCCGACGCTGCGATTGCCATGGAATTGGGTTGTGACGGTGTGCTGATGAACACCGCTATTGCCGCCGCCAAGGATCCCGTGCGAATGGCCACCGCCATGCGAAAGGCCGTTGAAGCGGGACGCGATGCGTACCTCGCCGGTCGCATGCCGAAGAAGCTCTACAGCGCGACCCCAAGTTCACCGGTCTCCGGCGTTATTGCCCCCGTTCAAGACAAGGCGGCCTAGGTTTTTCGCGACTCCCTCGACTGCACGCGAGCGTTAGCGCTGTCCCTTTGCACACGATGAGCGAGGCTCCCGCCCAGCGCCATATTCGCAGCTACGTCCTGCGACAAGGCCGCATGTCGAAGGCACAAAAGCGCGCGCTCGATACGCACGGCAACACCTATTTGATCCCTTACGCCGAGACACCTTGCGAGTGCGCGCAATGGTTTGGCCGGAATGCGCCCGTCGTCCTGGAAATCGGATGCGGCATGGGGGAAACGACCGTTCAAATCGCCCAATCCCGCCCGCACTGGGACTTTCTCGCTGTGGAGGTGCATGCCCCAGGTGTCGGCAGCCTGCTCAAGCAAATCGACGACAATGGACTCTCGAACATACGCCTGATTCAGCACGACGCCGTTGAAGTCGTGCTGCACATGTTGCCCGAGCAAAGTCTCGAGGGTGTGCACATCTTTTTCCCCGACCCCTGGCCTAAGAAGCGGCATCACAAGCGGCGACTCATCCAGACGCAGTTCGTCGCGCTGCTCTCGACTCGCATCAGAGCGGGCGGATATTTTCACTGCGCCACCGATTGGGAGGCGTACGCCCAGCAGATGCTCGTGGTGCTCGGCGCCGAACCGGCACTGCGCAACAACGTGCAGGACTTCGCACCCCGGCCTGACTACCGTCCCCTTACCAAATTCGAACGCCGCGGCATAGGGCTTGGCCATGGCGTATGGGACTTGGTGTTCCGCAAGATCTGTCCACCCTCCTGATTTGAGTGCCGCACCCCACTTCCTCAAGTGGCGAGTACACCCTTTTCGAAGTCCTGACGTGCTCGCATGAGTTCCTCGCGAGTGTTCATCACAAAGGGGCCGTAACGCGCTACCGGTTCGCGAATCGGCATGGCATCGCAAATCAATATCTTCGCACCTACTGCGCCGGCTTCCAGGATCAGCTTGTCACCGTTATCGAACACGGCCAATGTTCCCTGGCTCACCGACTTTTCGGCGCAATGCACCTCGCCACCAAATACGTAGCCAAAGCAATTGTGGGCTGGGGGCACCGGTAGCGCCAGTTTCGCATTGGCGGCCAGCTCCGCCATGATCAATCGCACAGGAATCAGCGTCTCCACCGGCCCTTTTACGCCCCAAACCTCGCCCGCGATCACCCTCAGTGACACGCCGTCCTTGACGCCGGTAGCGATACGCGCCGATGGCATATCCTGATAGCGCGGTGCCACCATCTTCAACGCGCGGGGAAGATTCACCCAAAGCTGAAATCCGCGCAAACGACCTTCGGCTCGCTCAGGCATCTCCGAGTGAATGATGCCGCGACCCGCCGTCATCCACTGCACGTCACCGGCTTCGATGATGCCTTTGTTGCCGACCGAATCGGCGTGACGCACACGCCCATCCAGCATGATGGTCACGGTCTCGAACCCCCGATGCGGATGATCCGGAAATCCCGCGATCCACGAACTGGGATCATCCGATCCGAACTCGTCCAGCAGCAGAAACGGATCGAGCATTTCCATCTGCGGTGTACCGATCACGCGTATGAGTTTCACCCCCGCGCCGTCCGTCGCGGGCATTCCTACTACCGTTTTTGTGATACGTCGCATGCTGCGCTCCAATACTTAGTTCAAGTTCGTTAGGTTGGGACGAATACAACTCTAATCAAGGAAGACCTGTAGCAAGTCGTTCAGAAATCGCTGGCCCTGCAAGGTCGGCTGCACCCGAAGGTGATCGCGCTCAAGCATACCCTGCGCTTGCGCCGCGTCAAGGCGCGACACAACCGTGTGCAGCGGTAATCCCGTGCGCTCCTCGAACATTCGCGTTTCGAACCCTTCGGTTAAGCGTAGCGCGTTCATCATGAACTCGAACGGTAGTTCCTTCGGTAACACGTCATCGCGCTGTGCCACCGGCGAATCCCCCTCCGCGTGATTCATGTAGTCGGTGGGCGCGCGGTAACGAACCTCCCGCGTGATTCGATCCGGAAGGGAAATCTTGCCGTGGGCGCCGGCGCCGATACCGAGATAATCCCCAAACATCCAATAGTTCAGATTATGCCTGCAACGCTTATCCGGCTGTGCGAACGCCGAGGTTTCGTAGTGCTGAAAGCCTCGTTCAGCGAGCTTGGATTCGATGGCTTCTTGCATGTCCGCGGATAGCTCGTCATCGGGCACTCGCGGAGGATACTTGGCGAAAACGGTATTAGGCTCGATTGTCAGGTGGTAGCACGACAGGTGCGGTGGTTGCAGTGTGAGTCCCGCCTCCACATCGGCCATGGCTTCATCCATCGACTGCTCCGGCAGCGCGTACATCAGATCGATATTGAAATTATCGAAGTTTCGATGCGCGCTCTCCACGGCACGCACCGCTTGTTTCTCGTCATGAATTCGCCCCAGTGACTTGAGTGCTCGCGCATTGAAACTCTGCACACCGATGGACAGGCGGTTCACGCCCAGCGCTCGAAACTCCGCGAACTTTGCTGCCTCGAAAGCACCGGGATTGGCCTCCAGCGTGACCTCGGCATCAGCAAGCATCGGTAAGCGGGCGCGAATCGCTGACAAGACGTCATCCAGCGCACGCGCCGAAAGCAGACTCGGCGTCCCGCCGCCAAAGAAAATACTCGCTATGCGCCGCCCCCAAACATTGGGCAGGGCGCCATCAAGGTCCGCGATCAGCGCTGCAACGTAGCGCGCTTCAAGCTCAGGTTCAATCTGCTTCACCGGATCGCCATGAGGATGTGGCAATGAAGCACCCGCCGTCTGGAACTCGTGCGAATTGAAATCGCAATAGGGGCACTTGCGTACGCACCAGGGAATATGTACGTAAAGCGCCAACGGTGGGAGCGATCGTAGTCGAATCCGTGGTTCGATCGGCGATGCCGATAAAGGTCGGCTATCGATCACTTGGCCGAAAATCCCCCATCGACAAATACAACTTGTCCCGTCATGTAGCCCGAAGCACGGCTTGCCAGAAAGATGGTCACCCCGCGTAGATCATCGACTTCACTGTTGCGGCCGATCATGGTGCGGCTTGCTCCCCAAGCGGCCTTCTGCGGATCATTGAACACCGGTGCGGCCAGGGGCGTATTGACGTAGGCCGGAGCGATGGCATTGCACGTCACACCGTCCGCCGACCACGCCTCCGCGAAGCTGCGGGTCATGGAGGCGATACCCCCTTTGGAGACCCCATAGGCGCCGCTATTTCCGAAGGCGCGCACGGACTGTTGGGAGGCCACATGGATGATGCGTCCCCATTTCTTGCGTCGCATGGCGGGCGCCAAGGCTTGCGACAGGAAAAACGGCGCGTCCAGGTTGATGGCCATGGTCTGGTCCCACACCCGTTCGTCGATCTGCTCAACGGGTGGTCGCAGATTAATGCCGGCGCAGTTGACGAGAATGTCGATGTCGCCATAGAAGCGCGAAGCCTCTTCGGCGCACGCAAATACTCGCTCTCGAATGCTTAAGTCGCACGCGAGAACGGCGGCGCGTCCAGCGCGCTTTTCGATGCCGCTGGCGACCTCCTGGAGCGCGGCCTCATTGCGCGCCACCAGTACAACGGCGGCGCCGGCAAGCGCGAGTGTCTGCGCCATGCCCTTGCCGATGCCGGAACTGGCACCGGTCACGAGCGCGACCTTGCCCTCCAAGGAAAACAATTCATCCAGCAGTGCATTCATGTCGCCAACTCCAGTCTTGCCCGCGCGATCGCCGCACGCACCTGCGCCGGCGCAGTGCCGCCGATATGATCGCGCGCTGCGAGCGATCCTTCCAAGCTAAGCGCCTCGTGCACGTCGCTCTCGATGAGCGTGGAAAATTCGCGCAACTGTTCGAGGCCAAGCTCGCTTAAGTCCTTGCGCTGCTCCACACCGCGCCGGACTGCCAGGGAAACCACTGCATGCGCTTCCCGGAAAGGAAGTCCCTTGCGAACCAGATAATCCGCAAGGTCCGTGGCGGTTGCGAAGCCCTCCTGCACGGCACGCCGCATCGCGGACGGATCCACAGTCAAGCCTTCCATCATTCCGGCGAATACACGCAAGGTCTGGATCAAGGTGTCGGCGGTGTCGAATAATGGCTCTTTGTCTTCTTGATTGTCCTTGTTGTAGGCGAGCGCCTGCCCTTTCATCAACGTCAGCAGCGCCACCAGATGGCCGTTGATTCGCCCCGTCTTCCCTCTCACCAACTCGGGAATGTCCGGGTTTTTCTTCTGCGGCATCATCGACGAACCGGTGCAGTAGCGATCCGCCAATTGAATGAAACCAAAGCGCGGGCTCATCCACAGGATCAGCTCCTCGGAGAGCCGGGACAAGTGCGTCATCAGCACGGCGGCGGCAGCGCAAAACTCAATCGCAAAATCCCGGTCCGACACCGCATCCAGCGAGTTCTCGCACACGCCCTCGAATCCCAGAGCGCTGGCCACCATGGGGCGATCGATGGGATAGGTGGTGCCCGCCAGCGCACCGGCGCCCAAAGGCAGTCGATTGAGCCGCCGTCGGCAATCGGCAAAGCGTGCACGATCGCGCTTGAGCATCTCGTAGTAGGCCATCAAATGATGCCCAAAACTGACCGGCTGCGCCACCTGCAAGTGAGTAAAGCCGGGCATCAAGGTCTGCACGTGCTGTTCCGCCATCTCGACCCACTTCTCCTGCAGCGCACGCGCGAGTACGTCGATCTGGTCAATGGCGTCACGCAAATAGAGCCTGATATCCGTTGCCACCTGGTCGTTGCGCGAACGCGCGGTATGCAGCCGCTTACCGGCATCGCCGACCAGGGCAGTAAGGCGCATCTCGATGTTGAGGTGGACATCCTCGAGATCCACGGACCATTCAAAGGTCCCGCCGCGAATCTCCTCCAGGATCAGCGCCATACCGCCTTCGATGTCCGCCAAATCTTGATCGGTGAGCACGCCGATGGCTTGCAGCATGCGCGCGTGCGCCAAAGACCCTTGAATATCGAATTCGGCGAGCCGCCGATCAAAATCCACCGAGGCGGTGTAGCGCTTGACCAACTGGTCCACAGGTTCGTTGAAGCGGCCGGACCAGGCCGAGGAGGATGGGTTCTTTTCTTGCATGGAAGGCATTTTCGACGATCCAAATAGCCACGGCCCCCTCATCCCGAAGGGGCCAAGGCGGGCGGCCAGGAAGGATGAGAACTCCGATGAGAAGTCCGTGGGTGCGAGCGTCAGTATAAATCAGGGCCTTCACCGCGATGGCTTACCGGATTTCCGCAACATGGGCGTCATCCTCCGAATCGTAGGCTCGGTGACGCTTTTTTCCCTGATCGCGGTGCTGGTGCACGCCAACCAGTGGGCTGAGGTATGGGGAGAATTGGCGAAGATCTCCGCGGTGGTGCAGCCCGTCCTGGTGCTCAGTGTGTTGACGCTGTTTGCGCTCGATTCCTGGCTGCATCGCATGAGCTACCGAGCCGGACTGACGGTCGTGGTGGCGTTGGAGGTGCTCCTGGTCACCCTCGTCTACAGATTGCTGCTGGAAGTGACGGGCGACAGCAATATGTTTCGTCTCGAACGCTATTGGGTGCTTACGGCGGCCGCCAGCGGACTACTGCTCTACTACTTTCATTTACGCAGTCGTGCCCTGTCTCCGGCCCTTTCCGAGGCGAGGTTGCAAGCGCTACAGGCACGCATTCGGCCGCACTTTCTGTTCAACAGCTTGAACGCGGTGCTGAGTTTGGTACGCAGCGAGCCCCGGCGCGCCGAAACGGCGCTGGAGGACATGGCGGATCTGTTTCGGGTGTTGATGGCGGACAACCGCCAACTTTCCACTTTGGAACGCGAGGTGGAGCTTACCCGCCAGTACCTCAACCTGGAACAGTTGCGCCTGGGCGAGCGCCTTAAGGTGGACTGGCATATCGACAACATGCCAACGGACGCTTGCGTGCCACCGATGGTGTTGCAACCCTTGGTCGAAAACGCCGTTTACCATGGTATCGAACCGTCGATAAGCACTGGTGTCATCCGCATCAACGCCTTCAAAGTACGCGACGAAGTTCATCTGGTGCTCAAGAATCCTTACCGCAAGAGCGGCAGCCACCACGCGGGCAACAAAATGGCGGTCGGCAATATTCGCGAACGTCTGGCCCTGCACTTCGATGCGGAGGCAAGCCTGAGTACCAACGTCACCGAGGACGAGTATCAAGTGCACATTCGTATGCCTTACCGGAAGGAGGTTGCGTGACCACGGCCACCCCCACCCTGCGCGTCGTCATCACCGATGACGAAGACCCCGCACGCCGGCGTCTCAAAGAATTGCTGGAGGATTGTGCGCTCAGCGTACCCAGCGAAATCGTTGGCGAAGCCTCCAATGGGCAGGATCTGCTCGATCTCCTGGAGGAAGTCCAAGCCGACCTGATTCTCCTCGACATTCGCATGCCCGGAATGGACGGCATTGAGGCGGCGCAACATCTGCTGGCGATGGAGAAGCCTCCAACGGTGATATTCACCACCGCGTACGACGCCTACGCCATCAAGGCCTTCGAGATGCACGCCGTGGATTACCTCCTCAAACCCATTCGACTGCAACGCTTGCACGACGCGCTAAAACGGGTAAAGCGCGAGGCGCCGCTCACTCAGAGCGTATTGCAGAGCCTGGCAACGGATGCCCGCTCTCACATTTGCGTAAGCGAGCGCGGCCGGCTGACCTTGGTACCCGTCAACAAGATTCTCTTCATGCGCGCAGAGCAAAAATACGTTTGTCTGCGAACCGAGGAGCGCGAGTACTTGGTTGAAGAATCGCTCTCTAAACTGGAGCAGGAATTCAGCGATACGTTCGTGCGCGTGCATCGCAACTGCCTGGTGAGCCGCGCCAACATTGAAGGATTCGAGCGCGCCGGCCAAGATAACGACGGTCAGTGGGAAGTCAGTTTGCGCGGCCTCCACGAACGCCTCCCGGTCAGCCGCAGACAGCAACACGTCATCAAACAGCTCGCCTCGTAGGGGGCGCCGGCGCACCGAATAAAGGGAACTTCGCGGGCGCGAGGAATACGAGTTTCATCCCGGCCTGCTAGAATTCTCGCAGGCCATCGCCCAGGTGGCGTATATCGAGTTTCTTTTTTGACGCCCTATCCAACCAAATTAGTCATCGCCACCCGCGAAAGTGCACTGGCGCTGTGGCAAGCCCAACACGTTCGCGACCGGCTGCTCGCTCAGTATCCCGGGCTTCAAGTGGAACTGCTCGGGATGACTACCCAGGGCGACCAGAATCTCACCACTTCCCTCGCCAAGATTGGCGGTAAGGGGTTGTTCGTCAAAGAGCTGGAGCTGGCGCTGGAGGATGGTCGAGCCGATATCGCGGTACATTCCATGAAGGATGTACCCGTGCAATTGCCCGAAGGCTTCATTCTCGCCGCCATTTCCGCCCGCGAGGACGCGCGCGATGCCTTCGTCTCCAATCAGTATCGAAACTTACACGAGCTGCCCTCAGGGGGCATCGTGGGCACATCCAGTGTGCGGCGAGAGAGCCAAATTCGCGCTCGCTTTCCCACACTGACGGTCGAACCTCTGCGGGGCAATGTGCACACACGGCTGCGCCGGCTCGACGAGGGACGTTTCGCTGCCATCATCCTGGCGGCCGCCGGTTTGAAACGCCTCGATCTCGCGCACCGCATCACCGCTGCCATGTCGGTCGAGGACAGTATTCCTGCGGCGGGACAAGGCGCCCTGGGCATCGAATGCCTGAGCCACCGAACCGAATTGCTCGACTTGCTTCGCCCGCTGCACGACGCGCACAGCGCGCTGTGCGTACGCGCTGAACGCGCCGTGAGCCTGGCGTTGGGCGGTAGCTGCACCTTGCCGCTTGGTGTGCACGCTCAGTTGAGCGAATTCGAGATCAAAATCAGCGCGATGGTAGCGAGCCCGGACGGCACTCATCACGTTCGCGCAGAACTCGTGCGCGATGTGCGCTCGGAACCACCCGAACAGATCGGGATTGCGCTGGCGGACAAACTTCGATCGATGGGCGCCGCCTCCATCCTGAGCGCCGTGACCGGCCCAGATGCAGGTCGCTGAGGGTCGCCTGGACGGGATTGGCGTTCTGGTTACGCGCCCCTTGGAGCAAGCCCGAGAACTCGCCCGAATGATTGCACAGGCCGGTGGCAACGCCATTTTGTTTCCATCGATCGAGATTCGCTGCATCGCTCTTACGCCGCAAAGCGAAATGATTCTGCACGCCTTGCACGAGTACGATCTCGCCATTTTTATCAGCATGAACGCGGCGTACCATGGACTGCGGGCGCTACGCAGCGCAGCGCAGTGGCCTGACGGATGTATCCCCTTGGCCGTAGGGGAGGCAACCGCGCGTGCCCTGCGGGCCTACGGGCTTAGCGCAGTGATCGCTCCAGAGGACGGCAGCGATAGCGAGGCGCTCCTAAGGCTGCATGAATTGCAGAAAATCGAAGGCAAGCGGATTCTGATTGTGCGAGGTCTAGGCGGTCGCGAATTGCTCGCGACAAAATTGAGGGAGCATGGGGCTCGCGTGGACTACTTCGAGTGTTATGAGCGAGCCTTGCCGAAGGCAGACCCGGCAATCCCGTTGCAGGCGTTCTCCCACGGCCGGGTACAAGCGGTCACGATCAACAGCCGCGAAGGCATGGAAAACCTCTTCACTTTACTGGGCGAGGCCGGGTATTCTTACCTTTGTGACACACCCATGTTCGTGTTGCACCCCCGAATCGCCGATCGGGCCCATGAGAAAGGCGTGAGGGAGGTTATCGTCACACCCCCTGGCGAGCGTGCGCTGATCGAGTCGATGAGCACATACTTTGCGCAATGTTGAAAGATCCGACCACTCGTGACCGAGCCTAAGCTTTCTCCACCTCTTGCTCCGCAGACCTTTTCCCCGTCGCGATCGCGCAGGCTTGGTGTCATCTTCCTCATCCTCGGGATCGTCGTCGTCGGTCTCATCGTCCTGGGCATCTGGCTGGACACGCGCAATCAAATCGCAAGCCTTCAGCGCGAACTGATCCAAAAACTTGCTGCCGCGGAACAGTTCAACAAAGACTCGCGCATGTTGGTCGATCAATCACGCGAAGCCGTGCGCGCGCTGGATCTGAAAGCCAACACCCTGGAAAGCCGCTTCGCCGAAACGCAGAATCAGCGACTGGCGCTGGAGTCGCTTTATTACGAACTCACGCGCAGCCGCGACGAACGCGTGTTGGCAGAGGTCGAACAAATATTGATGATCGCCAGTCAACAACTTCAGTTAGCCAGGAATTTGAAGGCCGCACTGGTGGCCGTGGAGAACGCCGACGGGCGCCTGCAACGCGCCGACAGCGCTCAGTTCACGCAAGTGCGCCGCGCCATCCAAGCCGACATCGAGCGGCTCAAAAGCGCGCCCTTCGTCGACATCACCGGTATGGGATTGCGTATCGAGAACATCGCCAACCAGGTGGAGCTATGGCCCTTGGCAATGTACGAACGACCGGCCGAGGACAAGCCCACGCTGCCCACGCGGCCCGCACAACCCGACGCAGGCGGCTTCTCACAGTTCATGCGTGAGTTCTGGCAAGACGCCCGTAACCTGGTCCGCATTCAGCACATCACGCATGAACAGCCACCTCTGCTGACCCCCACGCAAAGCTATTTCCTCAAAGAGAATCTGAAAATCCGACTGCTCAGCGCGCGCGTCGCGCTCTTGAGTCAGGACGAACCCAGCTACAAAGCCGATCTGCGCCAAGCCACGGACTGGATCAATCGCTACTTCGAAGTGAAAGACAAGAAGGTTGCCTTGGGGCTATCCACGTTGAAGCAATTATCCGACAACGCTATGTCCATCGAACTACCGACCATTTCCGCCAGCCTCGAGGCAGTTCGGCAAGACATGCTGGCCCGCGAAAGGGGCATTCGGTAATCTATGCGAGCTTTGATTTGGGGAGTTGGTCTGTTCGCGTTGGCGGTAGTGCTCACGCTGGCGGCACACTACAACGCGGGGTACGTATTAGTTGCGGTACCGACCCACCGCATCGAACTTTCCCTGAATCTCGCCGTGCTCCTGGTGGCGCTTAGCTGCATTGCGTTCTACTTCGTCGTGCGCGCGGCTCAGCTGGCACTGGCGCTCCCGGCGAAGGCGCGTACCTTCAGGCACGCGCACCGGCGTCAGCAATCCGCGAGCGCGCTTGCAGACGCACTGAACGCGTTTTTTGAATCGCGCTACGGCAGGGCGGAACGCGCGGCCCGTAACGCCGATCACGCGGAGCATCGCGCACTCGCAAGCATCATCGCCGCACGTTCGGCGCATGAACTTCGCAACTTTCAGGCGCGCGACGATTATTTGACTAAGATGGAGCAAGACCCATCCAGCCACAGCTATCTCAGGCTCATGACCCAAGCCGAACTGCTGCTCGATGAACGGCGCTATCACGATGCATTGAGCGCGCTCTCACGTCTTCCCGAGAAACACTCGGCCGCGCTCAAGCTGGAGTTGCGCGCCCATCAACTCGCCAACAACTGGGACCAAGTACTTGCCCTGTTGCCGCAACTAGAGCGCAGACAAGTCTTCGAATCCAACGTGCTGGACAAGCTCCGCCGTCATGGTCATCGGGAAAATCTTCGACGCAAATCCGGCGATCCACATGCCGTTCGGGAGCAATGGAATCGCCTCATGCCGGAGGATCGATTGGACGGCCCGACGGCGAACGAAGCCGCCAAGGCGTTTCTGGCGTCTGGCGCGAAGGATGAGGCGTCCAGCATTCTCGAGAAAGCGCTGGAACAGCAATGGGATCCGGCCTTGCTGGAGACGTACACCGAGTGCGCCGGCTTGGATCCCAGACGACAACTCGAACACGCGGAGGCGTGGTTGAAGGATCATCCCAAGGACAGTCTCTTATTGCTCGCTTTAGGGCGCCTTTGCACTCGCGCGACACTATGGGGAAAAGCAAAAAGCTACTTGGAAGCAAGCTTGGCCATCGAACAGCGCTTTGCCGCTCACCTGGAACTCGCGCGATTACTCAACCAACTCGGAGAAACCGATCGGGTACGTGCGCATTATGAGAATGCGCTGGATTTGGCGGTACCCCAGCAGGTGGCGGTGGACCGATGACTCGTGCGCTTTTTCGTGCTGAGGACGATGGCCTCGCTGGTTTGCTCTGTTCCGGGTCTGCGCGAGCCTATCGAACCTTGGCTCTCTAGTGTGGTGCTTCACTAGCCACCCGCGATGGCCCCGACGATCAGCAACGGCTCATCACCCCTTGCCACCGATAGTGGCAAGGGCGCGTCGGGCGATTGGTGAGACCAATCCTCCTCGCAGGCGAAGAATCGAATCATCGGACGGCGCCGCTGCGAGACCTGGTCGCGCAAGGTGCCGAGCAAGGCCGGATAGCGTGCTTCCAGTGCGCCCAGCACGCCGCGCAGCGTAACAGGCTCCGGCACGGGCAACAGCGCTTCACCCTCGATCCATGCCAGCACACGCAATGGGGCTGGCAGCACCACACGAATCATGGCAATGTCTGCACCTCCACCGACACCACCGCGGGCAGATCCCGCACGATAGGTGCCCAGCGCTCACCGCCATCGGCCGAGGCGTAGACCTGACCGCCGGTGGTGCCAAAGTAGATGCCACAGGGATCAAGCGCATCCACCGCCATGGCATCGCGCAATACATTCACATAGCAATCGCGCTGCGGCAAGCCTTGCGTGAGCGGCTCCCATTCATCTCCCCCGCTACGGCTGCGATACACGCGCAACTTGCCCTCGGGTGGAAAGTGTTCGGTATCGCTCTTGATGGGCACGACAAAAATGGTGTCGGGCTCATGCGCGTGCACGTCGATAGGGAAACCAAAATCCGTGGGCAAATTTCCACTCACCTCACGCCAGTTCTCGCCGCCGTCGTCGCTGCGCATGACGTCCCAGTGCTTCTGCATGAACAGCACCTTGGGGCGCGCCGGATGCATGGCCATGTGGTGCACGCAATGGCCCACCTCCGCCGTGGGATCGGGAATGTAGTCCGACTTCAGTCCGCGATTGATGGGCCGCCAGGTCAAGCCGGCATCGTCGCTGCGGAAAGCGCCTGCCGCTGAGATGGCCACGAACAGCCGGCGTGCATCGCTGGGATCTTGCACGATGGTATGCAGGCACAGACCGCCCGCTCCGGGCTGCCAGGAGGAACCGGTGGCATGTCCGCGTAGGCCGGAAAGCTCACTCCAAGTCTGACCGCCATCGCCGCTGCGGAACAAGCCCGCGTCCTCAACTCCGGCGTATACGGTGTCCGGATCCGTGAGCGAGGGCTCCAGATGCCACACGCGCGCGAACTCCCAGGGATGGGGCGTGCCGTCATACCACTGGTGCGTGCCGGGCACGCCGTCGTAGACGAACTTGTTGCCAACCGGCGCCCAAGTTTGGCCGCCGTCCTCGGATCGCTGGATCTGTTGCCCGAACCAGCCACTGCTCTGCGAGGCATACAGGCGATTGGGATCCACTGGTGAGCCCTTCAGGTGATAGATCTCCCATCCAGGAAAGTGCGGACCGCTTATCTCCCAATGGTTGCGCTTGCCATCCGCGCTCAGCACGAAGGCGCCCTTACGCGTGCCCACCAACACCCTTATTCTGCTCATTCTGCTCATTCTGCTCATTGGATCCTCCTCGAGCGGTTGCAGTTTCTTTGTTACGGCCTCTACCCACTCGCGGCCGTCGCTGCTGCCGCTAATCCTAGCGCTGTTCCGCTCTCGCAAGCGCCTCTCATGACGCCCTGCATGCGACAGAAAGGCCTGGATACGCGCACACGCTCAGCCCCGAAACCCTCATGATAAGGTATTGCGACGATCCCTTCCTGTGGGAAACCTTTCACCGGCGCGCAAGTGGGCATCCATTTGGAAAGCAAACTCCCCCGTGGAGTCCGGTGTGCATGCCAATGGACGTTACAATGCCTCACTCAGAAGTCTACGAGGCCAGAGATGGGACTTGCCAAGCTTGCCGGTCGACTCGCCATCGAAGAGTATCTCGCGTGGGAACAGACTCAGCCCAACCGAAACGAGTTTTTCTTCGGTGAAGTGTTTGCCATGGTGGGCAGCACAGATTCGCATAATATCGTTGCGGGCAACGTCTATACGGTGCTGCGCCAACATCTTAGGTCGACCTCGTGCAGGGCGTTCATGTCCGACGTCAAACTTCGGCCCGGTTCGGCGGAGGCCTATTTCTATCCGGATGTGTTCGTCACCTGCCATCCGGCCGATCAAGAAAATCGCAATGAGAAGTCGCATGCGGTACTTATCGTCGAAGTGCTATCCGGGTCCACGGGCGATTTCGACCGCGGCGAGAAGTTCGCCACCTACCGGCGCATTCATGAGTTCCAGGAGTATGTGCTGATCGACCCGGATCGAAGCACCATCGATATCTTTCGTCGATCCGCCTCGGGGCAATGGGTGTTATGGGACGAGCGCGGAAAAACCGAGATCCACTTGGAGAGTGTGGATCTGACCCTCAGCACGCAATTCATCTTCGAGGGCTTGCCAACCAAATAGCTGGCTTCGAAATGCGAACTTGCCGCACAACAAGCCTCACGCACTACCGTTTTATGATGATCGCCTTGCCGGTGGGCAGCGCCCTAACGCGCAATCCGCGCTCGGCCTCGCCGACACCAGGGCGGCCTTGTGAGAAATGCGGGCTGGGTTCGGCAGCGAGGCGAATGCAGCGTGCATCAACGCGCCCGATCACAAAATACCATACATCTCGGCCTGCCCGAGCGATTGCCCATTGCAAGCCCAATTTTTCCAACTCGTATTCCCCGCGCTCTTGGCACGGGGGCAAACTTCGGGGGTTTCCAAAAGGGGCGAAGTGATTGGTACGGTGCCCCCTTTGGTCAAGGGCGGGGTCAATACCCCACCCGCGAAGTCCCTTTTATTTCCACCGATAGGCCGGAATGAATGCGGTGTTCGAGCAAGTCGAACTGATCGCCAACTGATGCCGGGGTTTTCCACTCCCACGATGGATCGCATGACCCCGCCGGTCGGGTATACCAGTCGACAACGAAATGACATCAAGTCTATCCGTTGGGTACCGCGGCGGCGGCTGGCGCGCAGTGGAGAGAGGAGTGCTCCGAGATTCTATATTCGCCTATTATTCACTCCACTTTGAGGTCAAGCTCCCTGACGATTTTTCTGTAACGCTCGTAATCGCTCTTCATCAACTGCTCTGCGTTGTCTTGGGTGCCTGCAACAAGTTCCGCGCCATTTTGCTCAATGAAATGTTGATACGCTGATGTGAGCATAGCGCTGTGAAACGCCGCATGGAGTTTTTTTACGACAATGCTCGGCGTCCCAGCAGGCACTGCATAGCCATTCCACGGCATCTCATCATATCCAGGTACCCCTGATTCCGCGATGGTGGGGGTATCAGGCAGCCTGGCGAGACGCTTGCTGGACGTTACGGCCAGCGCTCGCAGTTTCCCGCCATCGATCAGAGGCAGGGCGGCCGGTGGGGGTGAGAATGTCATGTCGATCTGCCCGCCCATCAAGTCCGTAAGGGTGGGAGCATCGCCTTTATAAGAAACGGGCACAATTTCGATACCTGCCATTTTCTTGAACCGCTCACCCATAAGATGCTGGGGGGAACCCGGCCCAGATGTCCCATAGGTCAATTTGCCGGGTCTTGCCCTCGACAGCGCAATTAGGTCTTGCGCAGAGCGAATCGGCGAATCGTTCTTTACCACCAAAATGGATGCCGTCTTCATGGCGATGATTAACGGCACTAAGTCCTGAATAGGGTTGAACCCAGCGTCTTTGAATAGGTGAGGCCCCACCGCCACGGTGTTCGTCACGATATAGGTAATCGTGTAGCCATCTGGCGGCGACTTTGCGGCCAGGCGGGTCCCGATACTTCCCGCGGCTCCCGGACGGTTGTCGACGATGATCTGTTGTTTCAATCGCTGTACTAGTAGCGGTATCAACTGACGAGTGCGCATGTCAGCAGAAGATCCTGCCGGAAAAGGGACGATGATCCGAATAGGTTTGCTTGGGTACTCATCCGCCGCTACTGCGGTGGCGAAGAGAATGAGGCACAGGCTGACTACCGAATACCATCGCGTGAACCACGATCGATTCATATATCACTCCTCGCATCTCCTCTTGGCAAGACTGCCATAATAATCCTCCCCCCTCGACTTACGCACAGCCGTTAGAGCACCTCGCGCCCCACACGAGAGGTGGCCATGACTTCACCGCCGTGCCGATCCGGGTCAAGTTATCACGTCGACACTACAAGCCCCCTTGATCAATGGCCTAGAGTGACCAAAAGAGCCTTCGCTTCGATCAAGTCCTTGGAGTCGAGTCCTTCGGTGAACCAATCATAGATGGGTGCCAATAGTGCATAGGCATCTCTTGACCTACCCTGCGATTTCCACAGATTGGCTTGGCCCATCGCTGCGCGGAGCTCCCAGCCTTTTGCCTGCTGCGAGCGCGCTACGTCCTGAGCTTTGCTGAATGCTGCGGTTGCCGCCGCCGCATCGCCTATACGGGCAAAGATCTCACCTAGCACAAGATGATTTAGGGCTTCGTCCATGCGGTGGCCAGTGCTGTCAATCATCATGAGTGATTCTTGTGCAAGCGCCAGAGCGCGATCGGAATTCCCGCTTTCCAATTCTGATGAAGCTTGACTACTAGACGTACTACGGCGGGGCATTGGGCGCACCTATGGCGATAGGGGAGCTAGGTGTGGGAAAGCTCAAACAGGTCAGCCAGTGGGTTTCCAATATTGATAACCCGAAGGCCGGAACGCGGATCCTCATGTACCGAAATCGCTTTAAAGAAGCACGCGACGATTACTACGCGACGACCCATTGGATCGCGCTGGGGATGCTTTCCAAGGCGATGGAAATCGCCGGATCTGACGATCCGCTGGCCATTGCGAGAAACCTGGAAGGCATGCGCTGGGAAGGAGATTCCGGTGAGGTCATGATGAGGCCTGACAACCACCAACTCTTGCAACCCCTCTTTGTCTCGACCTTCAATAAGGTCGACGGCAATCGCGTGAAGTACGACGTGGAGAGAACGGGTAACGGCTTCCGAATCGATCATCGCATCGGATCGGAGGACACCGCTTTGCCCACAACATGCAGAATGAATAGACCTTAAGGCCATTACGGATTTGGCCTGATCCTCGCCTGCCTCCTGGTGGATTTCATGGATCTGAATCCCTCATTTTCGGCATCCTGGTGTCGGCGTTACGCATGAAAGCCATGGATAGATGATGGCGTTGAAATTTCTGTGCGTCGGCATGCACATTGCCATGTATGGGCTAGAGCCACTGCGACGAACTCGTTTGCTCGCGAATGAGTTTGGAAAAAACCAAAGAAACAATAGGTTCGAGCTTCACTCGGTTTGAATCGATGCACCAATAACATGCACTCATGGCGACTGGTGCTTCGAGTCGGGGCGAGGGAGATCGAAAAAGAAAGTCCCGTTCGCATCGGCTCATGGAGGAGATTCCCTTGTTGACGGAGAATTTCCATGCTCGCTCGCGTTGTCGGTATTACCGGTCTGAGTCTTTGCGCTACCTTGGCCTCGGCGGATTCCAGCGAAGTATTCCATCTCGCACGTCCCAGTATGGCGAAGGTGATCTCCGCCGGCGTAAACGGGCGCTATAACGTCGGCTCCGGAGTTTTTCTTCCCGACGGCAATCTGGTCACCAACTGTCATGTCACCCTGCAAGCGAAGAGCGTCTCGTTGATGCAGGGCGATGCGCCCACCAATGCGAAGACGCAATCCAGCGACGTGCCCCATGATCTGTGTGTGCTGAGTTTTTCCAACATGCGTATGAAGCCGGCGGCCCTGCGTGATTCGCGCACGCTCTTAGTGGGTGAGACCGTCTACGCCGTTGGATTCAATCGTGGTCTCGGGCTGACCTATCAGGAAGGCGTCGTAGAGGAATTGTTTCCGCTCGACGGCGGCGCGGTAATCCGAACCTCTGCCGCCTTTACGACGGGCGCCTCTGGCGGAGGGCTGTTCGACGCGCGGGGCAATCTGGTAGGAATCCTCACCTTCTTCCGCGTCGTGGCCGATCATGATGCGACCTACTACGCCGTTCCCGTGGAGTGGATACAACGGGCAGCGAGCGCGCACCCGAGCGCCGTCTCACCACAGGAAGGCATCCCCTTCTGGGCGGAGGTCATTGATCACCAGCCTCATTTCCTGAGGGCTGCCACCTTTGAAGTCGAGGGCAGATGGGCAGAGTTGCTTTCGCTGGGGCGCGAATGGACGCAGCGCGATCCGGATAACGGGCATGCCTGGGCCAGCTTGGGCAAAGGACTCCAGCGTGAAGGCTATTCGGACCAAGCACGAGACGCCTTCCGTCGCGCCGCGGAGCGTGGTGTGCACAGTGGGTCGCCTTGATAGCGATTATTCTTGGTGCGCAGGCGCACCCTATGCAAAGCCGCAAATGTGCTGTTCTGATAGGGTGCGCTTGCGCAGCGAGCGATTGACCAGTTTCGGGAAGGTGTAAGCTCTGCGGGATCTTTGAAAAGTCGAAACCCCTTCCATGCCACGCAAATCCGTTCTTATCGCCGGCGCCTCGGGTCTCGTTGGCTATGCCGCGATGAAGCATTTCGCCTCCGAACCCGAGTGTGACGTGATCGCTGTTTCGCGACGCGAACCCGATGAGACCTTCGGCGCTCACTTCACATCGGCAGACCTCACCGATACCAAGCAGTGCGCCGAATTGTTTGGCTCGATGACTGATGTCACGCATGTGATCTATGCCGCCTTCATGCGGGAGCAAGGCCTGCCCTTGCACTATCCTGGTGGACCGGCGCGCGTGGCGCAGGTCGTGGATGCCGACTTACTCGCGCGCTGCATTGCCTGGGCGGGCGAGACCCAGAGCGCCTTCAACGGCGTGTTCAACGTCGCCAATGGCGATGTATAGACCTGGCAGAACGTGTGGCCGGCGATCGCGCAAGCATGCGGCATGGCCGTGGGCGGGGCGCTGCCGATGAGCCTGCAGAAAGAGATCCTCCCTCGGGAAGACGAGTGGGCAAAGATCCGTACCAAACATGGGCTTTTATCGCCGGACTTGAAGGCGTTTGTCGGACAATCGTTCGAGTACGCCGACTATCAGATGAGCTACGGTAGAG
>JANNFC010000279.1:0-1618 GCA_031379405.1 Betaproteobacteria bacterium | reverse complement strand
TCAAAGGGAGGTTGCGTAAAGCATGCAACCAAAGCCGCACCTACTGCTGCGAATTCTCGGGGTGTTGATTGGCGGCGCATTGCTGCTGCTGGCGTTCGCTTTCTCGCTGGTGATTCTCGCCGTGCTATCAGTCTTGGCGTCGGCCGCCTTGGGCTATTTTTGGTGGAAGACGCGAGCGCTGCGGCGAGCGCATTCCGAGCGCACCATGCCCGCGGCAGAGGATGAAGAGGCACCTCAGGACGCGACTGAGCGCCCCGCCATCGAAGGGGAAAGCAAGCGCGTGGATGAGCGCGAATCCTAAGCCGGCATGTCACATGGCAGCGCGCTCAACTCCCAACGTTCAAGCGGAAATGATCGAACGAGGTGGCGTCCTTGGCAGCCACGACCTTCGCGACGTCGCTCATCTTTCCCAAACCACCTTGCTCGGAATTGTTCATGAGCCAGGATAGATTGGTGGCGGAATCGGAGTTGGCCAGCGCCGTCTCCTTGGTAATCTTGCCATGCGTGTAGAGCTTGAACAGCGCCTGTTCGAAGGTCACAGAACCGGGCGAGAGGCTCTTTTCCATGGCTTCCTTGATTTGGTCGAACTCGCCTTTGATGATGAGTTCGGCGATGTGTTTGCTATTGATCAGCACCTCCACCGCGGCCACCATGGTGCCATCCACCGCCTTCACCAGGCGCTGCGAAATAACAGCCTTCAAGCTGGAGGAAAGATCCGAGAGCAGGGCGGTACGAGCATCGTGGGGGAAGAAGTTCACGATGCGGTTCATAGCGTGATAGCTGTTGTTGGCGTGTAGCGTGGTCAAGCACAAGTGCCCCGTCTGGGCATAGAGCAAGGCCTGTTGCAACGTATCCTTATCGCGCGTTTCGCCCAGCATGAGGATGTCCGGCGCCTCGCGCATGGCGCTCACCAGGGCGTTGCCGTAGGATTTCGTATCCATGCCGACTTCGCGTTGATTGATCACGCACTTGTTGTGTTTGAACACGAATTCGATGGGGTCCTCGATGGTGAGCACATGGCCGCCCTTGGCGGCGTTGCGGTGCTCGATCATGGCGGCTAGCGTGGTGGACTTTCCCGATCCGGTAGCCCCGACCACCAGCACCAAACCGCGCTTTTCCTGGATCAGATCCTTCAGGATCGGCGGCAACTTCAGCGCTTCGATCCCCGGCGTCTGGGAGCGTAGATAGCGGATGACCAAGGCCACATTGCCGCGCTGGCGGAAGATATTGACCCGAAAGCGGCCCACCTGCGAAACGGGAAGCGATAGGTTCATCTCCCAATTTTGGTCGAAATCGTGTTTTTCCTTCTCGGACATCAATTCGTCCGCGATGCGCCTGGTCATCAGGGGGTTCAGGACTTCGGCGTTGACCGGCATGATGGTGCCCAGGATCTTGATGGAAATAGGCGCGCCGGCCGAAATGAACAGATCCGAGGCCTGCTTCTCGGCCATCAGCTTGAGAACAGGGAGGAGGAAGGTGGACATGGGGGGATTTCGCTGCCGAAATGACGCCGGGATTGGTCATCGGCCTGAAAGCAAGATCCGGGATCGCAGGCAAGGGGCCCTGGCGGACCCCTTGCCTTAGTTAACTCGTAGTCCCCGCGCTCTTGGCGCGGGGC
>JANNFC010000256.1:0-4019 GCA_031379405.1 Betaproteobacteria bacterium | reverse complement strand
ATCGGGCGGATGGCATTTTCCACCGGATAATGCCGACTACAAAATTATGCCGCATCCGACTTGCGCGAAGGCGTAGCTGTGGGGAGGGTCCTTGTTCTTGGTCATCTGATTTATCGGCATTATCAGAGGTCCTCGAGGAAGGCTAGCAATGGATCGGGAGGCGTATATCGAGTTGGCGCAAGGCCGTTCGCATTGGCGTGCGCGAGCGCGCGTTCCTTGAGTCGCATGTCGGCATGCAAATATATTTGTGTTGTTTCCGTCGATTCGTGACCGAGCCAAAGAGCTATCACGCTCAGGTCCACGCCGCGCTGTAACAGGCTCATGGCCGCCGCGTGCCTCAGCGTGTGCGGCGTCACGGATTTCTCCTTGAGCGAGGGGCATGCCTGGCACGCAGTCGCGGCATGGCGCGACACGAGCCGTTGAAGTGCATCAGCGCTGAGATGGCCGCCGCGTGAACTGGGGAATACAGGATCTTCAGGCGCACCGGGCTGTCGAAGTAACCATTCCTTCAAGATCGCGATGACGTCCGGCCGTAGTGGTGTGCATCGCATCTTTCTGCCTTTGCCGAGGCAACGGACGTGAGCGCCGGTGCCGAGTGAAACGTCCTGACGCCTGAGTGAAGTCAATTCACTGTTGCGCAGGCCAGTTTGAACCGCGACAAGAAGCAGTGTTCGATCCCGAGCGCCGATCCACGTTCCTGCTTCAGGAGCTGCCACGAGGGCTGCGGCCTCTTCCTCGGTGAGAAATTCGACCGGACCGTGTTCATAGCGTTTCGCAGGAATGGCAAGTATGCGCTGGCACTGAAGACCAAGTGCTGGCTCGCTGAGAGCGACGAAGCGAAAGAAGGCGTGGACAGCGGCCAAGCGTGCATTTCGCGTCCGCACTGAGTTGCCCCTGTTCTGCTCAAGGTGCCGAAGGAATTTCTCAATGAAGGATGCGTCGAGCTCTTGCGTCAGTAGCTTTGAGGGTGCGCGTCCAAAATTCTGTGTGGCGAAACCCAGCAGCACTCGGAACGTGTCTCGGTAGCTCGCCACTGTATGTGAACTGAGCCCTTGCTGTTCAAGCATGCGCTGAGTAAAGAAGCGCTGAAGGAGTGATGGCAGGTCAGCTGGGTTCATGGCTGTTCTCCTGGCCGATCCTTGCCGAGATATGTGGCCGCAAGCTGGAGCAGTTCTGGAACCGCTTCGATATACCAATAGGTGAGGCCGACATCGACGTGACCGAGATAGGTGGCAAGCTTGGGCAATTCCCGCGACACATCCAGACCGGCGCGATACCACTCGACAAGTCTTCCAGTCGCAAAACTGTGTCTGAAGTCCTGAAGGCGTGGTCCGCGCCCAGCGCGTCCGTCCTCCCTTGTAGCCCGCAGACCGACCGCGCGGGACATTCTTACAAACATGCTACGGGCAGAAACAGCATTCAACCGCATACCTCGTTCGCCGACGAGGAACGCCTCACTTATCCGTAGCGAGAAGATCTGGTCGCGGCATCGTGAATAACGTTCGAGTGCCGCGCGGGTCGATTCTTCAATCGGTACGAAGCGCGATTTGCCGAACTTGGATTCCCGAATCGAGAGTATGCCGTTCACGAGATCGACGTCAGACCGGTCCAGTGCAATGGCCTCCCTTGACCTAAGGCCGGTAGCAGCTAGAAGCCCGATCAGCGTCAAATAGGTCTGCGCCCGTATTCCCGTACGCGAACGCAGTCGAGCGCTTTGAGCCATGAGCAGCTCAATTTCCTGTTCGGTATAGATATGCGGAGCATTGCGTCGCCGGCGGGCATCCAAGAGTCGCGTTGGGGGAATCTCGTTGCGGATATCGGCGGCGTTGAGCCACTTGGCGAATCCCCTCACTTGCGAGAGGCGCCGCCCCCATGTTGCACGTTGGGCAAGCTTAGGTTCCATCGCCCAGCGCAAGGCCAAATCGGTAGTGATGAACCCGGATCCCTCCCGTTCGAGAAGGTCAACAAAGTGATCCAGCGCCAATGCTGGTTCATAGAATTTCGATCCGAGGGCACGGCGAATTGCCACGTACTGGACCAGGGAATCGCGAATCGCACTCATCATGCACCCCCCGTCGCTGGCCACGCCCGTGCTACACCACGCAGGGCCTCGAAAGATACTTTCGCGTAAATCGCAGTACTGTCTTGTGAGCGATGCCGCAAGACTTCAGCAATCTCAGCCATGGACGCGCCATGACGGATCATTGTCGTCGCCAAGCCGTGACGGAACAGATGTGCAGCACCTCGACATGCGGGACGAAACCCGGCACGAGCGAAGGCTAGGCGGACAATATGGCCGACCGCCGCAGGCCCCGTCAAACCAACCCGTGGTGCCCACATTCGCAGAAAGACACGCCGGGATGCGCTTGCGCCACGATCATTGCAAAGGTACATCGCCAATGCCTCTCCAACCTCGTATAGGAGCGGCACGTGCTCGACCATTTGGCTCTTGCCGTGAACGACGAGTTCGGCTGAACGCCAGTGGATGTCATCAAGTTCCAGTGCAACGATTTCACCTGCGCGCAGGCCGAGTCGTGCCAACAGAAGCAATATTGCATAGTCACGGCGCCCGCGGGGACTCGATCGATCCGTACAGGAAAGAATGGTTTCTTCTTGTTCTGGCGTAAGGAAACTTGGCACGGATGACTGCCGCCACTTTCTGACCGTGGGCACTGCACTCGCCAGATCACGCGGCGTGTCTCCACGCAGAAAGAGGAAGTGGCAGAACGAGCGCAGTGCCACCGCCATGAGCCGCATGTACTCGCCTGACCGCCCCTTGCTGCGAGCAAGGAGATGGTTTCGGATCGTCGTGGCATCGAACGCGGCAGGTATTACGAAGCCAGTGTCTGCGGCATTCTGATTGCGAAGGAAATCACGAATGAAAGGTGCGTAGACATGCACCGAATTCTCGGCAAGCCCGCGATCTTGCCGTAGATAGTCAACGTAACGGCCACTGATGCTGTCAATCGACGAATCCTCGACCGGTACCGCCAATCGAACTATGGCTTTGCTGCGCAGATACGTAAGCAGCAGTCGCAACACCGCGAGCTCGAACTGAACACGAGTCGCCGGTGCGCAAGCTGAGCGGTTCACGAAAGCGCCAATCGCGGATTCGTCAAGGTGCGCCAAAGCGATGGTCTTGCCCTTCATCCATCGCGCGAATGCGGTCAAGATTCTTTGCTTTTTACGAAGCGTCGAGTCGACATATCCCGCTGTGCGCAGGTGTTCAAGGAATGCTTCAATGTGACGTGCCGGTAGCCCTTCGGATACGCCGTCTGCGGTCGTGTCTGTCGTCATGTGATTTCTCCTCGGCCAGCGTGATTGCCAGCCTGAAGAAATCATAGAAGTTATGCCGACTCATAAGCGCCGCAGCTACGCCTTCGCGCAAGTCGGATGCGGCATAATTTTGGAGTCGGCATTATCTGGCCGAACGCGATATCCGCATGCCAAAGCTCAAGCAAAAGACCTCCGGGTGTTTCCGTACCGTCACTGGCGCCGAGTCCTTCTGCACCATCCGCTCCTACCTCGCCACGCTGCGCAAACAGGGCCGCAATGTCTTTCATGCCCTCACCCTCGCATTTCAAGGTCACCCACCCGATCCTCTGCCATCCGGGTAAGCTGAATAGTTACGCACATTCTTTGTTGACATGGACCACATCTATCTGTCGGGTGTGACGAATTTCCGTGATACGAAAATCTACCCATTGGTCGCTGGCGGATATCACTCAGGTAGTATTGACCTGATCCTGCATTACGTACTAGATTTGCCTTAAGGCACTTGGCAACTTACCCAGGTACCAGGCTGCGCACGTAAGTTCGGCCAAGTAAGCGCCGTCCCGTGGATATCGAAACGCACGCATCATTACAATCTAAGGAGGGAGCACGTGATGAATATTCAGCCGGTCACTCTGTTGGTGGTGATCCTGCTTGCCGTTTCTGAAATCTCCTGTGGCACGAAAGGGGCAACACCAGACGATCCAGTCACATCCGAAGGCGAGGTTCGCGATCGCGAGCGGGGG
>JANNFC010000238.1:0-9236 GCA_031379405.1 Betaproteobacteria bacterium | reverse complement strand
TCAGCTTGAAGTAATCGAAGGATTGGTTGCCCGAACTCAGCATGAAGTATTGTTTCGTTTGGTCATCGCCCCATAAGGTGATCCATTGATCACCCGGTTGGATCGGTTCGTTGCACAAAGGACTAATGCGATAGCTTGTGGAGCAATAGGCGAGCAGGAAATGCAAAGTTTGGTTGCTGCGATTACGGACCTTAATCCTCCCTCTCTCCCACTTCTCCTGCGTGGGTGCGAAGTCCAAGATGACTTCCTTCGTCGGGTAGACGCGATCCTTGCCATCATCCATCTTCTCGACGAAGACAAAGTCGACGCAGGAGGGATCCAGCTTGGTGCTCGGGTTTTGCAGTGACAGGGTGCGTTCCCACTGCGCAACGTGTTTGAAGATCGGTAGCATCACACTGGCCGTTACATCGAGCCTGTCAACGACGATCTCTGTCGCCTTGATCAGCTTATGGTCCATCTCTCGTTGCAGCAGTTTCAGTTGCCCGCCTTCCGCGGCCAGGGCATAACGCGATCCTTGTTCGATATCGGTCAACATGACATTGACCGATTTATCCTTGTCCAGAGCGTCTTCCAACGCCTTTTTGATGTCCTCCTCCCCTTTGAGGTAAACGAGCATGGGTGCACTGGGCAAGCTGATGATTTGCCCCTGGTAGCTCACGGCCGGGTCGCTTTTAAAATCATCGAGGAGCTGCAAAACACTGTTTTGCGGGCCGACCTGCGTGGTGGTCGCGCGTCCTGCCAGCTTCCCACGATCATTCTCGAAATACAGATTGAGCCCAACGGGTTTTTCCGGATCGACCGGCAGGCCATGAATGGCTCCGCATTCGACCTTCCATTTGCCGAAATCAAAATAAACCCGGAAGCGATGTTCGGTCTGAGTGGCCTTGCGCCCCAGAAACCCGCTATAGGAATCGAAGTTGCCATGGGTCTCGAATTGCGGGTCCTGGTTGTCGGCCCGCCTTCGCACCGCCGCCCGACAACGCACGAATAGATCGGCATAGGTCAGGTCACCGCCGGACTTTTTCAGTACGTCGATCAGGGTACTGGTGAAGACACCAGTCCTATCGGGTGCCTCCTTTGCCGTCTGCACTCGGTTGCAAGCGGACAGAACAATATGCCGGCTAGTCGGTATGGATAGTCCCTTTCCCTGTTTGATCAGGTCGGCATAGTGCCCATAAAGATAGGTTTCCAAGGGCCGCTCTATGTTCACTTCGTGCGTAACGCGCGGCACCATCCCGCTCATTTGATCCACATCGCGAGTGATGGACCCGGAGTGGCAACTATCTATGATCAGTGCCACATGCGGATTGTTCTTCGCCAACTCGTCGAGGAGAACCGCAAGTTCCTTATCCGCCAAATCGAACCCGCCGGGGCGTCGACTGTCGATGCACACCAGTCCCTCGTCCTTGCCATCGGAAAAGAATTCGCGGAAGGCCATGGCCGAAGCCCAGCGCGCCCCGTGTCCGCAATATTGGAACACCACTACATCCTCTTTGGTGGCCTTGGCAAGATGACTACGGAACTGATTGATGATATTCCCGCGTGTGGCGTCGGCATCCTTGAGGACTTCGATGGCCAGGTTGGCGTTGTCCCAAGCGCCCTTGAGGTAATCGTGAAAGTGATCTACGTCGTTGAGGCAGCCGCGCAGTTTGCCGACTTCGGGCGGATAGCCATTAATGCCGACCAACAGGCCATAGAGCGTCGTAGCCATTTCGCGAGCCTCCCTGCTTTTGTCGTGCAAGTTTGTTTTATGGTGTGTTCTGAATCATACACCTCTATGACGCCGGTCTAATTTGAAGGACGCCGGGGCGCTGCTGGATTCTTTGAAGGATCCCATGGGTCATTCTCACGAACCAAGGCAATAAACGGGACTTCGCAGGCGGGGTATTGACCCCGCCCTTGACCAAAGGCGGCTGGTTGGGCAACGCGAGCTTCACGCGCATGAGCAGCAGTTGAAGGCCCTCGTCCGGTTCGGTGTAGCGCGGGAGCACAAGGTCCCGATCATGGGTGATCGGTAGACGCGCGTCGAGCATTCGCACGGCTGAGAATTTCTCCAGCATCGGGCGCGTTAGAGGCCTCCCGAAAGTGCACATGCGATGTATCGAGATCTGGGGGCATGCGGCACTGGCAAGACAGCTTACGGACCGTTCTAGACATCCTCTAGGCAGACCGGACCGGCTGATCCTGAGTGCCGGTGCACGCAAGGCCTGCGCATATTTCCTGGGCTGCGCCAACCACGGTGTGAGGACCATGGCCTTTGGGTTGTACGGCTTCGAAGGACTCGTCGGTGCTTCGGGCGAAGGCGGAGGTGGTCAAGCCGGCGGTCAAGGTAGCGATGGCGATGAGGTTGATTAGCTTGCTCATGATGTTCTCCTGGGTGGGTGAGGCTGAGCGCTTCCGAGTGCTCAGTGCGTTGGTGTGGCGCGTCGTGTTGAAAGCAGTATCGCCCTCCCACTTCCCGGAATCGCGTGAGGATTAACCAAGGGGATGTGAAGTAATTACGCAAGAAATTACGCAAGAAGTCGGGCTTAGGATATCGCTGGCACGCGGGCTCTCGCATTCCGTTAGCATGCACTGACCAACCTGACTGGAGGACCCCTATGGTCGACCTGGCGACAGTCAAAACCCAACAACAGAAGACCTGGGCGACGGGAGATTTCGCCATGATCGCCTGGAACACGGTCTATCCGGGGGAATTATTGTGCGAAGCAGCACAACTGCGCGCGGGGGAGCGGGTGCTCGATGTCGCCACCGGGAGCGGTAATGCCGCCCTGTCCGCCGCCCGGCGCAACTGCGAGGCCGTCGGTATCGACTACGTTCCGGCGCTTATCGAGCGGGCAAGGGAACGCGCTGCGGTGGAGCGTCTTTCGGCGCGTTTCGAAGTGGGTGATTGCGAGGACATTGCCTTTGACGACGATGCCTTCGATGTGGTGCTTTCCATCTACGGATCGATGTTCGCGCCGCGGCCCGAGCAGGCGGCGCGGGAACTGCTGCGGGTGTGCAAGCCGGGGGGACGCGTTGCCCTGGCCAATTGGACGCCGGAGGGCTTCTGGGGCCAGACCTTTGCGCTGCAGGCGCGCTACCTCCCCCCAGCCGCTGGGTTGCAACCGCCCACGGAATGGGGCACGCGGGCGCGCTTGAGAGCGTTGTTCGGCGATGCCGTCAGTTCGATGGAGATCACCGAGCGTAGCGCGCTGTTTCGTTATCGCAGCAGCCAGCACTGGATTGAAGTGTTTCGTACCTACTTTGGGCCGATCATTCGAACGCTTGAAGCCCTGGATGACGAGCGCCGACGGGCTTACTTGAGTGAGTTGGACAACACACTGAATCGCTTCAATCGGTCGGGGGATGGGACATTGGTGGTTTCGGCGGATTATCTGGAGGTGGTGGTTAGAAAGAAGTAAAGCTGGCAGCGGCCCGCCTGTGTGCCATTACCGCTTGGCCGGCGCAACCTTTTGTTTCGGAAATCCCGATATTTTCATCGGCAGGCAGTTCCATTACGCGCAGAGTTGGGTGTACTCTGTGAGTGTACGCGTTCGCTGCGACGGTAAGCTGCAGAGGCAACACCGCGGCGCGCAAACAGAACGCCCTCGCAAGAGGGGGAGTAGTGAGAAAACCAAATGGAGGCGCCTATGAAACATCTTAATCTTACCCTTGGATCACTGTGCTTGGCCTTCACGGTTTGCGCTAGCGCTGCCGACAAGAAGGACGAGCGCGCCGGCAATTGCCACGACGCCAAATCCCAGATGGAATACTTCTGCGACGACAAAAACAGCGCCAGCGACAGCATGGTGGCCATCGGTACGGCTTGCACCAACGCCAAGAACAACGTGGCGGCAGCCTGCGAGGGCAAGGTCGAAGCGGACAAGGCTTACAAGTTCGACAAGTAAATCGGGAAGTTTTTCAAGGATCCTGGGCCCCATGGGCTCCTGCATGAGTTCTCCTCAGGCTGGCGTCAATGGGACCAAGGAAGTAGCGCTACTCATCATCAACAACTAGGAGGAAACTCAATGGCTATTCAAAGGCACATTGGCGTCCATATGAGCGACGAGGAATACAAGTCAGTGGTACCGGCCGACGAGGCCGCGTTCCGCTCGCCCATTCCAACCCAGATCGTTTCAAATGGCGAATACAACCCATTGCCGCAAACCGAGAAGCAGGCCAAAGTCGAGGCCCTGATCAAGGAAATGGCGGACGTTCAAGCGAAGCGTCACGGCATGGACCGTCGTCAATTCCTGGCCACCAGTGCCGGGATGGCAACGGCGTTCCTGGCCATGAACAAAATTCATGGCGACAACATTTTCGACGTCAGCGAAGCCGAAGCCAACGACGTCCAAATGTCGGATTACCGCAAGAAGCAGCTGGCCAGCCAGTTCATCTTCGACGATCAAACCCACTTCGTTCGCGATGACTTCAAGCAGGAAGGTCTGCTCGGTCTGACCAAGTGGGCCGTGGGCGCGAAGGTCAACCCCGACATCAATAGCGCGCCGATGACCTTGTCGCGCTACAAGATGGACAACTATCTGAAAGAGATCTTCCTGGATAGCGACACCAAGATGTCGTTGCTCTCCGGCGCGCCTTTCGATGATCCGTCCTGGTGGCTGCTGTCCAACGACGCCATCCAGAACGCCTGCCGCTCGGTGAACAAGCTGGCTGGCTCCACCCGCATGTTGGGCCACACCGTGATCACGCCCAAGTATCCGAACTGGATGGACGAAGTCGATCGCGGCATCGAAACCCTGCATCCGTGTAGTTGGAAGTCCTATACCATCGGCGATCCGTTCGGCCCCTCCAAGTTCGCTTGGCGTCTGGACGACGAGAAGCTGATGTATCCCTTCTACGAGAAGGTCATCAAGGCCGGTATCAACACCATCTGTATTCACAAAGGCTTAATGCCGCGTGACTACACGAAGGCCTTCGCGGGCACGTGGGAGCACGCCTCCGCCTGGGACATCGGCAAGGCCGCCAAAGATTGGCCCGGCATGAACTTCGTCATCTACCACTCCGCACTGCGTCCGTGGTTGGCCGATCAGCCTGAAGCCGATCTGCAGAAGTTCATCGATACCGGTTACGTCGAGTGGGCAACGGATCTGGCCCGCATCCCCGAGAAGTTTGGCGTGAACAACGTGTACGCGGAAATCGGCTCCACCTTCGCGTCCACCGCTGTCACCATGCCGAAGTTCTGCTCCATGTTCATCGGTCAGTTGGTCAACCTGATGGGCCCGGAGCGTGTGGTGTGGGGTTCCGACTCCGTGTGGTACGGTTCGCCCCAGTGGCAGATCGAAGCCATGCGCCGTATGGAAATTCCGGACGACGTCATGAAGAAGATGAATTGGAAGATCAAGCTGGGCGGCGCCAACAGCGAAGTCAAGCAAAAGATCTTCGGCCTGAACTCCGCGCAGCTGTACAACTTGGACATGAAGCTCTCCCAAGGCCCGGCGTTCACGGAAGACAAGCTGGCAGCCATCAAGGCCGAGTACCTGGCCATGGGCGGCGACACCGGCCGCAGCAACGCTGCCTACGGTTATATCGCCAAGAAAGACCAATCAGTGGCGTAAGTTGCCTGACGTAGTTTGCTTCAATTAAAAGAGCCGGGGCGCGCCCCGGCTCTCTTTGGGCAGTGAGTAGGATTGGCGCGCCAACGCGCTCTATCCTTTTTGGTTAGGGCGCCAAATCCCGCGCAACCCGCAATCCCACCTGATAGTTGCGATGATTCTCGTCCAAGGTGTGTCGATAAGCCGAACGCACAGTCTGAAAGCCATCAATCCAGGAGCCGCCACGCACAATGCGCTTCTCGCAACTCGACTCCTGCCAAACAGATCCATTCGCCGGTGCACCGGTATAAGTCAGGTGGAAACAATCCTCGATCCACTCACGCACATTTCCCGACATGTCATGCAGGCCAAAGGCATTGGGTTTGTACTTTCCCGTGGGTCCCGTCTCCGGCATGCCGTCGTCACAGGGGTGGTTTGACCAGACGTACATGGGATGCGCCGCGTGGCTGCTCTCATCGTGCACGTTGGCGTACTGGCAGGCGCGGGGGGAACCTTCGCTTCCCTCGGAAACTCCCCAATACCAAGGTGTCGTGGTACCGCCACGCGCGGCATATTCCCATTCGGATTCGGAGAGAAGGCGATACTTTTTCCCGGTCTTTTGCGAGAGCCACTTCACGTAGATCTGCGCATCGCCCCAGCTGACGTTGATGGCCGGCCGCTCGGCGCGGCCCAGATCGTCATCACCTGCTTTCGGGCATTTCCCCTCTGCCGTGCAGGCATCCCACTGATCGAAAGTGACCTCAAGCTTGCCCACCGCCAGGGGTTTCGAGATCTTTACCTTGTGCTGCGGCTTCTCATCGGTCTGGCCGCTTTCCCCCAACGGCGATCCCATTACGAACTCCCCCGCGGGGATGACTACCATCTCCGGACACACGGGACAGTCCTTGAAGGTGGAACCAGGCTTGGCGTCCTAGGCGTTGGCCATACCGACGGCGCATAGAACGAGTAGTGCGGATAAGTTTGTGGCTTTCATAGGGTGAACACGTCAAAAGGTGGATAGGTGACCCTAGCAAATCGGGTCCAATGGTGGTTGACGAAAATCAAATCGGTGCCATTTTAATGGCACATCGAGCAATGAAGGGTCGCTGGTAAACTGTACGCTCTCAACAGCAAGCGCCGTGCTTCTCCATGCAAGGAATTCCAAGATGAACATGCCAGTCGAACGCATCCAAACCGCCGTCAATGAATTGAAAGTGCTCCTCGGCGAGCGGCTATCCACCACCAAGGGCGTGCGTGACCACCACAGCAAGGATGAGTCATGGCACATCCCGCACCGTCCGGATGCGGTGGCCTTTCCAAACACCACTGAAGAAGTCGCGGACATCGTGCGCATCTGCGCCCGGCACAACACCCCCGTGGTCGCTTACGGCACCGGCACGTCCCTGGAAGGCAACGTCATCCCCGAACATGGCGGCGTGGTGGTAGATCTGATCAACATGAATCAAGTGTTGAAGGTCAACCCGGAGGATCTTGATGTCACCGTGCAAGCGCGGGTTACGCGCAAGCAATTGAACGACTACATTCGCGATCAAGGCTTGTTTTTTCCCATCGATCCCGGCGCGGATGCTTCGCTGGGCGGCATGGCCGCCACGCGCGCCTCAGGTACCAACGCCGTGCGCTACGGCACCATGCGCGAGAACGTACTTGCCTTGATCGTGGTGCTGGCCGACGGACGCATCATTCGCACCTCACGCCGCTCACGCAAATCGGCGGCAGGTTACGATCTCACCCGAGTCTTCGTCGGCAGCGAAGGCACGCTGGGCATCATCACCGAAGTCACCCTGCGCCTGTACGGCATCCCGGAAGCAATGGCGGCGGCCGTGTGTTCCTTCGATTCACTCGAAGGCGCTATCAACACCGTTATTCAAACCATCCAACTCGGCATCCCCATCGCACGCATCGAACTCCTGGACGATGTGCAAATGGACGCCGTAAATCGCTTCTCCAAGCTGAACTACCCGGTCAAGGACACACTCTTCGTCGAGTTCCACGGCACCGAAGCCGGCGTCAAGGAACAAGCCGAGATGGTGCAGGCCATAGCGCAGGAGAATTCTGGCGGCGAATTCAAGTGGGCCACAAAAACCGAGGATCGCACGCATCTGTGGCAGGCGCGTCACGACGTTACTTACGCCAACAAAGCGCTGCGCCCCGGCAGTGAGATTTGGGCGACGGACGTGTGCGTCCCCATTTCCCGGTTGGCCGAGTGTATTCTGGAAACCAAGAAAGACCTAAAAGAGAGTTTTCTCATCGCACCGTTGGTGGGTCACGTCGGTGATGGCAATTTTCATCTTGGCTTCCTGATCAATCGCGGAGATCCGAAAGAATTGGCCGAGGCCGAACGCCTCAACGATCGCCTGGTCATGCGCGCCCTCGCCATGGACGGCACTTGTACGGGCGAGCACGGCATCGGATTGGGCAAGATGAAGTTCCTCACCGCCGAACATGGCGAAGCGGTCAGCGTGATGCGGGCGATCAAGAAAGCCCTCGACCCGCAGAACATCATGAATCCGGGGAAGATCTTTACCGTCTAAGTAGCGGTCCGCACGGCTTGCGCCAATGGTGCAAATGGCGTGCAAATGTGTGCAAATGGGGTCAGGTCTATATTTAATAGTATTAAATATAGACCTGACCCCAACAATACTCGCCACGCTCTCACATCGCGTCCTCATTCACTGCTTTCAGGCCTCCTTAAAAGAGTGACGAATAAGAGTGACGAATAAACTGTCAGGAGTAAATAGATCTGTCCGGTTTGGTAGCAAATAGGTTGTCCGCTTTTGATTGATGTTGTGCAACGGCTTCACAGCCGCGTAGGGCGTAGCCCGAAGTGGCTGTGAAGCCGTTGCGCGAAAACCCGTGGCAGTCCTCAGGCGGCCGCCCTGATCGCCTCCTTCGTGCTCAGTAGCACACCCCCTGTGTCGTAGGCGGCGAGCTTGCGCGGCCCGTGAAACACGCCCAGCGTGCCATCCTCATAACGGTGCACCCGGACCCGTGTCCGGGCATAGTGATGGCGTAGCTCATCGGCGGGAAGCTGCAGCGTCTTGGCCTCGAAGCTCACGCAGTTGTCGTTGCCCACGGTGCGCTCGTGCTGCTCGCACAGGATGTCGGGCAAACTGCCGTGAGTGAACGCCACGAAGGCCGTGCCCGGCAAGGTGCTCGGCACACAGAATTCTCCGTTGTGAGTGACTCGGTAGACCTGATCAAGATAGCGGTTCGCCGCGGCCATGTCCGTGATCCCCGCTCGCGCCAATTCCTGCGGCAAGCGCCCTTGATGGGTCTGGAAGGCCCGCTCGCTGCGTCCGCGCGCCTGAGGCGAATACGCCGCAATGTGCTCAATGCCCAACTGCTTGAGCGCGCGCCCCACTTCGGTCAGATTATGCTTGTCCACCTTGCCTCCCGCCTCGGGCGTGAGAAAGTAATGGCTGCCCCGATCCGTGTACAGACTGGCAAACAATCCGTGGCGCGCGATCGTCTGCCCCAACCCGTGAAAGCTCGACATCGTGCTCTCCTGATCGCAGAAGAACATGCTGGTGTGCTCCCCGGTGGCGTCGTCCATCGTCACCACCAGGTCCCACACCTTATCAGGCACCCAACGGTGCGTGCTCGCGTCCTGGTGCGCCATCATCCCCGGCAGCGGGGCTCGCTCACGTTTGATCCGGTGCTGGCCCTTGCCCTTGCCGAGCT
>JANNFC010000196.1:0-2564 GCA_031379405.1 Betaproteobacteria bacterium | reverse complement strand
GCAAGGAGGGTTGGCAGCGGAAGTTCCCCAAGCCAATGGGCAGCGAGGAGATCGTCTACGGTGACAAGGTGATCAACCTCGTCAACACGAATCCGGCGCTGCACTGGAACCGACACCGCAAGGTCTACCCCGAGAAGGACGCTGCCTACATCGCCAACGGCGAGATTGGCATGGCAGTGGGGTTCTTCTGGAAGAAGGGCCTGCCTGATCTTCGCTGGAAGCTCGAGGTCGAGTTCTCCTCGCAGCCCGGGTTCAAATACGATTTCACAAGCAAGGACTTTGCGGAGGAAGGCAACGCGGTCCTCGAACTCGCCTATGCGCTGACGGTGCACAAGTCACAGGGCAGCGAGTTCGGGACGGTGTTCCTTGTGCTCCCGAATCCCTGCCGGCTTCTTTCGCGCGAGTTGCTCTACACGGCGCTTACGCGCCAGAAGGACCGCGTGGTCATCCTTCACCAGGGGTCGCGCACGGAGCTGCGCAAGTATTCTTCGGACGACCGATCCGAGACAGCGCGCCGCCTGACCAACCTCTTCCTGGCTCCGTCGCCTATCGAGGTCGACGGCCGCTTCTTCGAAGAGCACCTCATCCACCGCACCGCGCGCGGTGAGATGGTGCGCTCGAAGTCCGAGGTGATCATCGCGAATGCCCTTGCTGCCCAGGGCGTCGACTACACGTACGAACGGCCGCTGATGATCGAAGGTGTCACGAAGTACCCGGACTTCACCATTGAGGATATGGAAGCTGGTCAGACGCTCTACTGGGAGCACTGCGGGATGCTGCATGTGCCGAGCTATCGCCGGCGATGGGAGGAGAAACTCGCTTGGTATCAAACACACAGGATTTTGCCGCGTGAGGAAGGGGTTGGCGAGAACGGAACACTGATCATTACACGTGACAAACCAAACGGAGGTATCGATTCTGCCGAGATTGCCAAACTGATTGCCGACGTGTTCAAGTGACTGTTGGAACACTAATCACAATCGCTACAGCGGTGAGCACAGGCACCAAGAGTAAGCGATGCGAAGTAATCAGTGGAGGCCAGCATGGAGTGTTCGACAGCTAAGAACAATGCTACTGATCGCTACGTTCACACTGCTATCAGTGGCTGATCGCCGTTCGACCAGTGCAATTGAGGATGTAGATGTGTAGCGGTATTTTGTGGCGGTCAGCATGAACGAACAATGACGTTTGATCGGCCGCCTTGCATCGCAGACAACCACTCGTTGAGTAGCATTATGACTAAGAAAGGACTCCGTCCGAAAGAGGTAACTGCCGAGAATGTGCGCCAGATGCTCAGCAGCCCGGTATATGCCTATGGCATCAACCTCGTGCCCGCTGAACGTGTCGCCTCGGCCGTGATGCAGCTCAACAGGCGACTGGCCAAAGAAATGCACGACACCGGCGCGGCGTTTACGTTGGACGATCTGGATCGTCGCTTTCAGGCATTGCTGCACGAGCTGGAGGCGTCTGGCAGATGTACACGTGAGGAAGATTACCCGCCGATCGTGCCGAAAGAACTGTGGCTCCAGGCGCAGTTCAAGACAATCGAGAAGCTTGCGCGCGATGAAGACCAGTAGATGCCGCCTTCCAAACGCTCGACCGGTGTCTTAAAATCCCTATATGGCCGAATGGATCAGCGTGGACGAAGCATCCGAGAAGTCCGGGTACAGCAAGGAACAAATCCGTCGACTCGTTCGCGGTGATCTTATTGCGGCAAAGAAGCAAGGCAGCTTGTGGTGGATCGATCGCAACTCACTTGAGGAATACGTTCAGTCGTCAGCTAAGTCCGCTGATAGCCGCCGAGGACCACGGGCGAGCTAACCGATTATCCACTTGACACGACTGGATTATCGGCTTAATATGTAGTAAGGATACAACATATTCAATAAGCGGACTGTGCGGGTGTTAGTAGCACCTGCACAGCCCTAACCCTGACGATGGAGTAAGCATCGGCAGAGCTGCTTCGCATTCTACAGACGCGGGCACCCTGCCAGCAACACGGCACGGGTTCCCGCGTTTTTCGTTGCTTTGGCGGGGCTTAGGGCGACGGCGCCCGGCAGAAAGCCGACACGTTATCTGTGGAGGATCAACTATGTCTGTCGCCCGCCAACTTACCCATTTCCGCCGCCAGATCGAGAAAGAGACCGGCCGCCCGGCCGCTGAGATCGAGCTACCCCTGCACCTCGTGCTCGATGATCTATGCACCCTCTTTGATGTCGACGTAAGTCTCCGGCGGACGATCCTGGGCCGCCGCGGCGTAGCCGCGATCCATCAATATCGCGCGCGGCGCGCACCAAAGCCTTGCAAGCGAAAGGAGCGGCGCTCATGAAGCGCCTCGTTGTGCCCCTCCTACTGGCCGAGACCGGCTTCTTCATCGCGGTGGGCTTTGTCATCAGCACTAGGCTCGACGAGGCCGCCGTAACGCTGCTCAGCGGCGTACTGATCGGCACGCTGATCGGTGCGCCAATCGCAGGACTGGCGACGTTCGCAGTGTCGCGCATCACATATGCGCCAGTGGCTACAACACACTTGCCTGCGATAACGATCACCGCACCGCCACCGAC
>JANNFC010000193.1:0-1597 GCA_031379405.1 Betaproteobacteria bacterium | reverse complement strand
ATCGGCTTTGGCACGACGGTGTTGGGCGCGTGCCTCACCTACGTTACCGGAGTACGAGCGGCGATGCGTCCAAGTACCTGTTTGAATTCATAGGTGGGCGGTAGGGAAGAAGTTGGGCCCTCCGCACCGCGAGGCCAGGTGACACTGGCGATCTCACAGGGAAGGACCCGCACCTATGTACTATGTTGGACTGGACGTACACAAGAAATCAATCTCATATTGTGTGAAGCACGCTGATGGCGTGATCGAGCGCGAAGGAAGCGTGTTGGCGCTACGGCCGGAGTTGAGCGCTTGGGCCAAGAGCTTGCCACGGCCGTGGACGGGGGCGATGGAGGCGACGCTGTTCAGTGACTGGGTTTGGGACCATCTGCGGCCGATGGCGGATGATCTGCGCATGGGCCATCCGGCGCGGATGAAGGCGATTTCGGCGGGCAAGAAGAAGAGCGACACCATCGACGCACGCACGATTGCTGACTTGCTGCGCTGCGATTTGTTGCCGCCCTCCTATGTGATGCCGCCGGAGCTGCGCCAGTTGAGGCGAGTGCTGCGCTATCGCAATCTGCTGGTGCGCGCCAGCGTGCAGATGCGCAATAAGATTGCTGGACTGCTGATGGAGATGGGCGTGCCCTACGACCGGCCGCGGTTACACGGCAAGAAGTACTTCGGCCAGACTCTGCAGCAGCAAGCCGATGAGATTCCAGCATCGGCGCGCCATCTGCTCGACTTTAGTCGCGAGCAGTATGAAACGCTGCATCGCATGGAGAAAAAACTGGTGCGTGGCCTGGAGACGCATCCGCAGATTGCCGAACGCGTGGCGCGATTGATGACCATTCCCGGAGTTGGCCCGGTGGTCGGCTTGACCTGGGCGCTCGAAGTTGGGCCTGTTGAACGGCTCGGCAACATCGCCCGCGCCCAAAGCTTTTGTGGATTGACTTCGGCTTTGAAGGAGTCAGCCGGCAAACAAACGCGCGGGCCCATCTCTAAACAACGCAACGTGCATTTGCAGACCGTGCTCATCGAGGCCGCTCATCTGGCGCCGCGCTTCAACCCGATTCTGGCCCGCGTCAAGGAACAGGAACTTGCACGCGGCAATCCCAATCGGGCGACTTTGGCCGTGGCGCGCAAGCTGGTCGCGTTCCTGATGGCTGCTGATCGAGGACACACGCCGGTGGCCGTGGAGCCAACTGCCTTGGAGGTGGAAGCTCCCGCTGCTTAATCGGGTTCGGCTCCAGAGAGACCTCCGCCAGACCTTGCCGTAAGGGACTCGGCAGCGCTACCTTAATCAGGACGCGCATGCCGCTCGTGTCTGTTTCTCGGCTGGCGGGCATTTACGCAAACTCAAATATCGGCGGCGCAGCTTCACGCGACCCCGCAAATGGATGTCTCGTCACTTGCTTCACCCAAGATGACCAACCGCCGTGTCTCTCTATCCACCGAGCCCAGCCGATCCAATTCGCGCCCAAAACCCCGGTCCTCACCGACCGCGATGGGAAACCTCCGTTTCCCCTTGACTTTTACCTATCATGGATGTTCCTTCCCAAGGTAGGGTAGGGGCTCATCAGAAGTCGGCCGTTGGCTACCGAACGTTCCCCAACAA
>JANNFC010000162.1:0-1815 GCA_031379405.1 Betaproteobacteria bacterium | reverse complement strand
GTCTAGGATTATGTCCCCAGGATTGGTTGCCAACTCGATTATCCTACGAATGAGACGCGAAGCCTTTGGCGTAGTAAACGGGCATTCGTGGAGAACTTAGAGGTGGCCCCACTCGTTTAGACAGAAAAAGTGACTTCGTTAAGTGTTGAACTGCGGTGCAAGCGTTTTCCACGTTAGTGAGAAACTCAAATCTAATTGACATGTTGGCTGAGTTCTTTACCGATTGCAAATTCAGATGATGCCCAATCGTACAAACCGCGCCGCCGGCGCTTGCGACATCCGGGTCGCGAGAAATCGGTTCTCTAGGATGCGCCAGGATCAACGCCGAGGCTTCGGTTGATATCTTACCCTTACCCATTTTTGCCTGGAATCGGGTCGCGCCATCAGCGCGCTCGATCCAGCACGTAATGCCCGCTGCGGTGAAAAAGCGTTGCTTCATCCTACGCCGCCTTCTTCATGTCGACGGTTGTGAAGTACATTTCATCAGGCGTACGGTAGTCGAGACTCTGATGCGGCCGGTGCGCATTGTAGAATTCGAAGTAACACGCAAGTGCGGCTTTCAGTTCACGCACGGTTGCGTAGGCGTGCAGGTAGATGTTCTCGTACTTCACGCTGCGCCACAGCCGCTCGACGAACACATTGTCGATCCAACGTCCCTTGCCGTCCATGCTCACGCGCACGCCCTTGGCCAGAAGCACCGTCGTGAACTCATCGGCGGTGAACTGGCTACCCTGATCGGTGTTGAATATCTCCGGGGCGCCGTAGCGCGCCAGCGCCTCCTCCAGGGCTTCGACACAGAAGTCCGTGCTCATGGCGTTGCTCACCCGAAAGGCGAGCACCTTGCGGCTGTACAAGTCCAGGATCGCCACCAGGTAGGCGAAGCCTTGGGCCATGGGCACGTAGGTAATGTCGGTGGCCCACACCTGGTTGGGCCGCTCAATCGTGACATTGGCGAGCAGGTACGGGTAGATCTTGTGGCCTTTGGCCGGGAGGCTGGTGCGTCTCCTGCGGTAGATCGCCTCGATGCCCATCAGGCGCATGAGGCTACCTACGTGACGGCGGCCGACTTTGACGCCGCAGCGCACCAGCATGCGGGCGAGCTTGCGCGCGCCCAGAAACGGATGCGCAAGGTGCAGTTCGTCAATGCGGCGCATGAGCATCAGATCGGCTGGCGACACCGGCTTGGGCTGGTAGTACAGGCTCGAGCGGCACACTTCAAGCAACTCGCATTGGCGCATGATCGTCATCTCGCTATGGCGCTCGATCAGCGTTTTGCGCTCGGCAGGCCGAATCGACCGAGCGCCCCTGACAAAAAATCACGCTCCATGGTGAGCTCGCCTACCTTCGCCTGCAGATCGCGGATACGCCGCTCGGCGTCCTCCGCGGCCGGGTTGCCGTTGTCGAAGACCTCGCCGGCGTGCTCAAGCAACTGCTTGCGCCAGAGGGCGATCTGCGTGGTGTGCACGCCGTGGCGCGAGGCCAGTTCGGCAAGTGTTGCATCGCCTCGAAGTGCTTCCAGGGCGATGCGGGCTTTGAACTTTGATGAATGGTTCCTGCGTGATCGTTTCATGGCTTCTGCTCCTTTTAATCGGCATCGCTGCCGTTACGATAGAGCAGTTCATCCACTTATGCAGACCCGATTTCGTGTCCAAAAAAGCGCGGCCACCTCTTGCATCTGTATGACGATACCTTGATCGCGTTTCTGGGTTTTGATAGCCTCAAGTTCACCAACCCGGTGAAGGCGGGCGACACCATCCACGCCAAGCTCAAGGTGCTGGAAAAGCGCGAGAGTTCGCGCGCCGACCGTGGCGTGAT
>JANNFC010000159.1:0-1763 GCA_031379405.1 Betaproteobacteria bacterium | reverse complement strand
CCGAGGCGTTTCTGGCGCTGTCCTGGACGCGCCTTGCGGGCGGGGCAGACCATGGCCAAGACGCTGAAGATGGTCGCTGAGTTTCGCAAGGGCGACAACGACACGCCGGTCGTGCTCATGGGCTATTACAATCCCATCTATGTCTACGGGGTTGAGAAGTTCTTGAAAAACGCACTCGCGGCTGGCGTCGATGGTTTGATCGTGGTTGATCTGCCGCCTGAGGAAGACAGCGAGCTGTGCCTTCCCGCCATGAAGGCCGGCCTCAATTTCATCCGGCTGGCCACCCCCACCACCGATGATCGGCGGGCACCGCAGGTCTTCAAAAACACATCCGGGTTTGTCTACTATGTCTCTGTCCTCGGCATCACCGGCACCAAGGCGCCTGACCTCAAAAGTGTGCAAGCCAATGTTGACCGGCTGCGCCACCATACGGCACTTCCCATCGCTGTGGGCTTTGGCGTGAAGACCGCAAAACAGGCCCGCGCCATAGCCTTGAGCGCCGATGGCGTCGTGGTGGGTTCAGCCCTGGTCAGTGCCATCAAAGACAGTCTTACAAAAGCCGGAAAGCCCACGTCCAAGACGGTGAAAGCTGTCCATGCGCTGGTGCGCGATATTGCGGCGGGAGTTGGTCGTTGAACTGGATCAAGAATTTTGTCCGCCCGAAAATCCGCTCGTTCCTTGGTGTCAAACGCGAGGTGCCGGAGAATATGTGGATCAAGGATCCCGATTCCGGCGAAATGGTTTTCTACAAGGATCTTGAAGCCAATCAGTTTGTGATTCCGAGCTCCGGCTATCACATGCGCATGGCTCCGGGCATTCGGCTGAAAGCCATGTTCGACAATGGCGTATTCGAGAAACTAGCCCTGCCGCAGGTGGCCACCGACCCGCTCAAGTTTCGCGACGAGCGCAAGTATATCGACCGACTCAAGGAAGCCCGCACCAAGAATGAAGCCGAAGACGCCATCCTGGCGGGCATCGGCATGCTTGACGATTTGCCCATGGTCATTGCAGCGCAGGATTTCGCCTTCATGGGCGGCTCCCTCGGCATGGCCGCCGGTGAGGCCATCATCACCGCCATGCGTGCGGCGGTTACGCGCAAATCGCCATTTGTATTCTTCATCGCATCCGGCGGCGCCCGCATGCAGGAGGGCGTGCTTTCGCTGATGCAATTGCCACGCACCACGGTGGCCGTGCAGGAGCTGCGCGCTGCAAAGCTGCCCTATATTGTCGTCCTCACCCATCCCACGACAGGTGGTGTCACCGCGTCCTACGCCATGCTCGGGGATGTGCACATTGCCGAGCCCGGTGCCCTTATCGGCTTCGCCGGCCAGCGGGTCATTGAGCAAACCATTCGCGAAAAACTGCCCGAGGGGTTTCAGCGCGCGGAATATCTCCGCGATCACGGCATGGTCGACATGGTGGTGCATCGCCACCAGATGCGCGAAACCGTGAGCAGCATCGCCCGCATCCTGATGAAAGCGCCCGTCTACGAAAAGCCCGCTGGCGCGCTCATCGCTCTCCCCCCGGCCTGAGATGCGCGCCAGCGACGCCATCCTCGCGCGGCTTCTCTCGCTGCACCCCAAGATCATCGATCTCAGCCTTGATCGCATGTGGCGCATTCTTGCAGGCCTCGGCAATCCTCACGGGAAACTCCCCCCTGTCATCCATGTGGCGGGCACCAATGGCAAAGGCTCGACAGTTGCCTTTGTCCGCGCCGCCATGGAAGCAGCAGGCCTCAGGGTTCATTGCTACACGTCGCCCCA